>JAMJTX010000150.1:715-12432 GCA_024281215.1 Candidatus Thiovulum karukerense | reverse complement strand
TTTAAGCATAGTTATTTCACACTCTCGCAATTACTATATCTAGGCTTTTCAGCTTGATTTGATTGTGATTATTGTTGTTTATACCTACTGTTTCATTCCAAGTAGAGTATCAATCATTCTATCAAGAGTTGTAATGACCTTTCCAGAAGCAGAGTATGCTGTTTGATATTTCATTAAATTTACAAGTTCTGTATCAATTGATACTTTTGAGATTTTTTGAAGTTGATCCTCAATTGCATTAAATTGAACATCAATTGTCTCTTTTCGAAGGTTTATCGCTTCAGTTTTAGAAGATATATCAACTGAAAGCTCATTATAGACTCCCATAATTGTATCATTGACATCTCCAAATCTATCAGAGTTAAATCTCCACTGTTCGCTTTGAAGACGAACCATTCCATCAGCAACTCCGTTATCACCATCAACAGGAGCTTTATGAGATCTAATTTTGTGAGGATTGTTGAGAGCATCTCTATTAACTGTTATATTTCCAGCACCTGTTCCATCAAAGAATCTATTTAAACCAATTGAACCAGCAAAATTTGTACCGTTATCTTCAACTCCAAAAGTGTAGCCAAGAGCCGTGTTTTTCTGCTCAATAACCAGTTTATCATTACTTGTGTAGACATTAAATTGAGAGGCAAAATCGTTTAAAAGAGAGTTGTCTCCATTGTCATCATAGACTCTTTGAAGCTGTTTTATAAGACTCTGCTCATCGAGAGGGGCATTAAAGGTTGTATCTGGCTCAATATTGATAATTCTCTTTCCAACCTCTTTTCCATCTTTATCATAGATTACAATATTAAAGCTCCCCTCATTAACTCCAAGCTTTTCAATAAGGTTATCACTCGCTTTAATATCTCCAAGAGAATTACTCTTCATAGATGGAGATGCACTCTCTGCATATATGCTATTAGTGTGTTGAATTAGACCTCTAGCAAACATATCTAGTCTCTCTTTAAAGTCTGGAATTAGACCATTGACAGGATTTTTATTCTCATCAAATCTATCACCTCTAAGCTCCAGAATTGCACCAACTTGACCCTTGTCAATAACCTGGGACATATCAACAAAGGTTTTATCTTGGTTTCTATATTTTATTGTATAAAAGGCATCTTTACTATCGCTATTATCGAGTGTTAATTCATGATATGTGCTACCACTTACAAGTGCCACACCACCTATCATTGCACTATAAATACCTTGAGCTTCGATAGTTGATGGAGTATCTCCAGATTCGGAAATATTTCCATGAACAAATTCAGCACCAATCAATCTTGAGAGAGTTGTTTCGAGACCATCTCTTTTATCTCTCAAATCATTGGCTGTTGAACCATCACCCTCCATTCTAATAATATCGCCTGTAATATTTGCAATATCTTTAATGATTCTATTTACCTCATCAATATTGGCTTTTAACTCATCATTTAGATGGTTGTGAAGTTGATCAAGTTTTTGATATGCCCCATTTACACCAACAACTAAATTATCAGCAGATGCTGCAAGAATCTCTTTTTGTGCTACTGAAGATGGATCTTGTGCTAGTGAACTCCAGCTACGAAAATATGCTTCCATATCATTTTTAATACCAACTCCCTCCATATCTGGAAAAAAACTACTCACCTCTTCGAGATTCTGTTCAAGAGTACCAGAATATGCTGCTCTTTCACTACTCTGTTGGTATCTGGTATAGACAAACTCACTATGAACTCTTGTAATAGAAGCTACACTAGTTCCAGTCCCCATTAGAGAGTTTCCTATTTTGGCAGGTTGGTTTGTCTCCTGTGCAACTCTCTGTCGAGTATAGTTCTTATTTTCCGCATTGGAAATGTTATGACTGGTTGTATTAACACCAACTTGAGCCGAGTTTAAACCTGTAACAGCTGTATTTAGTCCTGCAAAAATAGACATATCTCTCCTAACCTTTTATCTCTAAGAATGATGCGGACTGTTTAATAACTGTCTCATAACCATCCATCTCTGTTGGCACAATCTTCTCTAAAAGCGAACTATAAAAAGTTCCAACACTTACAACAAGCCTAGCATATCTTCTATTAACTTGTTTAAGTTTTAATAGCTTACTCTTAAGCTCTTCAAGATAGCCCTTCTCTATATCATCTAATAGATTTTCAAGCGAAACACCACTGTTTTGAGATGCTTTTTGGGTGATGAGTTGGTCTATCATCTTTTTTTGTGTCTCAAAAGTATCTATTAACTTCTCTTTTTGAGCAACTCGTTCAAATATGGCGGGGTGGTTAGCCTCTTTTGCATCTCTAATATCATCTTCCGTTAGCTGGATAAGTTTTAAAAGATCGCCAACTGCCCCCTCAAGATACTTTTTTAACATCAGACTCTATACCTTAAACACCAAGCTCTGCTTCAGCAAAAATCTTAGCTAAGATATGTGGAGCCATTAATTTATATGACCCCTCTTCTAACCCTTTTTTGATCTCTACTACACGATTATTGACTGCTTCAAGACTTTGACTAGCATCTAACTTTGCAACATCTCCGCCTCTCTTGACATCAGCTGTTTGCATATAGAGATTTTGATTCACATTTGAAATCATTGTCAATCCCCTTTAATTATCTTATTTATATAACCAATTATCGTCAGTTTAAGGAGAATTTTTAAAAATTTATGTATTAGGACTCATTCACCATCGCAAGGTAAAATACTCTTAAGCGATAGTTGAAAAGTAGTTATGAGTTGCTGTAGATACATAAAGTAGCAAAAGAGTATAATATATAGTAAAAAAAAAGGTTTAATATGAAGAAAATAGCTCTTTCTCTACCGCTTTTATCTATCTCTCTTTTGAATGGAACAATTCTTGAAAAAGATGGTAATCATCTTTTCCTGTCAATTGATAACCAGTTAAAGTCTTTTAATGTATCTGTGGCAACTGCTCCAGAACAGGAGCTTCAGCTCAATCTTGACTCAAGACCACTTGATATTCAAATATCTGGTGAATATCTTTATGCCCTTACATCTCAAGGTTTATCGATATACAAGTATGAGAGTGGTACAACACCAATATTTCTTGGCAAGTTTGCAACACAATATGCAAAACAAGTTGAAGTTGTTGCTAACAAAGCATACATTGCAAACTACTTAGATGGTCTTCAGATTGTTGATATTTCAGTTAAAAGTAATCCTATCATAGAGACATTTTTTGAACAGAAGACAGCTATTGATTTAGTAGTTGATGGTGACTATGTCTATCTTCTTACTAAAAGAGATGGAGTGATTATCTTAGATATCTCAAAAAGAAGAGCAACTTTTGTAAAAGAGTTTAAAGTCGAAAACTTCACATCTATTACAAAGAGTGGAGATAGACTATATATAGCTAACGAATATACAGGACTCTACATTTTAGACATCTCTAATCCAAGAGAGCTTGAGTTTGTTTCAAGAACACTAACTAAAGCTGATAAAGTAGTTAAAACAGAGCGAAGCATAAAGACCCTTAACTCAAAACTTGGTGTGGTTGAGACTATTAACGAGTCATCATCAGCTATTATTAACTATGATGAGGTTCCTATGATCACATCATTCGATAGTGACGGTGATTATACATATACACTCAACTTAAACAATGAGATAGCTATTATTGACAGTGATGGAAAAACTATCTTTAGTGAGGGCGAAAGTAGTAGTACAGTCAATGGCACAACAATATCAATCAACTTAAACAGAGGGTGGAACTTAATTGGGAATCCAAGCGGTAGTGCATTTGATACAGGAACATTAAGTTCAAATATCTCTCCTCTCTTCAGTTATGAAAATGGTGAGTGGATTAAAAATGGGATAACTATTCCTGCAAATAGAGGTTTCTGGGCTTATTCTAAAGGTTCAACAACTGTTGAGTTTAGTGGTGAGCCACAAGAGTTAGATCTAAATAGTGTAGATAGCTCTAATTGGGTTCTTCTGTCGAGTGGAAAAGAGCTGGAAAGTTCAAATATCAACGGTTTAATCTACACTTTTGAGAGTGGTGAATGGGTCAAGAATCCTGCAACAATTCTACCAGCACAAGGTTTCTGGTTAAAAAAATGAGATTCAACAGCTCAGTAAAGTTCCCCTTTTTGGGGACTCTAATCTATATTTTCTTTGCCCAATTCTTAATGGCTGATCAGAGTGTTTTAGATCAAAAGAGATCGCCGAATGCTCTTATAAGCTCTTCAGATTATGTGGCTGATATGGACCTCGGAAGTGGTTTTGACTCCCTAAGAGGAACTATTATCGCTGGAAATCCTTGTTTAGAAGATTTTGAGATAAAAGATAGAGTGTCGAGAGAAGAGGTTACCTTTGCAATTACAGATATTAAAGACTCAGGAGAGATGAAAGAGGCTATGAATATTGAGTTGGAAGGGACTATTGGATTCTCTATTTTTGAGTTTAGTATAGGTGGAGATATTGAGGTTGAAGAGGAGTTTGATAATAAAAATATCTACTACTTAATCACTCTAAACTATGAAAAAGATGACTACTCAATAAAAGAGCCGAAGCTTAGCGAAGAGGCTACAAAGCTCTTTGCCAATCAAGATCTATATGAGGAGTTTCGCCAAAAGTGTGGAGACCAATATATAGAGACAGTAACAACAGGTTCTCAAATGGTAGCTCTTATAGAGATTCATAATAAAAGTGCCTATGAGAGAAGTAAGATTGAAGTTAATGCAAGTACCTTTATCGGTAAGAAAGTAGCGGGAGCTAGTCTTGGTGTTGATATTAGTGGCTCTTTTCTCCGAGAGGTTGAAAACATTTCACACGATAGAAAAGTGACTATTAAAGTAATCGCTCAAGGTATAGAGGATAGTGTTCCTTTTACAATCTCCCCAGAACAACTTATGAACTATATTAAAGGTTTTATTGGCGAACTAAACAGTATTGGCTCAACAACATATAGAGAGAGTCCTCTAAAAGTAAAATTTCAAGATTACGAGAGTTCCACTCTCGTGAAGAGGGGAGGAGATATCTTAAAGGCTGAAAATGCAATGAGAGAGTATGGGGCATACCTCTTTACATATAGAAGCTTACTTTTTGATGTTGGTTCAATAATTCAATATCCATATGACTTTGTTGATGCTCAAGATAGTGTAAAGATGCTAACTGAATTACAGAAAGAGTTAAATATCTATATCTCTCAAATAGAGTACTTTAAGGATAAGTGCCAACTTAAAGATCCCAGAAAACGAAGTTGTCTCTCAATAGCTGAGATTAAGAACCGTTACGGGGTAGAGTTTAAAAATGAGTGGGAATTGAGGGATGTTCTTCCTCCAAAAATGACATACTTTCCAAAAGATTGTAGAGATATAAAAGAGCTATATGGCGAAACTGATGATGGTGAGTACAGAGTCTATCTTGGAGGGGATAAGTTAAAGCCATTTAATATATATTGTCACAATATGGGAAGTAGCTCACCTGAAGAGTATTTGACTCTACCAAATAGTTCAATCGATAACTCTAAACAGCCAACTTCAAACTATATAAAGGATAGTTATATTGATGGAAAAGATCTTTTTGAGAATATAGTTATATACGACAAATATAGGGTTTCCATATCTATGGACTCAATATCAATATACACCCAACAACAAGAGTTTCTCCAAACGAATAGAGATATCAATC
This sequence comes from Candidatus Thiovulum karukerense, assembly GCA_024281215.1. Taxonomy (GTDB): domain Bacteria; phylum Campylobacterota; class Campylobacteria; order Campylobacterales; family Thiovulaceae; genus Thiovulum_B; species Thiovulum_B karukerense. Next base: position 6,806 of record JAMJTX010000150.1, on the reverse strand, counting down.
TATCGGAAGAGACTATTCTATTAGGCTTCTTAAGTAATCGTTACTCAACAGAGAGCGGTCAGTTCAATATAGATATTAGTGGGACAGGCTTTATTTTTGACGAAAATATGCTTGGATTCAGAGATACAACTTTTAACAGTATGATCTTTGAGATGGTTGATACCAATATGTCTTGGGAAGAGGCTGAGCAGTTTGCTGAGAGTAGAGATGGAAGAGTTGTCTCAATAGTTGATAGAGAGTATGAGTCTAAAGTTATAGAGTTCTTAAAGGAGAAAAATATTACAGTAGGAGAGTTTTGGACAAGTGGGCAGAGAGATAGTTTCGGAAATTTTCAGTGGAGGGGAGTTGAAGATAGTTTCTTTGACTACCAGAACTTTAATGGAGGTTTAGATGGTGGAGATTGTATCACTTTTGATACTCAAACCTTCAAATGGGGAGTAGATAGCTGTGAAAAAGAGAAACCTTTTTTAATAAGCTACGACAACAGTAAGAGTGGATTTAAAAATATAGCACTCGACAGTGACCTACAGAGGGTTGATGTTGAGTTCTCAAAACCGTTTAGTGATTTAAGGCTAAATCACGAAATAATTTTAAGATATAGGGATTAAAAATGATAAGAAAAATTTTACTTTTTCTCATAGTGTTGGGATTAAGTAGTGAAGTTTTTGGGTCTAGCTATCCATTTTATGATGAAAAGAGAGGTAAAACATACAGGTACACATATAGTAGTGATAAAAACTACAATGATGCATATTCATACTGTGAAGATATCAATGAGACATATTATGGTTATGCTTCAAATTACCATCTCTTCACAGCATCCTCAGCTGAAGAGGTTGCATACATTAAATCTAAATGGGGTGGGGACTCTTGGGTACAGGGTTCTTGCACAGATGGAGATTGCTCACTTGAGGGTAGCTCATATGTAAGCTGGAAAGATGGAGAGCCAAATGGAACCAGTGAGACCGTTGAAGATAGGATAATAGTTAGCAGAGATGGGAACTTCTCTGATATATCAGGAAGCGAACTTAAAATGGCTATCTGTAAAATGGAGTATGAGGTTGATGAACTAACAGTGAAAGCTGACGGTTGGGATCGTTACTTTACACCTGTTTTTCACTCTAACGAATATTTAACTTCTATTGCAAAAGATAGCAGAGGTAATATCTATATTACTGGTACTACAGAAGATAATTTAGCTAGAAATCGTACAAAACCTACTGGATACGATGGCTTGTTAATAAAGTATGATGAGAATGGGAGTCGACTATGGGTAAGACAGCTTGGTGGAGAAAGCAGTAATAACAATCAATATACTACTATTGCGGGTATAGCATTTGATAGTAGTGATAACATCTATATTACAGGACATACAAATGCACAACTTGAAGAGAACTATCCATTAGATGAATATTACGATATTTTTATTGCAAAATATAGCTCTGATGGGGATCAAATTTGGATTAAACAGTTTGGTGGAGAAAAGCAAGACTACGGTAGAGATATAACACTAGATAGCGATGGAAACATCTATATTACAGGTATCACCTATAGCTCTTTGGGTGGAACAAACCAAGGTCAACATGATGGATATGTAGCTAAGTTTGACTCAGCTGGAAAACAGCTCTGGCTTAAACAGATTGGAGAAGCCTATTATGATGTATTTAATGAGATAGAAGTAGATGAGAGTGGTAATGTATATATTGCAGGAGGCTATAAGGAAGTAAATCTCTATAAATATAATAAGTATGGAACTCAAGTGTGGTCAAAGAAATGTGGAACAATCAACAGTAATTATCCGTATGATATTATCACCGACAGTAGTGGAAATATATATGTAACTGGTGGAAATCTGTGGTATGCAAAATATAACTCTAGTGGAGATGAAGTCTGGGCAAAAGGTTATCGAGAAGTTGGATTTGGAGGGTCTCTGAGCTTTAGAAAAGATGGAGAGCTTGTTATTTCTGGTAAGGCTACGGAGTATCACTCTCCGTTTGGGTTTATACTAAATGTTAATACTGATAATGGCACTGTATCATCAGGTTCTCGTATTGAGCTTGACAAGTACACAGATGCTAAAGGGATTGTTCAAGATAGAGATATAGAGAACATTACTGGTCTTATAGATGATAAGGGTAATATCTATATGGCGGGTACGACAGAGATGTACTTGCTGAATGCATACAATAAGACAATATTTCTTAGAAAGCTTATAGATTATGATATAGGTGGTGAGCGAAAGATTGATAATGATATTTATCAATATATGCAACCAGGTAATACATATAGTGTAAAAGATAGTGGTGGTAATATCTATAGAGCGGTAGCAACTTCTTCAGGTGAGAATATTCGCTTGACAAAATATGATGAGAATATGACAGAGAAGTGGAGAAAGGAGTTTGGAACACCAGAGACAGATAGTTTTTACTCAATAGCTATTGATAGTGGCGATAATATCTATATGACTGGTCTTACTGCTGGAGATATTGTTAACTCAACCTCAAAGGATAATTATTATAATGATGTCTGGTTTGCAAAGTATGATAAAGATGGAACTAGACTCTGGATTAAACAGATGGGGAGTAGTGGATCGCAAGCTGACTATATTAGAGATATAGTTGTTGATAGTGAGGATAATATCTATATTGCTGGTCACACTTATGGTGATCTTGGTGGAGCTCCATTAGCTAGTAACTATGATGATGTATTCTTAGGAAAGTATGACTCTTCTGGAAATCAGATATGGATAAAAAAATATGGCTCAGCAGAGACAGATACTCTTGTGTCACTAGCAATAGATAGTAGTGGAAATATCTATATGGGAGGTGGTACAACAGGTCCTTTCTTTGGTCCAGATACAACTTGGTGGGACTTTTGGGTTGCAAAGTATGACTCAAATGGTAACAATATCTGGGGAGTCCAACTTCAAGACTCATTTTTATACGATATGGCAGTTGATAGTAGTGGAAATGTCTATGCTGGTGGCTATACAATTACTTCCCTGGGAGGTACACATGCTGGAGAAGATGATATGTGGTTTGCAAAATTTAGTAACAGTGGAGAAACAGAGTGGATAAAGCAGATTGGTACACCTACAAGAGATTATCTTAATAGTATATTTGTAGATAGTGATGACTATATATATATAGGTGGTGATACTGACGGTAACCTTACAAAAGATCACTTGGAATTTGATGGTTATAGAACAAGTGAGCTTCTATTTGCAAAGTATGATGCAGATGGAAACCAACACTGGATGAGACAGTTTGATCATGCTTATTTAGATAAAGATTTGATCAGTTTTTCTGTGGAAAAAAATGGTGATATTAACTATATTGCTAAAACAAATATGCGTAATTATGATATTAGTTTTGAGTATGGAAAGATAGAGACTCCAGCTGTTTCTGAAGCTCACGAAGTTGGTGATGGAAAAGAGTTGTGGATTGACCTATACCAACACACTAAGTTTAAAGCTTCTATTCTTAAAGAGCCAACTAATGGAAAGGCTGAGCTACTGAATGGGTATCTCCACTACACAAGTGATACAGCATCTATAAATAATGATGAGGTTGTACTTAAGCTATATGGAGATAATATGTTTGATACTAATTTAACTGTTAATATAGCTCCAAATATTATTATCTTTGACTTGAGCAGTATGGAGGTGACAGTTGAGCTTGATACACTGAAAGCTACTCTCCACACAGGAACAGAGAATAATAGATTCTTTGCTGGTCAACTCTATCACAACTTAAATGATGACAATACTACAAAACCTGTTGTAAGTGGTGGGGAGATTAAGGTTCTTAAATATCTTGGAATAGATAAGCTCCTCTACTCTGAAAGCTACAACGGTACATATGAAGAGGTCGAGATAAATAGTACAAAGTCAGCATCTGGATATTTCAAAGTTGAAAACAACACATCTCAACCAGAGTTTAGAATCGCTTATCGAGTCTTCGATGATAACCGAAGATCTGATAATAATCTAAAAGTTGTGTCGATTCCGATAGCTCTCCAACCTGATATGGATAGAGAGTATGGAGATGAATCTAGCTTTGAGTATGGGAAAAATATGGGTGAAAACTTTAAGTTCTGTAACGATGTTGGAATGGACTTTATCGGTTGTGGAGTTCTTAACCTCATCGACAACTCAGTAGATTCAGATGGAAATGGAACTTCAGATTATGATGAGATGTTCAACTCAATAGATGGAGGTAACAGTGAATAAAATAATTCTATCTGCTCTTTTTGGAAGTGCTTCTCTTTTAGCACTCTCTCCAGAACAGCAGATATATAGTGGTGGAGTTGATATGAAAGTTGCGAAAAATGCACTTTCTCAGAAGCTGACTGGGGCAAATAGTATCTTTGTGAACTCAAGCTCGCAAATAAATCTTTTTGCCCAACCACAGACTACTTTTAAATTTAAGACTATTGAGAGTAAAAGCGACTTACGAAATGAGCTTGATATTTTCGGTAGTAGCTCTCTCTCTGTTGGTAATTTTCTATCTACAAAAGAGGGTCAGTTTTATGATAACTTCCAACTCAACCGAGATAAAGTCTATATTCTCCTCAAAAGAGATTTAACGACAGCAACAGATGAATTGAATGAGTCATCTCTTATTGATAGTGCCATCGATATGTATAACAACAATATTGATGAGTTTCGTAAGCTATATGGAGACCTTTTTGTCTCCTCTGTTATCTATGGCAACCGAAAGTTTTCAATTCTTCAGATAGATGTTCTCTCTCCCCAAGAGAAGAGTCAAATAGAGTTTTATATCGATACTCTTCCAGTGGTAACAACAGAAGATAGTTTTAATAATCTAACTGCTGAATTACAGACAAGATTTAGAGATACAAACTTAACTCATATTCGTGAAGATATTGATTCGCAACCATATCTTCTTCTCTTTTCACCATTCTCATCATTTGAGGAGATCGAGAATCTTCCAACAACAGAAGAGCAGAAGATTCAGAACCTCCAAGAGTATGTTATTCGAGATCAGGAGTATGGAGATATTTTAAGCAAAATTGAGTATATTCAAAAGACTCAAAATCGCGGAGCTGAGTTTATATCTGAAATATATGGAGAGAGTGAAGTTGATAACTCACTTCTTGAGGAGCTTCAACTAGAGACAGAGAGACAGAAATCGAGACTAAAAGGTTTTGCACGGGATTGTAAAAAGGATATTAGCTGTAAAGCCTTAAGCTCATTTGATAGCAGTGAATATCTACGATTTCCACAAGAGTTTGAACTAAATGAACAACTTCCAATGGAGCTTTCAAGAATAGTTCTCAATAGCTGTCAGGAGCATCAAAACTACTTCTATCAGGATTTCAGAGATAACAACTACACAATTGAGATTAGAGATAGAGATGGAGTTGAGCATAATGTAACCCTTTTCTGTTTGGATATGGAAACCTTATCTCCAGACGAGTATCTCCCAATAGCAAATATCTCTTTCGCAACAACACGAGATGAGAATATATCGATTCCATATCTTCGATTTAATCTGGATAGCACTTCAACAGCTGGTCTATATATATCCACTAGTGATTCTGTCGAGAGTATAGATTTTGATGAGTTAATGAGAATAGAGATAGATTTTAGCGATAGTGATTTTCAGCTACCTGAAAGCTTTAATTTCAATAGAGCTGAAAACAACAGCTCAAAAGGTTATTTTATTATCAAAGATGGTGAGTTACCACCTCTTGCTGAATCTAATAGAGTGGAGAAAGTTGAAGAGAGTTCAACATCTCATTTGATAGAGATTAATAACCGTTTCTTGAATCATTTAGATTATAAGATAGTTAGGGATAGTGAAGAGAGGCTGGAGTTTAATAGCTCAAGTTCAATGATCTATTTTAATACAGTTTATGGCTCTGGTGAGCCGAGTGAAATAATAAATAATGGAGGTATAGAGTTAGATGTTAAGTAGATTAGCACCCATATTGCTATTTGCAATATTCTCAAATTTATATGGTTCTGTGGATATTTTATCTAAAACCATTTCTGGAAAAGAGTTACTAAATATGGCTCTTGAAAAGTCAGAAATTGTCAAGAGTGTTGTTAAGGATTTAGATGAGA
>JAMJTX010000150.1:0-705 GCA_024281215.1 Candidatus Thiovulum karukerense | reverse complement strand
ATAGAGTATTTTGCAAAATCTCTTCATTTTAATACTATTAAGTTCTCTCACTTAAATGAGGCTGAAACTCTCACTCACTTTATTCAATCTCTGGAAGAGAGTATCAATAAACAAGTTGAGATATTGCATACTCCATCAACAGAGAATAGCAGAGAGACTAAAGAGGTCAATTCAGCTCTTGGAATGTCTAAATTCTCATATATCCCTATGAAACAAGGTATGGACTTTGGAACATCTTACGATAGTTTAGCTATGGAGACAAAAGATTCAACTATCTGTTTTGTTGATACAAACTTTACCCTTGCTCAACCTGTATATCGAGGTGAAAAAAAATATACTTTAAAAGTGATTCAATCAGCTGAGGAGTTAAGAGACCTGCTTCACCTTAGTGGAAGTATAACTCTTAAGATGACTCAATTTGAAGGAACTCTTGAGGGACTTTATGAGACTTATGAGAAAGAGTTAAGTGATAGTATCTTAGTAGCTCTTGCAGTTGAGTATCAAGCCTATGACTATACTCTTCAAAATCCAAAACTTCACAACTCTGCTCTTGCTATGTATGAGAATAGTGATCTATATGAACAGTTCCGAGCAAAGTGTGGAGATCAATATCTCTCAACAATAACAACTGGTGGAATGTTTATCGGTATGCTTGAGATTGTTGCGAAAAACAATGAGGACAAGAGAGATATATATGTAGGTCTT
>JAMJTX010000149.1 GCA_024281215.1 Candidatus Thiovulum karukerense | reverse complement strand
CTAACCCGTACGGGTGTGTCAAGCATCCACCCCGATTAAGAGTTATCTCTTAATCACAAGCCCCTAGCTTTAGCTATTGGGTTCTTGACTGTCGAACTGAGGATTTAAATTTTAATGGAGTTTAAGATGGAGACCAATGTTTGGTTTATCTCAACTGTTATACTAGGACTTGTTGTTATTTCAAAGATTTTAGCAAAAAAGACAAATACAGTTGATGTGTTGTGGCTCATTCTATTTGGAGCAATATTTGCAAACTTAGGAGTAATCCCAGAGTACAATGAAGTTATTGAGAATATAGGTGAATGGGGTATTGTCTTTGTGATGTTTGCCCTAGGATTTGATGAGAATATAGATCACTTTATATCTGGTCTTAAAAGGAGCTGGGGAATAGCAATTATCGGGGCTATCTTTCCATTTATAGCCGGATATTGGACAGCATCTCTATTTGGATATGGTCATAACTCAGCGATGTTGTGGGGATTAACAATGACTGCCACAGCGGTTAGTTTAACAATGATGAGTCTCCGAAGCGAGAATATGCACCGTTCAACAGCTGCAACAGGAATTATGACAGCTGCTGTTGTTGATGATGTATTATCTCTAATTGGTCTTGCTATTCTTGTCCCTGTTGTTTTAGCATCTGCGGGAGAGAGTTCAGCTAGTGGATTTGATTTTTTAACTGTTGTAGTTATTCTCCTAAAAGTTCTTATATTCTTTGGAGTTACTCTACTTCTTGGGCTATTTGCTTTTCCAGAGAGAGTGCCAATTATCCATAAAGACCATGAAAATCCTCTTCAAGAATCGACTCGTTTAGCTCAAAAGCTTCTCTCATATATGGGTATCAGAAAGCTTCTGTTAGCTTACGAAGGAGAATTTACACCTCTGATTATGGTCGCTATCGCAATGACTATGGGCTTTCTAGCTGAGGAGTTTGGTTTTCACCCAGCAATCGGAGCATACCTTGCGGGACTCTTTCTCAAACAGGAGTATTTCATCTTTACAGATAGACCAGAGATAGAGGCAGGTTCTCACTATCGACGATCAAAATTTGTTATTGACCATCTTGCATTTACAATCTTTGGTCCAATATTTTTTGTTAACTTGGGAGCAAAAATTACATTTGATATAGATATTATGTTGAACATAATGCCAATTACACTTACTCTATTTTTTATGGTTTTTATATTTCAAGTTCTTTCAGCTTCACTATCTGCAAGATTGACAGGTGGATATGCTTGGCATGAGAGTGTAATGATTGGGTTCGGTATGCTTGGTCGAGCAGAATTAGCATTTATCGTTATCAACATAGCCTATGTTCAGAGTCACATTATCTCTCTTGAACAGTTCTATATTTTGATATTTACAACTTTTCTATTAAATCTATCTGTTCCACTAGCCATTAAGTTCTGGAAACCGTTCTACTCTGGAGAGAGAGAGTTGGTTATTTTTGGAGTTCGTTTATCGCGAGATTAGAGATTTTGAGCTGTTATAATTCTCTTAAAAATAGAGGATAAACAGCAGTGGAATATAGACCAAATGAGATTGAAAATAGATGGCAGAAAGAGTGGGCTGATAGTCGAGCTTTTGAGCCAAAAGATGATCTAAATCTACCAAAAAAATATATTTTAAGTATGTTCCCATACCCATCTGGAAGAATCCATATGGGGCATGTCCGAAACTATACAATCGGTGATGCTTTTGCAAGATATTATAGAAAAAAAGGGTTCAATGTTCTTCACCCAATCGGTTGGGATAGCTTTGGAATGCCAGCAGAGAATGCAGCTATTAAACATGGAGTTCACCCTAAAAAATGGACTTATGAAAATATAGACTATATGAGAGGTGAGCTTCAATCTCTTGGTCTCTCTTTCTCAAAAGAGCGAGAGTTTGCAACTTCTGATATCGATTACACAAAATTTGAGCAAGAGTTTATTATTGACCTATGGAATAAGGGGCTTCTCTATAAAAAAAGAGCATCTCTTAACTGGTGTCCGCACGACCAGACAATTCTTGCAAATGAGCAGGTTGTTGAGGGGAAATGTTGGAGATGTGATACAGAGATTGAACAGAAAGAGATGGAGCAGTACTATCTTAAAATTACAGATTATGCTGATGAACTTCTTGAAGATCTTAAAAAGCTTCCAAACTGGCCAAACCAAGTTAAAGTTATGCAGGAGAACTGGATAGGGAAGAGTCGAGGACTAGAGTTTAACTTCAAACTTGAAAAACCATTTGAGACAATTTCAGAGTTCTCTGTATTTACAACTCGACCTGATACAATTTATGGTGTTACATACTCAGCTGTTGCTCCAGAGCATAAGATAGTTGATGAGGTTCTTGATACTCTTCCAGAAACTGACCGTGAGCGAATCTTAGCTATTCGACGAGTTCCAGCAAGAGAACGAGCAACAATGGAGAAAGAGGGTATTCCATTAGGAATCAATGCTATTCACCCACTCACAGGTGAAAAAGTTCCATTGTGGGTTGCGAACTTTGTTCTTCACGATTACGGTTCAGGTGCAGTTATGGCAGTTCCCGCTCATGATGAGAGAGACTTTGAGTTTGCCACAAAGTACGAAATTGAGAAAAAAGTTGTCATCGTTCCTGAAGATAGCGAACCATCAACCGAAACAGCCTTTACAGAAGTTGGAGTTCTTCAACACTCTGATAGGTTCTCAGGATTGACCTCATCAAAAGCTAAAGAGGAGATTATTGATCATTTTGAAAAAGAGGGTCTTGGAAAAGCTGTTATCAACTTTAGATTAAGAGATTGGGGAGTCTCTCGACAGAGATATTGGGGAGCTCCTATTCCACTTATCCACTGTGAGACTTGTGGAACTGTTCCAGAGAGTAAAGATAGCTTACCAGTTGCACTTCCTGAAGATGTTGAGATTACAGGCGAGGGGAATCCACTCGACCATCACCCAACTTGGAAACAGTGTAAATGTCCAGTCTGTGGAGGGAGTGCAGTTCGTGAAACAGATACTCTCGATACTTTCATTCAATCATCTTGGTATCATCTTCACTACACAGCTAAAAACCCTAAAGACGAGGCTTTTGGTGATGCAAACTACTGGACACCTGTTGATCGCTATATTGGTGGAATTGAACATGCAATTCTCCATCTTCTCTATGCAAGATTCTTTACAAAAATCCTCCGAGACTTAGGAAAAGTAGATATTGATGAGCCATTTTCACATCTCCTAACTCAAGGTATGGTTCTTAAAGATGGTGCAAAGATGTCGAAGTCAAAAGGGAATGTTGTTGATCCAGATGAGATTATTAGTAAATATGGTGCAGATACTGCTCGACTCTTTATCCTCTTTGCAGCTCCTCCAACAAAAGAGCTTGAGTGGAATGATTCAGGAGTTGAGGGTGCATTTAAGTTTATTCGTCGTCTAGCTCTAAAAAGTGATAGTGTTGATAAAATTGATTCAATTCCAACTATCGACCACTCAACTCTCTCAAAAGATGAGAAATTTGCAAGACGAAAAGTTTATGAAGCACTTCAACGAGCAGGTGAAGTTTATGAGAGTAGCTACACATTTAATACTCTGATTGCTGGTGTTATGGAGGCTATCAATGCTCTTGATAAACAGAAGAGCCGAACTATCTGGAGTGAGGGGTATTGGATTATTCTCAATATTATTGAGCCGATTGTTCCACATATTGCAACAGAGCTATCAGAAGAGCTATTTGGACAGAGAAATTTTGGTGAGTTAAAAGTTATTGATGAGGTGTTTGAAGTTGAAGAGGTGAAACTTGGATTATCAGTTAATGGTAAAAACCGAGGTGAAATCTCTGTCTCTCCAGATGCATCAAAAGATGATATTTTGGCTATTGCTCGAGAGAGTGCAACAAAGTGGATCGAGGGTAAAACAGTTGTAAAAGAGATTGTTGTTCCAAATAAACTTGTAAATATTGTTGTCAAGTAATTTCAGAATAGAACTTTAGTTAAAATGCGAAAAAAGTATGGAGTGTAATATGGTAGATGTTAAAATAGCTAAAATGTGTGGCTGTGTTAAAAGGAATGGAATTCCTGAAGTTCAAAGTTTTGAAAACCCAGAAGATGCTTTAAAAAGCGCTAATGAGTTAGCAAAAGAGATGACAGAGAAGTTTTGTAAAAAACATATCTTCTCGGTTGCTCAAAACAGCCAAGATGAGTTAGTGATTATTGAGGTTGAACCTACTCTGAAATAGGTTTAACTTAAATACATTGTGTCGTGTTTAGCAGATTCGCTACTCACGGCATAACTCTCTGATGAAGTTTTGTTTTCTACTTCTTTTACTTTTTTACCCATCTACTAAAAAATCGATGAGGTTCTAAGTTTTTTGAAAACATCTCTCCACTCGTAAGATTCTTAACAAATCTATCTGCTAAATATGGAGCTAATGAGAAACCGTATCCACCTAAACCTGTAAATATATATAGATTTTTATAGTAGATATAATCCTCAGCTAGATATTTCCGTCCATTTTTAAGTTGTGGAAATCTTTTCACCGTCTCTCTGGAATCTACAACTCGTCCAATTATTGGAAAGTAATCTCGTGAAGCTGAACGAACACCAGAGTATGATTTAATAATTTTGCTATTTGGAAGCTCTACAAATGATTGAGCCTCTCGTAAGAGTTCTAACCTTTCTCTATCCAAACCATCTCTCTGAAGCACCTCTCGAAAGTGAGTTGCACCAACTCTAACTACCCCATCTACTGTTTGCGAAACAGATATATCTTTATGGTAGCTCTCATTTAATACTCGGTTAGTTGTGATATCTAGTCGTTCTCCCCAAACTGGGCGAATATTTAGATATAGCTCGTCTATCAGTTGAGGATATGCACCAGTAGTTAAAATCAGATTTTTTCCAATCTCATCACCCACTCTCCAGAACTCACCATCAAACTTAATTTCTGAAACTTTAGAGAAGTTTATATCTATATCTTTTGTAAAGCTCTTTAAAATCTCATGGGCATCAGCAACAGCTCCATCTACTTTAATAGTTTGACCATCATTAATATGGTTTAGAGTTGATTTATGAATATATTCTGGAAAATCTTTTAAATATAGCTGAATAGCAAAATCTATGGCACTATTTGTTAATTGAGCTAATTCACCGCTCTTTCCAACTTTTGGATTTAAGAATGCACCAGCTGCACCGCTACCACCATAACCTAAACATTCAGATTCAAAAAGAGTTATATTGTATTTTTTAAGTTTTAAGAAGTATGAGGCAGAAGCACCTGCGATGCCTCCACCAATAATTATAAAGTCTCTTATCAAAGAGAGTGACTACTTAGCAGCCTCAAGAGCTTCATCATAGTTAGGCTCTTCTGTAATTTCAGGAACAACTTGTTTATAAGTAACAGTACCATTCTCATCAATTACAAAGATAACTCTAGCAGATACACCAGCAAGAGGACCAGATGAAATTAAAGTTCCATAAGCATTTGAGAAATCTTTATTTCTGAAGTCAGAAGCAACTGTTAAGTCACTGATACCTTCAGCAGAACAGAATCTTTTTGAAGCAAATGGTAAATCCATAGATACAGTGATAACATCTACATTCTCAAGAGCAGCAGCTTTTGAGTTGAATGTTCTTGTTTCAGTTGCACAAACTGGAGTGTCTAGTGAAGGGACTGCAACTACAAGTTGTTTTTTACCAGTAGCTCCACCAACTTGAACATCGCTTAAGTCTTCGCTATTTACAACTGTAACTACTGGTGCTTTATCACCAACTTGAATATCTGTTCCTGCAACTTCTACTTCGTTACCCTTAAGTGCTGTTTTGATCATTAGGAAAATCTCCATCTAATTTTTGTTTAGGCAATTCTACGAGGTTTATAATAAAAACTTTCTTATAAGAATTTCTAAGTTAATAGGGTAAGTAGCTATTAAAAGAATATGTTTGTTGCTTCAGCCTCACTTAAAGATCAACTAATCTACTCATAGAGAAAAATGAGTGTATCACCTATCTCTATAATATAACTCTCTTGAGCAAAGATAAACTCGCCCCTCTCTCTTGATACAGCTCCAATTAAGATAGAGCTTTGAAGTTCTATATCTAAAAGATTACGACCCAAATATTGAGACTCTTCATCGATTAGACTCTCTAAAATCTGAACTCCAGTCTCGGTAAAGATTGTTCGATCGAGTACATTTGTAACATTTGGTTGCTGGATAACATTAAATATTCGATGAGCCGTAAGCCGATTATAGTCAAGAATCTCATCTGCCCCAGCAAGTTTTAGCTTTTCACTTTCGATATGACTTCCAGACCTTGTGAAGATTTTGACATCTCTATCAATTGAGCGAATAGATAGAATTAAAAGAACATTTGTCTCAAGAGACTCCATTAAAATAAAGCATTTACTTATATCTTTCGCAAATCCCAACTCAAAAAATGAGTCATCATTTTCATAAGAGGAGGCATCGGAGATTTTTATAAACCTCTCTCCCTCCATCTCAAGATGAGTTTTAATATCGTCAGCAAGTGGGCTATCTCCAAAGACAACTATCTTATCTCTCATAACTATGTTAAGAAGTAGAAAACAACCGCTGTTAAAATCAGATATACCCCAAAAGGTATAAATCTATATCGAGATACAATCTCTAAAAATGTCTTAATAGCGATAATTCCAAAGAGAAACGAGACTATAAAACCAACCCCAAGAAGCTCTAAATTATCAACCGTCAAACTATCTCCACTCTTATATATTGTATAGAGAGATGCTATTCCCATTGTTGGAATCGCCAAGAGAAAAGAGAATCTCATCGCAACTTCTCGGGAGAGTCCAAGAGCCATAGCCCCTAAAATTGTTGAACCAGAACGAGAGACCCCTGGAATCAGTGCAATTGATTGAAAGAGTCCAATTGAAAATGCCTGAAGATAGCTTATCTTCTCCTCATCATCAACTTTGAATTTCTCATCACTATGAAATAGCTCAAAACCGATAAAGAGAAGTCCTGTCACCACAATCCAGAATATTGTAGAGTCTGCTGTAAATAGAGACTCTATATAGTCATGGAAGAGAAAACCGATAGCACCAGTTGGAAAGAATGAGACTCCTAACTTAAACCATAGCTCTTTTGATGCAAAGAGGCGAGACCAGAATAGAAATATAACTGAGAAGATTGGAGCCATCTGGATAATAATCTCAAAACTTCTCATAAACTCATCTTGTTGAAGCTCCAATAACTGTGAAGTCAAAACAAGATGAGCAGTAGATGAGACAGGGAGAAACTCCGTAATCCCCTCAACAACTCCAAGAATAAAACTATCAAAAAGTGTCATATTTTAGAGATTCTCTTTTAAATAAGCTTTCGACTTCTCAATAGCTTCAGCGATTTTTGAGCTATCTTTTCCACCAGCTTGAGCGAAGTCTGGACGACCTCCACCTCCACCGCCAAGAATAGGAGCAATAGCTTTTATCCAATTACCAGAGTGAATTTTTGAGTTCTTGCTACCTGAAGCGATTAGAACTTTTTCACCCTTTTTCTGGAAAAGCATAACGGCAACAGAGTCAAACTTGTTCTTCACCTCATCGATAGAGTTTTTAATATCTCCAGCCTCCAGCTCTTCAACAATTAGAGTTGTATCTCCAACCTTTTCAGCTGAAAACTCCTTTTTTTGTGAGTTCTGAAGCTCTTTCAGTTCTGTTTTAAGTTCGCTTATCTGTTTTTGAAGTTTGTCGATACCAGAAGAGAGATTTTGAGCTTTCATCTTTTCAAGACTGCCCTCAATGTCACTTCTCATATTTTGAACCGTTCGATATGCACTCTCGCCAACAACAGCCTCAATTCGTCGAACTCCCGCAGATACTCCACTCTCTTTTGAGATTAAGAATAGCCCGATCTCTGATGTATTTTCAACATGAGTTCCACCGCAAAGCTCCATCGAACAGTTTCCAAATGATACAACTCGGACACTGTCACCATACTTCTCACCAAAAAGAGCCATCGCACCTTTTGACTTTGCCTCCTCAATTGAGAGAATCTCTGTAAGTTGTGGAACAGCTTTTTGAATTCGACTATTTACAATTCCCTCAATCTCTCTAAGTTTTTTAAACGGAACAGCACCATCAAAAGAGAAGTCAAATCTCAATCTATCTTTTTCAACTGAACTTCCTGCCTGTTGAACTGTTTCGCCAAGAACATCTCGAAGAACAGCATGAAGTAGATGAGTTGCAGAGTGATGTTTCTGAATCTCTCTTCTCTCATCGGATACTGAAACAACATATCTCATTCCAACTTTTAGCTCACCTCTGAACTTTGATAGATTCAGTCCAGAGAATTTTTGAGTATCGAGAACTTTTACATTTTCGCCAATCTTTCCAGAGTCTCCAGTTTGACCACCAGATTCAGCATATAGTGGAGTTTGGTCAAGCATCACCCAACCACTTTTACAACTATCAACTTTTTGGAAATTCTCATCAAGAATTGCTAAAACTTTTGATTCGACTACACTTTTATTATAGAGGAAACTGTTTTCACCAAACTCTTCAAGAAGTTGTCGGAAATCACCATGCTCACTCTTATCGCCAGAACCTTTCCAGTTAGCTTTTGCTCGTTCTCTCTGCTCTCTCATATTTGTCTCGAAAGTACCTAAATCTAATTCAAGCCCTCTCTCTTTCAACATATCTTGAGTTAAGTCTAATGGAAAACCGTAGGTATCATAGAGTTTAAAGGCAACTTCACCTGAGAAGATACCTTTTGTATTTTTTAGTTCATTCTCAAAAAGCTCTATTCCTGCCTCAATTGTTCTGAAAAACCTTATCTCTTCTCGCTCAATCTCATTTTGAACTCTGTTTGATTCGCTGATAAGGTAAGGATATGTATCTCCCAATATAGTGTTTAGAGTCTCTACCAATTTATGTATAAATGGTTCTCGAAAACCTAAAAGATAGCCGTGTCGAACTGCTCTTCTTAAGATTCGTCGAAGAACATAGCCTCGTCCCTCACGGTCAAAACGAACTCCTTGAGCTAGTAGGAATGTTACAGCTCGAATATGGTCAGCAATAACTCGGTAACTTGCACCAGTTTTCGGGTCATATTTTTCACCAATTAGCTCTGCAACTTTTTCTATAATTGGCATAAAGAGAGATGAGTGGAAGTTTGTTGTTTTTCCCTCAAGAATTGCTGTTACCCTTTCAAGTCCCATTCCTGTATCGATAGATGGTTTTGGAAGTGGATTGAGTGTTCCAGACTCATCTCGGTCATACTGCATAAATACAAGATTCCAGATCTCTAAGAATCGATCACCATCTCCACCTAAGTAATCCTCAGATGAATGAAACTCTTTTGAACCTTGATCATAGAAGATTTCAGAACTTGGACCACAAGGACCAGTATCACCCATCTGCCAGAAGTTATCTTTATCTCCAAGTCTCTTGATTCTATCTTCAGATATATATCTCTTCCAGAGTTCAAAAGCCTCATCATCAGATGTATGAACTGTTACCCACAATCTATCTTTTGGAAGTTTCAGAGTCTCTGTTACGAACTCCCAACCATACTCTATTGCCTTATCCTTAAAGTAGTCTCCAAAAGAGAAGTTACCCAACATCTCAAACATTGTGTGGTGTCTTGCTGTGTGTCCAACATTCTCAAGGTCATTATGTTTTCCACCAGCTCTTAAACAAGTCTGCGAAGATGTCGCTCTTGGGTTCTCTGGAATTGGTAATTCACCTGTAAATATCTTTTTGAATGGAACCATTCCAGCATTTGTAAAAAGTAGTGTCTCATCATCGGGAATCAGTGGGCTACTCTCAACTCTTTGATGCCCTTTCGATTCAAAAAACTTTATAAACTCTTCTCTTATATCCATCTAAATTGTGTCCTAATTAATCTTATTAAAATTATAGCTTATCGACTCTATTTTGACTGAAGTTACAACATCGAACAATAAGAAACCTGAGTTTGACAAAAATATATCATCAAAAATACCGTAGTTTTATAGTTTTTCTGATAAACTTTTATTAAATTAATTATAAGGACAACTTTTGAAAATAGCTTCACTTTTAGTCGCTTCAATGGCAACACTATTTGCATCTACATATCACCATCCAGCAGAAGAGAAACATTGGGATTATCACGGTAAATATGCTCCAGAGAACTGGGGAGAGTTATCTCCTATCTGTAGAGACGGTAAATTCCAGACCCCAATAGACATTCAGACATCAGAGACAGTAGCTCTTAAAAGAGATAGTTTAGAGTTCTTTAACTACTCCACTCATATCGATGCTGATGTACTAAATAATGGACATACAATTAAAGTTACACCAATCTATAAACATGGATATGAGAACTCATATATCACTATTGATGGAAAGTTCTATAAGCTACTCCAGTTTCATATGCACACTCACAGCGAAAGCCGAATTGATGGGAAACAGTCTGATTTAGTTGCACATATTGTTCATCAATCAGATGATGGTGAGTTAGCTGTTGTTGGTGTATTTTTTGAAGAGGGTGAAGAGAATATTGAGATTACAAACTACTGGGACTTTATGCCAAAAAATAGTGGTGAGACTTCATTTATTACCGATGTTAATGTATCAAAACTTCTTCCTGCCGATTTAAGTGGATACTATCACTTTATGGGTTCATTAACTACTCCTCCTTGTACAGAGGGTGTAAAATGGTTTATACTTAAAGATAAACAGACTATCTCTAAAGAGCAGATTGATGCACTTAGAAAGATATTTCCTGATAACTATCGACCAATTCAAGATATGAATGGGCGAACAGTATTTGAGAGATAGAGTTTAGATTTCACCAAAGAGGATAAGAGAGTGATGCCAAAATTTTTTGCACTTATTATAGGTTCTGAGATTCTTCAAGGTAGAAGAGAAGATAAGCACTTTACCTTTCTCAGAGATGAGTTGAGTAGAAGAGGTTGGCATCTCTCAGGAGCATATATTATTGAAGATGACAAGGGGTTAATGGAATCAACTCTTAAGCTTATTCAAGCGATTCCAAACTCTGTTATCTTTTCTTTTGGTGGAATTGGAGCAACTCCAGATGACTACACAAGAGAGATAGCAGGTCAAATCTTTCGTAATGGAGAGATGGAGTTTCATAATGAATTTAGAGAGAAGATATTCAAAAAGTTTGGAGTAGAAAACTCAAAACATAGAGTTAATATGTCATATCTTCCAAAAGATTCACAACTCCTTTATGATAACCCTGTTAATGGTATGTGTGGTTTTAAAATTGATAACCGATTTTTCTTTGTCCCCGGTTTTCCAGAGATGGCTCATCCAATGATTAGAGAAGCTCTAAATCTTCACTTCCCAGTTAATGATCATAAGCTATTCTCTCTGTCACTAAGAGTCTTTGCTCCAGAGAATGCCCTTATTGATTGGATGAATCAACTTCCAGATGAGGTGACTCTCTCAAGTCTGCCTAAGATTGAGAAAGATGAGGCTGGACACTTAAAACCTAATGTTGAGATTAAGATTGATGCCAAAGAGCAAGAGGTTGTTGAGAGAGAGATGAACAGACTTTTAGCATATATTCAAGAGTGTGAATTTAACTATACGATTCTATCTTAAGAAGCCTAGTCAATATATTTCAATCCGGCAACACCTACAACAATCATTGCTATGAAAAGTACTTTCTGAAAACTCATCACCTCTTTAAAAATAAGCCAACTCGCTATTGAAACAAGAGAGATTCCAACTCCTGCCCAAATTGCATATGCGATCGATATATCTATCTTTTTCACAGCAAACCAAACAAGAGTAAAAGAGATGAGATAGCCAACAGCTGTAATAACTGTGGCAATAGAACTATTGTGAGTTGATGAGTATTTGAGAGAGAGAGTTGCAACTACCTCTGAAATAATTGCAACAGTTAGATATATCCACTCCATTAAAGATATTTCTTCAGCTCTTCAAAACTATCAAGATATCTATCCTTATATTTCAACTCAGGATTATTAAAGCCATAAAATCCTACCCCATTCTTATCTGATGCCTCTTTATCATTTATTGAGTCTCCTATCAATATAACTTCTTCTCTTTTGTAGTGAAACTCTTGAAGAAGATTGTTTATCAAGTCACTTTTTGGTGTTGGAGAACCCTCAATTGTTATAAAGTAGTGAGCAACTCCCAACTCTTGAGATAAGTAGTTAAGTTCGTGATGTTCTGCACCAGAGACAATATGCATAGGGAATTTTCCATCAGCCCATTTCAAGAAATGGAGTGTATCATCAATGATATATTTTGGATCTGTCAATTCTCTTTTCATAACCTCAGAAAACTCTTCTGCTAACTCTATCACCATCTCTTCAGAGACATCTTCTTTTAAAATATTTTGGAAGAAGTGCCTAATTTTGACAAATCTTGACCAGCCTCCATTCTTTTTATGAAACTCTATCAACTCTTCAACACTGTCCTTAGGATAGTCTCGAAAGATCTCTCGAAATCCAAACTCTTTAATTGGCATTGAGTCGATAATCACACCATCAAAATCAAATAG
>JAMJTX010000148.1 GCA_024281215.1 Candidatus Thiovulum karukerense | reverse complement strand
TCTAAAATAACAACTCCTTGATCAATTGGAGTGTAGAGAGATGAATTAACTTCTATCCAGTTAATTCCATTTTTAAACCTATTCATCTTTGGAGTATATAGAGAAGACTTTGCAATAAAACCAATATCTGTTGCATTAACTGCATATGTAACTGTTTGAGATATTGACTCACCATAGACAAACTTTTCTTTTAAAACTCTATAAACTCCAAGATTTTTAAGAGCTTCAACTGCTGCCTTACCATAAGGAGCTGTTTTGGGATTTGCAATAGCTATCCTCTTAATATCTTTACTCTTTAATATCTCCTCTAACTCATCTGAATATAGATTTTTATGACTTAAGAGTGCCAACCCACCTTTGGCATAAACTTGAGGTTTAGTGATGGCAATACCACTTTTATAGAGAGAGTTTGGATAATCCATATTTGCACTCATAAAGAGTTGATATGGAGCATTGTGATTGATTTGAGCTGTAAGTTTTCCACTACTTCCAACTGTTACAGCAACATCTATATTTGGGTAGAGTCTATTAAACTCACTCTTTAGCTCATCAATTGCATAGCTTACATTTGCGGCAACTGCAATATTGACTCTCTCTCCGTAGAGAGAGATAACTAAAAGAGTTAGGGTGAGAAAGATTCTCAATCTAAAAACTTCTCATCTAACTTTAGAGCTTCGTTATCAAGAATTCCAATATCAAGCTCTAACACTCTCTTTGCTGTTCGTTGAGCATCTTCTAGTGAGTGCATTGCACAAGTTCCGCACTGATACTCATTAAGTTCTGGAATCTCATTTTGACTCTTAACATCTAAGATATTCTTCATCGATTCTCTCCAAGCATTAACAATAACACCCTCTGGAACATCTCCAATAATGCTCATATAGAAACCTGTTTTACACCCCATTGGAGATATATCGATTACCTCAAGAGGTTCTCCCTTTAGATTCTCTCTCATAAATCCAGCAAAGAGGTGTTCAAGAGTATGAATTCCTTCTGATGTCATCATCTCTTGATTTGGTCTGCAAAATCTTAAATCAAAGACTGTTATTGGGTCTCCTTTTGGAGTTTTCATCTTCTTTGCAAGTCGAACAGCTGGAGCTGTCATCTTTGTATGATCTACCGTAAAACTATCTAATAGTGGCATTAATTTCCCCTTGAACCTGGTTTAATTGCAATACTACCATCTTTACATAGAGGGCAATTTTCTGGTTGATATATATCAAAGATAAAATCCTCTAAAGCAAAGAGAGGTTTCTCTGTTGGCAGTTTGCACTTCTCATTTGCCTCAATATTACTATTTACTCTTTGGCAGAATCCTCGATTGGCAAGAGCTGAAAATCCAACAACTTCTCCACCCTGTTTTTCAACCTCTACTCCAGCCTCAAGTGCTGAACCTCCAGTTGTGATAATATCTTCACAGATAAGAACCTTTTCACCTTTTGAAACAGTGAAGCCTCGTCTCATCTGCATTTCACCATCTTTTCTCTCTGTAAAGATAAATCGAACACCTAAAGCTCGAGCAAGTTCATATCCAGCAAGAAGACCTCCAAGGGCTGGAGAACATACAGTGTCAATCTCCAATCCACTCTTTTTAATCTCTGTGGCAAGGGCAGTTGCTAACTCTTCAGCAACTTTTGGATTCTCAAGTACTTTTGCTGATTGCAGGTAATATTCTGAGTGATTCCCACTACTTAAAATAAAGTGTCCCTCTAAAAATGCACCATTCTCTCTATAAATCTCTTTTAAATTCATCTCTACTTCTTTTTTAATTTGATAGATTCGACTTTTGACATAAGCGAATAATTATTTATGCTGAAAATATAGCAAGAAAATCTGAAGATTTAGTGAAGTCAAGCGACCTATAAAATCATGCTGTATTTTTGGGGACAGCTCAGTGAAATAGTTTGTGCTACATTTTGATAAAATATTTATAGAGTTTTATGAATGGAGAAAAATATGGATTTAGACAAAAAAGATAAACCAGAAAAAAAAGCTAAAAAAAAGAGACAAAATGAAGAGATAGTTGCAATAAAAAAGAAAAAATCTACTGTTGCTTATGAGGAAGAGTTACAATTCCTTCAAGTAGAACTTCTGAAAATGCAGAATCATGTTAAAGAGGCTGGACTCAAAGTTGTTATTCTTTTTGAAGGTAGAGATGCTTCGGGTAAAGGTGGAACAATCAAGAGAATTACAGAGCATATTAATCCAAGGGGTGCAAGAGTGGTTGCTCTTGAGAAGCCATCAGATGTTGAAAAGACACAGTGGTATTTTCAGAGATATGTAGAACACCTACCAAGTGCTGGAGAGATTGTCTTATTTGATAGAAGTTGGTATAACAGAGCTGGAGTAGAGCCTGTAATGGGATTTTGTAGTGCATCAGAACATGCAACATTTCTCAAAGAAGTTCCAAAGTTTGAGGCAATGTTGGCTAGTTCAAACATTATTCTTATTAAGTTCTACTTCTCTGTTTCAAAAAAAGAGCAGGCAAAAAGATTTAAAAAGAGAGAGGTAGATCCTCTTAAACAGTATAAACTCTCTCCAGTTGATAAGCTATCTCAACAACTGTGGGATAAATATACAGTTGCTAAATACTCTATGCTTCTATCTTCCCATACAAAAGTTGCACCTTGGACAATCGTCCGTTCAGACAATAAAAAATTGGCTAGATTAAGTGCGATTAAAGAGATTTTACGAAGAGTTGAGTATCGAGATAGAGTAGATTTATCGCTCTTTGATACAGACCCAGATATTGTAATTGATGGTGAAGATGAAGTTGTTATTATGGAACATAAGTTTGAGTAGGTGGAGAGATGCAGACACATAATGAAAATAGTCTTACCGTTTTAAAAAAAGAGAAAGAGGGTGTTGAAGCGATTCGCCATATTAAAGACCTTCTTGTAAATATTCAGAAACTTCGTGGAAACTCAAATCTTTTTGGGATTCTCTATATTCACTCTGATACTGCTGAAGTTGAAGTCTATAAAGAGAATATTAATCTATTGATTGGACAGTTGGGGCGGAGTTTTTCAGTTTTAGATGATCTTCTTGGTTCAAACTCTGCACTCTCTGGAATTGATAAAGAGTTGAAGAGGCTTGAGGGGGACTTGGAGAAGTTCCACTCAAATGTTTTTGATATAACTGTTAGACACTTTGATGAGTATAGTAAATATGCAAGAACAACAATCAATTTAATGATTGATATTGCTGATCGCTCTTTTCTTCTTGCTGAAACAGATGAACATCAAGCCGTTCTTCTTAATAT
>JAMJTX010000147.1:4796-12972 GCA_024281215.1 Candidatus Thiovulum karukerense | reverse complement strand
TTTTTATCAATATACTTTAAAATCCCGCTAATATCGGGATTTTTATTGCTAATTGACTTTATTAACATTTATTTTTATTAAAAAGTCTAATTTTCCAGCTCTTTCATAACTTCATCTAAAATAGCTCTAAATTCTCTAAGCCCAACATTGGATATCTTACTTTTATCATAAATTAACAATAAAAGAATTTCATCTTTTTCATTTCTATAAAAAGTGATTATCCTATACCCAGCTCTTTTTCCTTTATTTTTGTCACTATTTTTAATTCTAGTCTTAAAAAAGCCGTCGCCTATACTAGTTGGATTAGTATTAGATACTAATAAGTTATTTTCAAACTCCTTTATATCTCTAGCAATACTTTTGTACTCTTTTTTAAGATCTTTAGCACTTTTTAAAAAAGGCTTAGTCTTAACTACTCTAGGCATTCTCTAATTCTTTATAGAAATCTTCATCACTTATAATCTGTTTATCTATTTCACCGCTTTTAACATCTCTAACAACATTTCTAAACATACTTTTAAAAGCCTCTTCTTCCTTAGAATCAAAACTGTTAGTTTCTTCCCTAAGAATTTCAAAACCTAAGACTCTTAAAATTTCTCTTGCCTCTGGTATCCTTGTAGGATCTTTTACTGTCATTGTTGGTATATATGTAGTCATAACAAATCTCCTTTAAAGCTATTTAAACACAAATATATAATACTTTAATAAAATATTAAATCAAATATTTCTCTATTTTTCAACATCAACATGTGAATACTTTAAAATTTTCTCTTTTAAAAGCTCTACTAATCTATTATGTTCTCGTTTTAGGGCAAAAATATCGCCTCCCAACTTTCCAAATATATTATTTCGATGGGCTATTTGGTTTAGATTATTACCAATTTTGCGAACTTGTAAAGTTAAGTTCTTCAAATCCTCAGATATGGAGCTTTTACAAGGCTCTTGAGTCTCCTCTTTTTTAGGAATATCTCCACTATTCTCCAGCTCTTCAACTACAAACTCTTTAAGAAGCTGTGAGGCTCTTACACCCTTTTTCTCAGCTAACTTATCTATAAACTCCTTCTCCTCTTTAGAGAAAGATAGCCTAATAATATTTCTAGTCCTGTTGTATTTTTTATACTGCTCTTTTCTGTCTCTCATTTTTATAGACCTAATATATATAAAATATTGGAGTTCCACCCGTAAAACCTATATTTTAAAAGAGGTTTTTTCATAGTAAAGAGGGGTATATTCCCCCTCAATTTTTTAGAAGCTACTTAACAAATAGATCAAGAGCTTTAAATAGAAAGAGCATAACTCCTCCACCAGAGATTAACCACACAATAGCTTTATTGATAGTCTCTTGAATCTCTTTTTGAGACGTCTCAAAATCTGCTTTCACCTCTGCTTTAAAGGTATTAAAGTCTCCCTTTAGTTCCTTAACTGTATCAGTAACCTCATTTAGTTTAGTATCAAGGTGATTTATATGGTTATACTGGGACTTTAGTAATAGAGTATTTATATCCTCTTGAGTTAGCCCCTCTCCCTTACTAAACTTCTTCTCAATCTCCTCCACCTTTGGAGAGATCATCTCTATCAACATATCATCAACTCTAGTTTTATCCACGATAAAATCCTTTCTGTTTTGTTGCAACTATAACTATAAAGATAGTTATAGTATTGTCAATCTTTATAGAATTATAGTTCTATAATTCTACAAATCATCAAAGTTTTTTAGAACCAACTCCCTTAAGAGTTTTGAAACTTTTTCACCTCTCTCCTCTGCCACTCTCTTAATAGTCTCATACTCATCTCTAGGAAAAGAGATTTTAAACTCACACCTGCTTCTATTGTAGGCTCTATACTGCTCCTTGCGATCTTCTCAAGTTACTCAGTAGTTTCTAACAAGTATCTCTTGAGTATAGCCCCTGCTATCACGATCTCCACTAATTAGTCTCTTAACATCTACCTTTTCAATCCAAAAACCCCTATAGAACTCTAAACTCTCCCTACAACATGAGTCTGAAATCATAAACTTTCATCCTCTGCTATCTATATACTTGGCAAACTCAAGCAACCTCTTACGATCCTCCATAGTAAAACCATCCTCTGTATATGAGAGAAAGCTATCCACATTAATGGGGAAGTATGGAGGATCAAAATAGAAAAAATCTCACTTTTGAACATCCTCCCTAAATAGCTCAAAATCTCCCTCTCTAATATCAACTCACTTCAATAGCTTACTGCACCTTCTAAGATTATCAGAGTCTCCATATAGAGGATTTTTATAGTCTCAGTATGAGATATTTACCTCTCATCTACTATTGACTCGATAGAGTCCATTAAATCAGCTCTTGTTTAAGTAAAGAAATCTACTAGCCCTCTCAACCTCTGATAGTTTAGAGAAGCTCTCTCTATCTCTATCAAGGTTGCGGATATAGTAGAAGTAATCAGATACATTTTCATGTCTCTTTAGATCCTCTATCAGCTCCTCAACCCTATCTCTAATCACCATGTAGAGATTTATAAGCTCACCATTTTTATCGGAGATAAAAGAGGTCTCATGTTGAAGATGAAAGAGGGTGGCTCACCCTCAAACAAAAGGTTCAAAATATCTCTTGAACCTCTTTGGCATCCTCTTCTCAATCTCCTTTAGGAGTTGTCTTTTTCCTCAAACCCACTTTACAAATGGGATTGCTTTTGGATTAATATTTATCACTTTTTGATATTAAATTAGTCTTAAATCTTCAATATCTACTCCTCTATAACTCATCTAAACTATCCCTATCTTATGCTCTTAATCACCTTACTTTAGTGGTGAGGTTAAAGCATATATAGGTTATAGTTTTATGATATAGAGAGTAGATAAAACCAAAAATATACGTTGAGTATTATATTTTGGTTTGGGGTTTTTAGGGGCATCCCCTGAACCAGTTCCGCATTTAGGGGTGCTACCCCCAATGCAAACTGGCTATCATACTCCGACGATGGCACGGACTCGCCATATATCACACCACCATTCTACACTCTTCTAGATTAAAAGAGTAGGATTTTGAATAAACATGATTCTCCATTTTTTCATGATTTCAAGAAAAATCACTCCATCTCCAGCAGATACCAAATGGAAATAAAATATAATTTATTTTTATATATAAATATAAACTCAAAGTCTTCTAAATTTTTAAAATTCAGTTCTGTTTAAAGAGGTCTAAAGACTCTTATGGTTTACGGTTCTTGAAAGTGTTGAGCAACTTGCCCCCTTAAACCATTAAGGATTTAGACCTCTTTAGCTTAAGGATATTCTCTGACCTCTTAGGAGCGTTAAGCGACTTTGAGAAGAGAAATCCTTGAGCTTGGCTCTTGGGATCTTGATCTCTTTTTGGGAGTGAGAACGACCTTAAAGAGTCTCAAATCCCTTGAGCCTTTTCACTATTAGCTCTGGGATCTTGTTTTGCTCTTGGGAGCGTAAAGCGACCTTGAGCATTACAAATCCCCTGAGCGTTCTACCTCTTAAAAAACCTCCCTTTAAATATCTCTCAAAGATTACTAAAAGTAGAACCACTCTCACTTTTAGAGCTATCTTTAGATGGCTCTTCACTCTTATCCTCAACTTCCCTACTCTTCTCCCTATACATATCAAGGAACTCCTCAGGTGGTTTAACCTCAAACCACTCCAGCTTCTCCCCGCTATGCCACTCTTTAGAGGAGATATTACTACTCCAGCTCTCAACCACATACCCCCTAAAACCTTTGGTAAAAGGTTTTGACTCATCTATAAATTTCTTAACTTTTGAGATAGATAGAGAATCTCTATCTATCTTCTCCCTCTTAATCACCTCTCAAAAGCTCTCACTCTTCATCCACTTATAGACTAGATAGGCTCTCTCTCCTCAACTCAACCCCTCTAAAAAGCCCCTATACTCACCACGAACAAAATTTTTATACTCCTTAACTTTTTCAGCCTCTGCCCTCTCCTTAGCCTCCTCATCTCTTCTCTGGTTTTGAAGCTCATCCCTCTTTTTCTTCTCCTCCTTCTCAAAACTCTTAACACTTCATGAGAAATCATTAGCGATCGCCTGTGCCAAATATCCTGATAGCTCCTTCACCTCTCAAGAGTTATACTTATGAAGTGCATATCTAATATTTGCCTCTATAACCTCTATAGACTTCTCCCTAATCAATTTTATGGCATTGGTTCTATTTAGCCTATAGCGGTTAGTAAGCTTCTCTAAAAGGTAATTTTGAGCCTCTGAAAAGCTACTCTCATCTATAAAGGTCTCATTTAAATTCTCTCTCTGCTCTCTTCCCCAACTGCTCTTATTTCATATAGATCCAAACTCTACAGTTCTAAATATATTTTTATAGACCTTAGCCCCTTGGTGCTTCTCTTTCACCTCCATATTCTCAAAGATTCTAAAAAGAATGGATACAACCCTATTTCAGCTCTTAATCTCTTCAAACTCAAAATATATATCTGACTTCTCTCTAATTTTCTCTTGAGCTGGTATCAAAACACGGCTCTTAAAGTGTCCATACAGAGAGTATAAGTCTCATATAGCTAGAAACTCCCTTAGATACTTCAAAGTTACCTCTCTCTTTCATAAGGATTCATACTGTTTAAGAAGCTCATACACCTTAAGAACATAGTTTCCCTTAAGAGCTATGGCATTAAAGAAGAAGTAGCCCAAATACTCCCTATCTCTCTTCATCACCTCTGGTAGAAGAGTCTTATTGATAGATAAGAAAACTTTCCCCTCTCCCTCCAAGTGAAGCACACTAGGAATTAGTGAGGCTTGGGTAACTACCTCCTTTCAACTCTTATCCATGCTCTTTAAAACAAATACACATTGAATCATCTTGATAGTTACCTGCTTTAGATAGGAGTAGTTGCTAGTTCATAATCAAAACAGTTCAAGAATATCTCTACTCCTAAACCCCAAAATAATATTATCGCTATGGGGTGAGATAGTTCCCTTATCTAGCTCCTCCCTTAAAACCTTACATATAAGAGCGAAGACCTGCGTCTGAACAGAGTTCAAATCAGATATAGCCTCAACTAAAGCATTAGATTTATAGACCTTTCAAAGGTTATATTTTTCCAGTTCCATATATTAATTTTAATGATAATAACTCTATTATATTTATCTATCACAAAAAGCAAATTTTGTGATGGCTTTTCTACTGATTTTGAGCATTATTTTTGTGATGTATCACATTAATAGTGTGATAGAAGCGGAGTTTTTAACAATTTAGAAGTAACATTAAATTTGTGATGATTAAACATTAGAAATGTGGAATTTAGAGAACTATAGGCTTAAATAAGCCACACTAATTTTGTGATGGATAACATTAAATCTGTGGGCATAACATTATAAGCGTGATAGGAATAGATTAATTTTGTGATACCTATTTTTCTCGCTCACACCAACTCTAAAAATGTGATAGAAACAACACTATTTTTGTGATAGGAAATTACAGATGTGATAGAAGTGCATTACAAAAGTGATGTTTAGACATTACAGAAGTGATAGGAAGCGATTTTTTTTCCCTTGTTTAAGCCAAGAATCGCCGACGGAAAAGGGTTATAAAATATAATAAAAAATATAACCACCACCAACCAAGTATAGATATATATTCTAGCTTTTTAGAAAAATTTATATAAATTAATATTATATTTATAGCACTATGGAAATTTGAAAATTTTAACTCTGTGAGTTCGGTGGTTTTTTTTGAAAATTTTTTTTAGAGTTCAGGGAATTTCTCCTCTTATAAAAAATTCAAGCTCTCCAAAACTCGACTCAAAGAAAAAGCTCTATTTATATCACAAAGTTTAAAAAGTTCCGCTCCCGCTGATTTTTTTCGCCGACTTGCTCTCAAATATATAAAAATAACCCCTAAAACTAACCCTGTGAGAGCTTTTTTTAGAAAAAATGACCTTACCTACTGCAACAGGTTTTAAAATCGTTAGAGGGGCAAAAATTGAGGTTTTTAAAAAAATATTTAATATCTGAAAAATAGTCCTGTAAAATAGGGATGATTTACATTAAAAACTACCCTACAACATGCAAAAACCACAGAAAATGAGAGCTTAATAACTGCTCAAAAAACTGATTCCTGAAATACTGAAGTCCCGCAAAAGATATAAGTTTCATAGAAAAAGAGGCTCTCTTGATAAGCTCTCGATACCCTTTAAAAAGGCTCTAAAATAGGTTAAAAAGTTTAAAAATAGTGTAAAATAGAAGTAATTTGAGATTCTATAATTGACACATAGAATATATTATATATAGTGAACATACTACTTAACTAAAGGAGTAAACTATGGAAAGAATGATTGATATAAAAATAGAAAGGCATGTAGAAAATGGTGAAATATACTACTTGGCTACAAGCGATGATGTGCAAGGATTGATAGCTCAAGGTTCAACTGTAGAAGAGACTCTAGCAATAGCAAAAGAGCTTGTTTATGAGTTAATTGAGGTAAGAAAAGAGATTGATTCAGAAAATTTTAGGCATAGCAATAATGTTAGATTAGCGGATATACCTAATAGTTTTCACCAACATTTATTTATTGAGGCTTGAATTTATGGGTAGATTAGGAGGCTTCAAATATAAGGAGGTTATAAAAAGACTAAGACTACTCGGATTAGTTTTTAAAAGACAAGGCAAGGGAAGTCATGAAATATGGTACAACCCTTCAGAAGACTGCTTAGTAGTTATTCCAAACCACAAAGATATTAAAGAGTTTACATTGAAAAATATCCTACAACAGGCAAAAATTACAGAAGATGAGTTTCTAAACATTAAATAATAAAGGGGGATCTCCCCTTTTTTAGTTATCTAAAACTCAAAAATCTCACTATTCCAGTATGGTAAAACCATATAGTTACGACTTCGAATAGAGATCTCTGTTTCGCCTGTTGCCGTCCAGTTCCAACTAAATCTTCTGTTACTCTCAACATCAAAGTTATCTATCAAAACAGCTTCTCCATGATGAAACTCTAACTTACCCTCTTCAACTACATCAAACTTAAATGTAATCCCATTATAAGACTTCTCTATAGTTACATTTTCTAAAACTGCATAATCAAGAACTGTTAATTTGTAAATCAAAGAAAGGACAAATATTAGAAGTAGTGTAGCAACTATAAATAGGCTTCTATAACGCTTTTTAGAGGCTTTCGCCTCCTTTAGTTCCTTCTCAAGAGAGATAGCCATAAGAACTCCTTTTATTTAAGTTTTACAATCAAAGTGTAGCCAAAAAATAGAGGCTATTACCGAACTACTTGCTAGTGAGTGATACGGTTCTCTTTAATCTTTACCTCTCCTGTTTCAGAGTTGAAAGAGATATACCTACCTATCTCTTTACCAACCTCAACCATATCAATAGCTATCTCCTCTTGATCCAGAACTTTTTTAGCTGACTGAACATTTCTTAAGCCAATAGGTAGAGTCTCGATTGAGAACTCTCCAAGAGTAGCACCACCAATAATATTAGCAATAAGATTTACCCTTTCACTACCACTATTAATAAATCTCTTGACAAGATCCTCAACACCAACATCTCCATACCTGTGACTTTTGATGCCAACACCACTCCACTCTGGTTCAAAGAAGTGTAGTACTCCCCCTGTTTTTCTAACTCTATCATAGAGAGTAACTGCAACAGAAGAGCCTACCATTGAGACAACCTCTGTTGGCTCTTCCGTAAAAAAGACCTCTTCAGAGATAATCATATGTTTATTCATCTAGCATCTCCACCTAGAAATAGTACGATTAAGTCTCGTCAGAACTCTTATCTTTAAAAGATATAGATATATTAAGCTCCATACCGTCAAGAACCTTTTTAAGCCCAACACTATCAAGCTGTTGCAATAGAGCCATAATCGTCTCTATATCCCCAGAGACCTCTTTTTTGACAGGCTCACTCTCTTCAGCTTTAGCATCATCTGTTGTTAGTGGAACAGGAATTGGTGCAATATCAGGAATCGATGAACTATCCTCTTCAGCTAGTTTCTCTTCTTCCATTCCAAGAGCTTTACCCATAGCATCTTCTGAAATAGAGTCTAATGAGTCAAGGTCATTTTCAGCTACCTCTTCAGCAGGAGCTTCTTCTTCAATCACCTCTTCAGCAGGAGCTTCTTCTTCAATCACCTCTTCAGCAGGAGCTTCTTCTTCAATCACCTCTTCAGCAGGAGCT
>JAMJTX010000147.1:4265-4698 GCA_024281215.1 Candidatus Thiovulum karukerense | reverse complement strand
CTTCTTCAGTAGAAGTTGCAGAGTCTATAAAAGAGTTTAAATCGTCTTCTATTGCATCAAGCTCAGCAAGTGCTGCATCTAAATCCTCATCTTCATCATCCTCATCTAATGAATCGTCTAGTGATATTTCATCATCACTACTATCAAGAGAGATAAGCTCTTCTTCAGCTGGTTTCTCCTCTTCCGGTTCATCTAACTCATCAAGAGATATAAGCTCTTCTTCAGCTGGTTTCTCCTCTTCCGGCTCATCTAACTCATCAAGAGAGATAAGCTCTTCTTCAGCTGGTTTCTCCTCTTCAGGCTCATCTAACTCATCAAGAGAGATAAGTTCTTCTTCAGCTGGTTTCTCCTCTTCCGGCTCATCTAACTCATCAAGAGAGATAAGTTCTTCTTCAGCTGGTTTCTCCTCTTCCGGCTCATCTAACTCATCAAG
>JAMJTX010000147.1:0-4166 GCA_024281215.1 Candidatus Thiovulum karukerense | reverse complement strand
GAATACCGTCAAGATCTAACCCACTTTCACTATCTTCAGACTCTTCGCTGTGGTTAGATGGTTCATCTTCAGGTGTTTCGTCAAGATCTTCAAAATCTAGGTCATCAATAGGAGACTCCTCATCACCAAAGTCAGCCTCCTCTGCTTCACTCTTCATCTTTTCAAGCTCTGCTACTAAATCTGTTGGTAAAAAAGGCTTATGGAGAATATCATCAAAATCATCTCTCTCCTCACTGTCTCTTGAAGCGATTAGGCAACTCTTTTTAAATTTTATCTTCTCTTTAATAACTTCATAACAGTTCTCATCAAGTACAAATGCATCATCATCTAAAAGAAGTAGATCCACCTCTTCTTCAACAAGTTCATCTATACTTCTAATACTGACTATTTCATCAGAGGTCTTTTTAGCACTTAATGTAACAAGCTTTTCAACAACAGGGTTTTGATTGTATAACAATATTCTCATTAAATTTCAGCGGTTATAGACCTAGCCATATTTTGGCAGGGAGGCAACCGCCTCTCCTTTCTAAATTTATATCGTTCCAACTTAAATAGTTGGAGAGAAGTAAAAGGGTGTAGCTTGATAGCTTTCTCCCCTCTACTATTACTATTAGAGGTATTTTAGCACATCTACTTATAATAAACTATGTTTAATATAGTGCAGGTAACGGCTCTTAATTACAATCGCAATAATCATAAGATTATTGTTATTATTAAGGGTCAAGCTCCCCGAGTTAAACTGTGAGAGTGCTAAATCACATATTCACATGAAATTATAGCTTTCTGCACAAGTTTTATTAGCTGGATTATGATATTTTCTTGTAATGCTAGACACTCTTGGAAATACTGGTATTAACGATATTGAATCAATGAAAAGCCAGTTAAATAATATAATTGGCTTTAACTTTTAGATGTGTAGAAAGCTATGGAGTTCTATACATAATGTTATATCAAAAATTTTTGGAGTAAATAGGTGATAGGTCTTATAATGTTCTTTACAGCCCTTGGACTTCTGCTGGTAGGGATACCAGTAGCTTTTGTATTTGGAACAACAGCAATTATATTTACAGCTATATCTTTAGATTTTGATTTTGAGATATTTAACTTTCTGCCATTCCGAATATATGGAATTATGCAGAACTTTACTCTTATGTCTATTCCTCTCTTTGTTTTAATGGGGATTATTCTTGAGAAGAGTGGGTTGGCAGAGAAGCTTCTTCACACAATGGGACAACTGCTTGGAAGATTTCGAGGTGGTTTAGCTATCTCTGTTGTTTTAGTTGGTCTGATTTTAGCCACAGCTACTGGAATTGTTGGGGCTTCTGTTGTGATGATAGGAGTTATATCTCTTCCTATAATGTTAAAGTATCAATATGATAAATCTCTTGCTAGTGGAACAGTTTTAGCTAGTGGAACTCTTGGGCAGATTGTCCCTCCATCAATTGTGTTGATTATTCTTGCTGATGTTATGAGTCTTTCGATTGGAGATATATTCCGAACAGCTATTGTTCCATCTATGATTCTTGTAGCTCTATATCTTATATATATTCTTTGGAGAACCTCATCAGAGAGTGAGATAAGGGTTATTGAGAAGAGTTCAAACATCTCTATCTTTGAATTATTGAAATCCCTTACACCTCCTATTATATTGATGTTCTCTGTTTTAGGTTCAATATTTTTTGGGGTTGCATCTCCGACAGAGTCAGCATCTATTGGTGTGTTAGGAGCGATGATTTTAGCCAAGCTCAATAATCGACTCTCCATTAAACTGATTATGGTCTCTGCTGATGAAACTGTAAAAATAACTGGTATGGTCTTTATGATTCTCTTTGGGGCAACTGCATTCTCACTGGTCTTTAATGAGTGGGGCGGAACTGAGCTTCTTCTTGAGATATTTACAGAAGATGTTGGAGATAGAGATCTATTTCTCTTAATCTCAATGGGACTGATATTTGTTCTTGGCTTCTTTATCGATTTTATTGAGATAGCATTTGTTGTTGTTCCGATTTTAATGCCGATTGTTGAAGAGTTCTCAATTAACCCCTTGTGGTTTGCTATCTTGATTGCTATCAATCTTCAAACTTCATTCTTAACCCCACCTTTTGGATTTGCTCTATTTTTCTTAAAAGGTGCAATTGGGAATATGGTTGAGACAGTGCATCTATATCGAGGAGTAATACCATTTATATTTATTCAGATTGTTACTTTATATATAGTCTATCAATTTCCAAATATTCTATTTTAACTTCTGTTGCACACTCTCAATCAAAGGCTAATACTTTTTCAGGGAATATGACTTCAGTCATGCTAAAAGTGGGGTTAAAACCCACGTCCCCCTCTCTATTTTGTCACTGTCGGGCTTGACACGGCAATCTATGATTAAGCTAAAAAATCTTTTCTAAGATATCTACTCTCCAAGCTAGGTGATATACAGTTTTATCGGAGGCAATAGCCTTATTTTGAATAAGTTTTGAGAACTGGTTACCTTTGTCTGTGGCTCTCCACTCTCCATTTTCACGAACTTGGAAACCGTTGTACTCCAGAATTGTATTTAGATTTTGTGGGCGGGGTTTGGAACTGTTTTTGGTTGAGACGGACTTTTTGATATCCTCTGAAAAATCTCCACCTCGCACAATTTGGCAAAGTTCGGTAACAGTGTAGAACTTTTGAGGAGCTTCAACTCCTTTCCGTTTGGCAAGTTCAATAAAATCTACTCCTGTCTCTTTTTTCACAGCTCTATTTGAGGTGATTGCCAACTCTTCAGGTTGAGTGATTCCAATTTTAAAGAAGACTTTCTCAAAAATTTCATACTGATTTCCAGAGTGTTCCAAAAGTTCTGTTCGAGTTTTGATTTTCTCTAAATTTGGAGTTTGTGAGTATGAACCAGTTTTTAAGATCTCTTCAATAACACTGTCACACCAAACAGCAAACTCTGGAGATAGCCAACGAGCAAAAGCGATGATCAACTTTTTATGAATCCAAGTTCCCTGATTATCAGCTTGACCACCTTTGCGAACAATAATCAAATCGTCGATGTGGAAATTTCCCACATCGATTAAAGCATCGATATATTGGGAAGTCTGTTTGGCTCTTCGCCATTCACGAACATCTTTATTAAATTTCTTAGCGGTAACGGTAGCATTGAGAAAAATGGAGTTGTTGTCTTCTGATGAGAAAGGTATTTCAATTTCTTGAAAACTCTTAGATATAATTTTCATAACAATTCTTTAATTGGTTTTTGGAATTCTAGTTTCTTTTAGTATTACACAGCTTAATGGAGGGGGAAACCAAAGTAGTCTTTGGTATTTATTTTTCTCTGGCTTTGTAGCAATTTCTGCCATGATACTCCCCGGCCTCTCAGGGGCATATATTTTGGTTGTAATGGGCGTGTATCAAACTATACTCACCCATTTGCGCCTCGCTCAAGATTTAATCCTCAATTTTGATCAAACACAGTGGATGAATACGAGTAGAATCCTTGGGGTTTTTCTTTTGGGTATACTAATAGGAATTAAAGTTTTTTCAAAAGCTTTAAGTTGGCTATTAAATCGCTATCCTCAAAGAAGTAACGCTGTTTTAGTCGGATTAATGACAGGCGCCTTACATAAAGTTTGGCCTTGGCAAAATAAAATCCAAGGTACTCCCTCGGATTTAGAAGCAGTATTCCCAAAAGAATTTAGCGGGGACCCCCAACTGGTTGCTGTCCTTTTATGGATGGGGATTGGATTTGCCACACTTTTCATTTTAGAAAGAAGTAAATCTTTGATTAACCCATGAGAAGCTTTCAAAAAGAAAGAACATTTTGGGGCGCTTTTTATTTAGTGATCAAAGGTATCGCTATGGGCGCTGCTAATAAAGTTCCTGGGGTTTCAGGTGGTATTGTAGCCTTGGTGGGTGGTTTCTATGAAGAACTTATTTCTCTGACCAAATGTTAGGCCATTAAAGTAGTTCTCCAAAGGCATGGCAAGATGTCGAGACTCAACTAAAACATTTTTTTGAATCGACTCAACTGCAATATTTTGAGGGAGCGCATGCTGTTTTTGAGTCACTCGAGGACGATACTTTTCGGGAATTTTAGATATTCTGTCGACAAATACTTTTCGGCCACTGTCATCAACATAGTGATAAATTGCAGCTTGCAGATCTGCACTGACCAAAATAGAGCT
>JAMJTX010000146.1 GCA_024281215.1 Candidatus Thiovulum karukerense | reverse complement strand
ACAATTAGATATATCACTTTAATAACTCCTCTAGTTTTGTTTTGACCTCATCAACTGAAACACTCTCTTTTTCACCTCTGGCTCGATGTAAAATTTCAACCTCTCCATCTTTTAGAGACTTACCAATAATCAGGGTATATGGGAAACCGATCAGTTCAGCATCTTTAATCTTAAATCCAAATCTATCTTTTCTGTCATCAAGAATTGTTGGAACTCCTAAACTCTGGAAGTGGCTATATATCTCTTCGCCAAACTCCAACTCTTCAGACTTCTTAACATTTGAGACAAGGATATTTAGTCTGTATGGTGCAATCTCTTTTGGAAGAATAATCCCTTTATCATCGTGAGACTGCTCAACAACTGCCGAGATTAATCGACTAACACCAATTCCATAAGTTCCCATAACCATCGGCTGAGATTTACCGTTCTGGTCGAGGAAGTTAGCTTTTAGCTTTTCAGAGTATGCAGTTCCTAACTGGAATATGTGTCCAACTTCGATCCCCTTTTTATAGTGAAGCTCTCCACCACAAACTGAACATAGGTCACCCTCTTTAACAACCACTAAATCAGCAAAATGAGTATCCTCTGGTAACTCTTCAAGAGTTGCACCAACATAGTGATAATCAACTTCATTTGCACCTGTAATAAGATTTTTAGATCCTTTAAGTTCAAGATCATAGACTGTTCTGATATTTTGAGGAAGATTAAGAACACCCATAAATCCAGCAACTAAACCAGCAGTTTCTAGCTCCTCCTGTGAAGCATCAACAAGCTCTAAAGCTCCAACTGTTCCAACAGCTTTTGTCTCTTCAAGTTCATCTGAACCTCTGACAAAAAAGAGAACAATCTCCTCTCTATCTTCAAAGATAGCTTTTTTTGCAACAGCTTTTACAAAGAAGTATGGATCGACATGGAAAAACTCTGAAAGTTCATCAATAGCTTTCATATTTGGAGTTAGAAACTTTCCAAAAGTCATCTCAACAGGTTCAGGAGCATCTTTTGGTTGTCGTTTTGCTGTTTCGATATTTGCACCATACTCACAACTTTTACAGACAACAAGAGTATCTTCACCACTATCAGCAAGAACCATAAACTCTCGGCTACCAGTTCCACCAATTGCACCGCTATCAGCCTCAACAACTCTAAAATCTAAACCTAATCTTGAGAATATCTTTTTATATGTCTCTTCCATTAGACTGAACTCTCGCTTCATATCCTCTTCAGATTCATGAAAAGAGTATCCATCTTTCATAACAAACTCTCGACCTCGCATAAGTCCAAATCGCGGTCTAGCCTCATCTCGAAATTTTGTCTTTATCTGATATAGATTTTGAGGTAGCTGTTTATAGCTTGTAATGTTGTCTCGAACTAGATTAACCATCATCTCCTCGTGGGTTGGACCAAGAACAAATAGGTTCTCTTTTCTATCGTGGAATCTGAGAAGTTCTTTTCCAAACTTCTGGATTCTACCACTCTCCTCCCACAACTCAGCTGGGGTTACAAAAGCTAGATCAACCTCTTGGCAACCAGCTCTATCTAGTTCATCTTTAACTATATCTCTAATATTATCTAGTATCTTTTTTCCGAGTGGTAGAAGATTGTATAGACCACTCGCTACACCTTGAATATATCCACCCCGAATTAAGAGAATATGACTCTGAAGCACAGCATCATTTGGAGTCTCTTTCGAAGTAGGAATATAGGCTCTTGAAAATCTCAAATTTCGACCTTTTTCCATATTATAATTTTGGGAATTCTATCGAAAATGGAGAGTTGATAGCAGATTAAAGCTCACCGCCTGAAAGACGGTGGTTTAATTTGAAATCTTGAGAGTAGAAACGACTCTTAAAGAGCTTTTAGCATAACTCGGTTCATTCTTTCAATAAACTTGATTGAATCTTTAACCTCATCACCATTAAATAGTCTAGCTTGATCAAGAAGAAGTTGAGCAACATCTTCAATAAGCCCATCATCACTATTCGCTGAGATTTTTTGAAAAAGCTCATTTTTAGGATTAATCTCAAGAATCGGTGGTAGCTCTGGAGCTTCTTGTCCCATCTGCTTCATAATTTGAGCCATCATATAGTTTTGATCATCTTTATCTGGAACGATACAAGCTGGAGAATCCACTAGAGAAGTTGATACTCTAACCTCTTTAACTTCACCTGCTAGAATAGTTGATAATTTCTCAAGTAGCTCTTTACTCTCTTCACTATCCGCTTCTGTCTCATCATCAAACTTAACATCAGATACATGTTTCATAGGAGTCTTGTCATACTCTGTAACCATTGGGAATACAACACCATCAACCTCTTCATCAAGAATCAGAACATTAAGATTTTTAGCTTTGAATTTCTCAAGAAGTGGTGAGTTTTTCAGTAGTTTCTCATCTTCACCAGTGATATAGTAGATCTCTTTCTGCTCTTCACCCATCTTCTCTTTATACTCTTTAAGAGGTAGGTTGTCACCATCAAGAGATTTAAATCTGAGTAGGTCAAGAATCTTATCTCGGTTTGCATGGTCTGTATATAGACCCTCTTTCATTGTTCGTCCAAACTCTTTATGGAATTCAGCAAACTTCTCAGCATCTTGTTTTGCAAGTTTTGATAGTTCAGATAGAACTTTTTTAGTTGATGAGGTTTTGATTTTCTCAAGAATTCTATTGTTTTGAAGAATCTCTCGAGATACATTTAGAGGTAGATCCGCAGAATCAATAATACCTCTTACAAATCTTAAATAAGTTGGTAAAAGCTCTTTCTCTCCATCTGAGATAAATACTCGGTTGATATATAGTTTGAGTCCGCTTTCCCAATCTGCTCTATATAGATCCATTGGTGCTGTTTTCGGAACATAGAATAGAGTTGTATAGTCAAGAGTCCCCTCGACTTTTGTATGAACCCAAGTTAATGGCTCTTCAGATGAGTGAGCAATAGTATTGTAGAACTCTTTATACTCATCATCAGATAGGTCGTTTTTACTAAGAGTCCAGAGAGCAGAAGCTTTATTTATCTGCTCAGATTTGATAGTCATCTCTGGCTCTTTCTTCTCCTCATCTTCACCCTCTGCCTCAGGCTTTTCAACCTCAACCTCTTTCTCTAAATAGATAGGGAATGGAACATGGTTTGAGTATTTTTTGATGATATTTTCAATAGTGTAAGTTGAAAGGAATTCACCCTCACCCTCTTTGATAAATAGAGTAATCTCTGTTCCGTGAGAATCTTTTACAGAGTCGATAATTTCATAACTACCATCACCAGCACTAATCCATTTAAAAGCTTTCTCTTCTCCAGCCTTTTTTGTTAAAACTTCAACTTTATCAGCAACCATAAATGCAGAGTAGAAACCAAC
>JAMJTX010000145.1 GCA_024281215.1 Candidatus Thiovulum karukerense | reverse complement strand
GCATCAAGTTTCTTGATTAGTTGAGCATCGTGAGCTCTGTTTTCATCTAACCAGAATACTAATGGGATTTGCTCAATGTTAGCTCTCTCAACAGCAAGTCTTACCCAGTCTCTAATTGGAATATCTTTTGTTCTTGCAAGTCTCCAGATGTCACCAGCTTCACAATCGAACTCCATAAGAACTTTATCACCAGCAGATACTGTAACAGTTCCAGCTTCAGCTAATTCAAAAGTTGTTGGGTGTGAACCATACTCTTCAGCTTTTTGAGCCATAAGACCGATATTTTGCATAGCACCCATAGTTGTTACATCATACTGACCATTTTTAACAACATCAGCTAACATCTCAGCATGGAACATACCATAAGTAGAGTCTGGAATAACAGCAACAGTTTGGTCAGCTGCACCAGTTCTATCCCACTGCTTACCACCTTCTCTTACAACTACTGGCATAGAAGCATCGATAATAATATCGTTTGAAGCATTGAAGTTTGTTGTTCCTTTATCAGAATCAACCATAGCGATTCTTGGAGCATCAGCATCTACAACAGCTTGGAATGCAGCTTTAATTTCAGCCTCTTGAGAGTGACCAGCGATCTTTTTCTCTAAGTCAGACATACCAAGATTTGGATTAACACCTAACTCTTTGAAAGTATCAGCATATTTACTAAATACATCTTCAAAGAAGATTTCAAACCCGTGACCAAACATAATTGGATCAGAGATTTTCATCATTGTAGCTTTTAGGTGAAGTGACCAGATAAGACCTTTTGCTTTTGCATCTTCAATTGTCTTTCGGTAGAAAGCTCGGAGTTTTGCAACAGACATAAATGTTCCATCAAGAACCTCGCCTTTAAGAGCATCAATAGATGTAAGCTCTTTACCGTTAAGTGCAATTGTAACTTTTGCATCAGCACCACAAGTGATTGACTGCTCATTGCTAAAGAAGTCACCATCACCAGCCATATGAGCAACATAAGCTTGAGAGTTCTCATCAACAGCTTTGAGTCTGTGTGGATTCTTTTGAGCAAAGTTTTTAACAGCTTTTGCAGCTCGTCTATCAGAGTTACCCTCTCTTAAAACTGGGTTAACAGCAGAACCAAGACAAACATTATATTTAGCTTGAATCTCTTTTTCAGCATCGTTAGCTGGTTGCTCAGGATAGTTAGGAATATCGTAACCTTGACCTTGAAGCTCAGCGATACAATCTTTTAATTGACCAACTGAAGCAGAGATGTTTGGAAGTTTAATGATGTTTCCATCTTCTTGAAGAACAACTTCACCAAGCTTAGATAGGTTATCTTCAGCAAGACCTTGAGAAGCTAAAACTCTACCTGCAAGTGAAATATCACTCTCAACAACTTCAACACCAGCCTCTTTTGTGAAAGCATTTACGATTGGAAGTAGCGAGTATGTTGCTAAAGCAGGAGCTTCATCAATCTTTGACCAGATAATCTTTGCCATATATATCCCTTGTATATGTTTATATTTTGGGTGAAATTCTCTTCACCTCATCTAATTTAATGGCATTCTATATAAAAATTGGAGTGCTATTCAAATTTTATTTTGGCAAATTTGCGATTTTGCCTAAAAATCGTAGAGATTTGACCCAATCCTCAACTCTTTAATCTATTCAGAGGTTATATCTTATAACTTCTAATTGATGCTATATTTTAATAGTTTGTTAAAGAAATAGCCTATAATATTTAAAAATAAAAAAATCATAGAGGAGCCGTTGGTGAATAACGATTTTTTCAACAGAAGCAGTAGCCAGAGACAGGGTCTCGGTTCATCTTCTAGTAGTATGTTCTCAAAAGAGGAGAGTAGTGTTGGTTACAGATCAGATGCTGAACTTGTAACTTTTATCAAAGAGACCTATAAGCTGTTTGCTGCATCAATGTTAGCAGGAACTGCTGGAGCTTACACTGGAATTGGAATGGCCGGAACTGTTCAATCAATGTTCTGGCTGTTTGTTATTCTTGAGTTGGGTCTTCTTTTTGGACTTCACTTTGTAAAACATAAGACACCTCTTAATTTAATGGTTCTATTTGGTTTTACATTTGTTAGTGGATTAACTCTTGGCCCAATTTTAGCTAAGTTCCTTGGAATGGCAGGAGGACCAGCAATTATTGCAAATGCCTTCGCTATGACAACTATCATATTTGGTCTATTTAGTATGTTTGCTATAAAGACAAAGAGTGATTTTACATCTATGGGCAAACCTCTGATGATAGCTCTTATTGTTGTTATTGTAGCTTCAGTTATAAATATATTTATTGGTAATCCAATTCTGCACATCGCTATTCAAGGTGTTGTGGTAATGCTCTTCAGTTTCTTTATTATATATGATACTCAAAACATCATTCAAGGAAACTATGAGACACCAATTGATGGTGCAGTTGCTCTCTATTTAGACTTCTTAAACCTATTTACGGCACTGCTTCAGATTCTTGGAATTATGAATAGTGACGACTAAAAACGAGATGGGGGAGAGATCCCTCAACCGCATTATCGATGCTAATCTCAATCGTCTTAAAGAGGGCATCAGGGTCGTAGAGGATATAAATAGATTTTTCTATGACAACCACAAAACTGCTAAAAGCCTTAAAGAGTTGAGACATCTTGCAACTCTTTTAAACTACACTGACTATCTACAATCTAGAGATATTATCAATGATGTTCTTAAGGAGACTCTATCAATAGAGAATGGAAGAGAAAACATTGAGGATATTATTATCTCAAATATGAAAAGAGGACAAGAGTCGGCAAGGGTTCTTGAAGAGGTTTTTAAAGTTATCGATTTAAAAGAGTCAGAAAAGTTTAAAAAGATTCGATACTCACTATATAATATCGAGCTAAATATGTTATCAAAATAGAGTTTTGATAGAATTTTAAAGGAACTTTGCGAGAGAAAGGGAATCTATTTGAGGATTTATATCAAATCTAATATGTTAGTTGTTCAGACTGACTCATCTATGCTATCAGTAGATTGGTTTGGTGCATTTATTCTTTCTCATAGTAGAGATACTATTTTTCTACCAATGTCAGTTGTTATCTTCCTAGATGACTCTTTAATGAGAGAAAGAAAAGATTTTCTTATTAAGCTTACAAAACTATATTCTGAAAAGAGTGAGCTATATTATGAGCAACTTTTAAAGAATGTTCTTCGTTATCGTCACAAACCAATAAAGATAGAGTTTAAACAAGATAACCAGATTAAGAGTGATATTGATATCTATCTTGATGCAATATCTCACAAAGAGGTTAAGATTCTCTTAAAAGAGCCAAATCCTTGGATTATCACATACTTCTCTTCTCAACTTGATAAATTTATTACAGAATATGATGATAGACGACTTTTTTTAAATGCTTCTGAGGAACGAAGTAAAAGTAGGTTGGATAGGGTTTTAAAAAGGAAGAGTTTTCTCTTTTTTAATATTAAATTTACATATAGTGAAAATTTTCTTACTATACTCTTTAATAAATATACACAACAGAGACGAACAAAGTACAATCGAGAAAATAGTTTTAATACTCAGGGGTATCATCAGGACTCTGTTCTATTATACCACTACGGGGTACTTGAGCTTCAATATAATGCTTCAATTAGTGATGTAAAAGCAAACTATCGACGATTAGCAAAAATGTATCATCCAGATAGGGTTCATCATAAAAATCAAACCATTATCAATCTATACACAAAAAAGTTTCAAGATATTCAAAGCTCATACCAATTTCTTAAAGAGCATCTCCAGTAAATCGTAGATTAAGCCCTGTATCTTTTAGTAACGGCTATATCTTCTAGCTTTTCTCTCTCTTTTTTCTGCTTCATCTTTCTCCATATCCATCATCTCTTTTTGAAGAAAAGTTGTTTCGCTTAAGTCACACTCAAGATAAGCCATAGCCTCTTTAAAGCTTTTGAGTCTCTCAAATAATTCCTCTTGAGTCTTATAGCTATTTTCAACTGTTATAACCCCATTAGAGAAGAAAAAGCTATATCTTCCATCGCTACAATTAAGCGAACATCTAACATATGGATTTTTTGATGAGAGTTCAATATCTAATCTATTAAGAAGTTTTCTCTGTCGGAAACTTAAAGACCCTTTCTCTTTTACATCACAGCTTGTATTAAGTACGATAAATTTAGGTAACATCTTATTCTCCTATATAGCTATTGAATAATTTTTATATCTAAAAATTATTCTTGAAGTAATTATCTTCTTTATTTGCTTAAATTAAGTTTATAAAACAGTAAAGTTTGCTTA
This sequence comes from Candidatus Thiovulum karukerense, assembly GCA_024281215.1. Lineage (GTDB taxonomy): Bacteria > Campylobacterota > Campylobacteria > Campylobacterales > Thiovulaceae > Thiovulum_B > Thiovulum_B karukerense. The sequence continues at coordinate 8,998 of JAMJTX010000145.1, read as the reverse complement.
AAAAAATCTTATAAATATTCATAAATATGCCTTATTGCGGTAATATGCAGTGCATGGTAAATCATATTAAAGCTTAAAGATATCTGATTTAAAGTAAGTATTGGAGTCTTTATTAACCTCTTATCCGATACCCCAACTCTCAGCAACTCGTTTTAAGCCACTTGGATTTTCTGAAGCAAAGAACTGAATCTTCGTCCTTTTTTCTGATAGATAGGGGTATAGCTCTTTTAAGTGTTCAACTATCGCCTCGCCAGAGTGTATAAGTTTTGGTGAGTTGTGGAAATGTTTTTGAATCGAATCTCCAATTAAAGGAAAATGGGTACAACCTAAAATAATGTGTTCAGGTTGATTTTCTAACTCTTGAAAATAGTGTTCAATCACTGCATTAAGTAGTTTTCCACTAAATATTCCCTCTTCAACAACAGGAACGAATAGACCTGTTGCAAGAGCTTCAACACTCTGAAAACCTCTATCTTTTAGCAGATTCTGGTATAGACCACTTTTTATAGTTGTCTCTGTTCCAATAACTAAGATATTTTCATTGAGTTTTGCACTGCTATTTTTTACAGCTAGAACTCCAGCCTCAATAACCCCTATGACATCAAACTCAGCTTCCTCTCTCATCTGGAAAAGAGCTGAAGCACTAACTGTATTACAGGCGACAATCAATAGATCAATCTCAAAATTCTTAAAAAACTCAACAGCCTCTAAAGAGTAGCGGATAATCGTATTTTTATCCTTACTTCCATATGGGACTCTTGCTGTATCTCCAAAATAGACTATTTCGCTAAAGAGTTGGCTCTCATAAAGTGCTTTTGCAACTGTTAATCCACCAACTCCACTATCAAAAACACCTATTTTCAAATTTACTCGTCCTCAACTCCACCAAATCTTCTTTCAATACCTTGAAATTGATTAAGAACTCGACTTAAATCATCTTTTTTGAAATCTGGCCATAGGGTATCGAGAAAGAATAGTTCAGCATAAGCACTCTGCCAAAGCAGAAAGTTTGACACCCTGTGATCTCCTCCTGTACGAATAAGAATATCAACAGCTGTTGGTAGATCTAAACTCTGCTCAATAGACTCTTCAGAGACCTCATCTCCAGATATTTGTAACTTCTTAACAGCTCGAACTATCTCATCTTTTCCGCCATAGTTTAGTGCAAGATTCTGAATAAGCGATGTCTCATTTTCTGTATCTTCTTCTAATTGTGTTATCGCTTTTTGAAGTCTTTTTGAGAATCTACTTCTGTCACCAATTGCCTTAAAACGGACTCCATTTTTTAAGTAAGTCTCTTTTTCACTCTCCAAGTAATCAGCAAGAAGTTTCATTAGGAAATCAACCTCTAATTTGGGTCGTTTCCAATTCTCTGTTGAGAATGCATAGAGAGTAAGTTGAGCAATATCTTTATGTTGAGATGCAAAAGTTGTAATATCTCTAACAACCTCACTCCCTACTTTATGTCCTTCTGTCCGTTTTTTACCTCGATTTTTTGCCCATCGTCCATTGCCGTCCATAATAATGGCAACATGTAGATCACTCATAATTATCGAATCTTTAATGAGATAAGAGCTACTATGTTTGAGAGAAGTGAGATAATCCAAAACCGAACAATAATCTTATTTTCATGCCAGTTCTTCATCTCAAAATGGTGGTGAATTGGAGCCATTAAAAAGAATCGTTTCTTTCTAGTCTTGTAAGATGCAACTTGAATAATAACTGTTATAGCCTCAAGTACAAATATTGAACCTATTAAAATTAGAAGAACCTCATTTTTAGTTATTAGAGCCATATATGCGATAAATCCTCCTATTGCTAAACTGCCACTATCTCCCATAAAAACTTCAGCAGGGTGTGCATTAAACCAAAGAAAACCTGTTAAAGCTCCTATTAAAGCACTTGCTACAATAACGATTTCACCTACTCCATGGATGTTTGGAATTAAAAGATAGTCGCTTAAAATTGCATGTCCGCTAAGATATGCAAACACAGATAGTGTAATTAAAGCAAATGTTGAGGGAACAGTTGCCAAACCATCAAGCCCATCTGTTAAATTGACAGCATTTGATGAGCTAATAAATATTAAAACAGCAAAAGGTAGAAACATTAGACCAAGTTCGATAATAGGGCTTTTGAGAAACGGGAGATAGAGATCTGTTGAAAATCCATAACGGTAGAGAGTATAGGCTATTACTAAAGATGCCCCAATCTGAAAATATATTTTTCCTTTTGCTGAGAGTCCTGCTTGATTGCTTTTACCCATAATCTTTTGCAAATCGTCACTAACACCTATTCCAGAGAATATGAGGAGAGTTAATACCCCAAGAACAGCAAATATATTACTGAAGTCTATTGTTAAAAGTGAAGCGATAACTGTTGCAACTAAAAAGACTACTCCACCCATTGTTGGTGTTTTGCTTTTACCCTTGTGTTGTTCAACAAGATCGTAAATTGGTTGTTCAAAATTTTTTGAAACGGCCCAACGAATAAACTTTGGCATTAAAAAAAGGGTAAAAATGAGGGCTAAAAAGAAAGAGAGTCCGGCCCTAAAAGTTATATATTGAAAGATATTTATATCAAAGTGTAAAAAGAGTTCATACAACATGCTATTTCCAGATTTTTGTGCGAATGTTACCAAAATCCTATTAATAGAATAGTATATGATACTAGCAATTTTTAACACCTTTTTTGTTATCCTTACATTTAAGATATTAAAAAGGGGTTTTTTTGTCTAATAATATAGATGCTTCACAGGAAGAGAAAAAGAGTATATCGATAGTTAGGGCTACTCTCGATACACTTTTACAGAATCCCAAAGGGGTTGTCTCTAAACTACTTGACCACACTATTGGACGAGTCAATATTATTAATAAAGATAAAATATACTATCTAATGACCCAAGAGAAGTTTGAGTTTTTCGTTAAATATGAGCTAAAACGACAGAAAATATCATTTGATGAGAAACTAGCGGAGTGTCAAGAGGCGAATAAACCAAAAGAAGAGATAAATACCACTCATATGACTCAAGCTCAACTTGCTCTCCTGAAGATTAAAAATAGATTTGAACTCTTTAAAAACTTAACAGATGAAGATGTTATCTCAATTATGGACGACATTATAATCTCACAATATGAGAAAGATGAGAAAGTCTTCTCTGTTGGAACAACAGAGAAGAATATGTACTATATTGTTCGAGGTGAAGTCTCAGTTCTTGTTGGTCCAGCTGGAGATATTGATGTTGCAACTCTGAAAAAAGGTCAATTTTTTGGTGAGATGGCATATGTTATGAATGAGAAGAGAACAGCAACAATCAAAGCTAAAAGTGAGATAGTTATTCTTCTCAGTTTTGTGGTTCGTGAAAAGATGAGACCAAATACTCAAGAGGCATATATGAAGCTCTTCCAAAATATTAATAAGATGTTAGCTCATAAGATTGTTATGGAGAATAAGAAGAAGAACTGATGAGCAGAAGAGTTGTTGTTGGTTTAAGTGGAGGAGTTGATTCATCATACTCCGCATATCTACTTAAAGAGCAGGGGTATATTGTTGAGGGAGTCTATCTAAAACTTCACGGTCGTGATGACTACTTTGAAAAAAATATCGCAAGGGTTAAGCGAGTTGCAGAGTTCCTAGATATCCCTCTCCATATTGTTGATCTTCAAGATAGCTTTTTCAAGAGAGTCTATAAACCATTTATCGATACATATATCTCTGGAGAGACTCCAAATCCTTGTGTTGTATGTAACCGTGAAATTAAATTTGGAGAGATGTTTAAATTTGCAGAGAAGCTCGGAGCTGACTATTTAGCTACTGGACACTATCTTAAACATAATGGTCAATACCTCCTAGAAGCTTCCGACACATCTAAAGACCAGAGCTATTTTCTTTTTGACATAGATAGAGAGTTGATTCCTAGACTACTTTTTCCACTTGGCAACTATCAGAAGAGTGATATTAAAGAGATGGCTTCAAAGATTCCTGAACTAATTGAGATCGCTTCGCAGAAAGAGAGTCAAGAGATCTGTTTTGTAGATAATCAATATACAGATATTTTAGAAGACTATACAGATATCGATAGGGTAGGCGAAGTTCTCAACTCCTCTGGTGAAGTTGTTGGTAGCCATAAGGGTTATATGCACTACACAATTGGTAAAAGACGAGGATTTACTCTAAGAGTTGCCCACGATCCTCACTATGTAATGGATATAATTCCAGATAAGAATCAAATCGTAGTTGGTAAAAGAGATGAGCTATCAGAATATAGAGTGACTCTCAAAAACCTTAATATGTTTATTGATGATAGAGAGTTCAAAGCTACTGTAAAATTACGATACAGAAGTAGAGCTTTAAACTGTTCAGTTAAAATTACTCCTGAAAATAGTGCAGAGATTGAGTTAGAAGAGCCAATCTTTGGATTAGCAAAAGGTCAAGCTGGTGTATTTTATAGAGATGGTAAAGTTCTTGGTGGTGGCTGGATAACTTAAAATTTTAAAGGATAGAGAACTATGGATATAGCAACGGTCTTAGGTTTTGGAATGACATATACATTCCTCTTAATGGCGATGGCATTAGGGGTTGGTATCGGTCCATATATTGATATTCCATCTGTTTTAATTGTTATTGGGGGTTCAATAGGAGCCTTGTTTATCGGTTTTAAGATGGAGCAGATGAAGAAGATGTTTGGCTTCTTTATGATCTCAATTAAACCTCCAAAACAGGATCTTCCAGCTCTTATTGCAAAATTGATTGATTTTGCTGTAACAGCTAGAAAAGAGGGGATTCTTAGCCTCGAAGGACCTCTAAAAAATGAGGAGAATATCTTTCTTCAGAATGGTCTGATGATGGCGATTGATGGTCAAGAACCAGATATTATTAGAGATATGCTTGATATTGAGATAGAGCAGATGAGTACAAGACATAAAGGGAACTTAGCGATGTTTGATATGTGGGCTAACTTCTCTGGTGCAATGGGTATGATTGGAACACTAATTGGTCTTGTTGCCATGCTTCTTAATATGTCAGATCCTAGTGCTATTGGTCCTGCGATGGCGGTTGCACTCCTTACAACTCTATATGGTGCACTGATTGGTAATACCGTTGGTGGTCCAGTTGCAAATATTCTCTCTGTACGAAATGATGAGGAGGTTCTTCAGAATCAGCTTATTCTCGAGGGAATTATGTCTATTCAGGCTGGAGATAACCCTAGGAATATGGAAGCTAAACTTCTCTCATTCCTACCTCCAGCAGAGAGAAAAAGTCAGTTTGACACATAGGATAGAGCAGTAGATGATAGATAAGTACGAAGCAAAAAAGAAAATTGATGAGATTATTCAGACTCCTGAACATCGAGTTCAGATAAATGAGCTTTTAGAACAGGTCACTTCTGAAGAGGAAGAGGGGCTTCATGAACTTGTCGATTTTATATTTGAGTATTCAGTTGCAAAAGAGAAACATCTTCACAGTATAATTGACATTATTTTAGACTACTCAACAAAAATCTCTAAAGAGACAGAGTCAGAGAATCTTCTGCTAATTCTTGCAGATTTTGGAAAGACTCTTGTTAAGAGTGACAGAGCTACTCTCTGGCTTATAGATGATGTTGAGCAGGTCTTCTGGACAAAAGTTGGTCATGGGATTAGTAATATTAAAATTCCTCTCTCTTTGGGTATTGTTGGTGAGGTATATCTCACCAAAGAGGCAGTTATTGTTAATGATCCATATAACCACCCTAAATTCAATCCGGCGGTTGATAAAAAGACAAACTATAAGACAGAGTCTATTTTAGCTACACCTATCTATGATAAAAAAGGGGAGATGATAGGTGTCTTCCAAGCTATCAATAAACTAAATGAGTCTAAGAAATTCTCTGCTGAGGATTCCCAGCTATTTAATATTGCTATCTCATATATAAGCAATATTCTTGATGTTGATCACCTTGCTGAGGAGAATAGATACTTTATTCAAGAGCAGACAAAAGCTGCTGAGAAACAACAGGCTATGCTCGTAAATGAACTCACAAAAGATCCAAATATCGATGTGACAGTCCATTTCAAACCGTATGACTTTCTTAGTGGAGATAGCTACTCACTTCATAAACTCCCAGATGGTGGTTACCTCATCTATGTTCTTGATGCAATGGGTCATGGTATTGTTCCATCACTTACTTGTGTATCTGTTCTCTCTTTTGTTAAAAAGGGAATTGAAGAGCAGTTAAATTTCCAAGAGTTGGCAAATGCTTTTGGAAAGAGTCTTGAGTATATTCTCTCTGATCTTGAACAGCTCTCAGCAACATTTATACATATGGATAAAGATTTAACTTATCTTGAGTGGTTCTCTGCTGGTATGTACCCTGTTATGCTTCAAGATGGAGATGAGATTCACAGCCTTAAAGCGAACAATATCCCTTTTATGAACTTCTTCTTCAATATCAAAGTGGATAGAGTTGAGCTAAAAGATTTCCAAAAGCTTATTGTATATAGTGATGGAATTACAGAAGATACAAACTATGTTGTTGAAAAAGATGATATGCATACAATGTTAGATGCTGATGTCTTAGCAAACTACTTTGCAGTTATTGCAGATAAGAAGATGGACGATGATGTAACGGCTGTTCTCGTTGAGAGAAAGCAAGATAGTCAAGATAATTGATGTTATGATTTTAAAAAACTAGGATAAAAATAATGGCTGAAAATAGAGAGAATATCGAACTATTAGATAAAGATGGCGGAAAGATAAGTGAACCAACTCTTTGGGAACGACTCTTTTTTATTGAGAGATTCTATAAGAAAAATAGACGAAAACTGATTATTGCAGGTGTGGTTGTTGCAGTTGGTGGATTAGCATATCTCACAGATCACTTGATAGCTGATTATCGGGCAGAGGTTGTTAATAAGGCATACTATAACTATCAGAGAGGTATTGAGCCTGAAGCAAATCTCCAAATTGTTGAGGAGCTTAACCCTAAACTCTACTCATTAATAGCTCTATCTAAAGCTATCGAGGGTAACTCAGTTGTTGAATTGGAAGAGTTTGCAAAGAGTAGTGATGCTGTGATCTCTGATATGGCAGAGTATCAACTCTACTCATTAAATAGAGATGCTATTCAACTTAATGGTTATAGCTATAAAGAGGGTTCAATCTATCGAGATTTAGCTATTGTTTCAGAAGCTTACAAGCTTATTGAAGATGGTGAGATGGAGGAGGCTCAAAATAGATTGAGCTTTATTGAAGATAGCTCATCTATTAAAGATGTTGCAAACTATCTTAACCACTTTGGAACTGTCTCAAAGAGTTATGATGCTTCACAAAATCAGTTTATAAGAGATGATATAAATATAAATGGCACTGTTGCTCAATAGCTTTTTAGCTCTTCTATTTCTCTTTTTTAGTGGGTGTAGTAATAAACCATACTACTCTCCGGAACAGAGTAGTTTGCAAGATAAAAGAATCCCTTTTATCTTTCGAGACTCTCCAAAAATAGAACGAGTTGAACATAATAGAGTCTATCTCTCAAATGGACTAGTTCTTAATGAGAATGGAGATGAGGTGGAAATCTCTAAAGAGTTCAAAATAGACAGCGATAGTGTTGTCTGGAGTCGAAGCGGAGACCTTTTAGCCTATACATCTCTTGATAACTATATTGTTGTCAAAAATATTGCTACTGGAGAAAAGCTTTTTGAAGAGAGATATCCATCGGCAATAACTGTTGATAGAAAGTTACCGAGACCATTTTTTGATGGACGAGGAAAGATTCTATTTTTTACTCTAAATGGAAAAGCGGTACTCTACTCAACTGAAGTTAATAGAGTTATTAGAGAGTTTACCGTTAGTGAAGCTGATGATTACAGTAATGTAATCGACTATAAACTAGATCAAGAGAAGCTTATTTTAATATCTCATCGAACCGCTCTTTTGATTAAAAACGAGTATGATAAGAGGTTGGATTTAGATATCAGAGGAGCAATCTTTGAAAGCGATGGTTCAACTCTAATTATTACAAAGAGCGGAGAAGTCAAGAGGTTTGATAGTGAGTTCCGAGAGACAGCTTCAATTAAATTTCCATTTGCCTATTTTGTCTCATTTGGAGAGATTGAAGATAAGATCTATCTAATAGAGTCGCAAGGGTATGTTATTGAGATGAGTCGAGACTTTTCAGACTATCGAGTTATCCACTCAGAGCTTGATAATGAGAACTGCTTCTTTACTCCTCAAAAATTTATATGTGATGAGAAGTATTTCCGAGTCCCACTATCTATCTGACATAGGTAACACAAATGTCAAAATCTGGAGAGATGGTCAAACTCTCTCCACTACCCCTATCAATATATTCAAACCAGAAGATTTTACAGAGAGAGTTTTTTATATATCTGTAAATAGAAATTTTTCAGAGAGGGTGAAGAGTCTCCAGAACTGGATAGATATATCAAATCTTTTTCATATTCAGACAGAGTATAGAACTCTTGGAGTCGATCGAGTTGTTGCACTCTATGGAGTAGAAAATGGGATAGTTGTCGATGTTGGAAGTGCTGTAACTGTTGATGTTATCAAAGAGTCAAAACATTTAGGCGGATATATTCTTTTGGGCAAAGAGGCAACTTGGAGAGCTTTTCAAGATAAAACACCTCATCTGAATATTAACAAAAGCAGAGAGTTAAATATAGATGAAGTTCCACTACTCTCAGGAGATGCCATATATTATGGATTCTATCACTCTATTAGCTCTCTAGTAATATCTCTCAAGAGTAGATTTAACCTACCAGTTACTATTACAGGTGGAGATGGAGAGGAGTTAAGCTATTTAATAGAAGAGAGTATATTTAAAAGCGATCTGCTATTTTTAAATATGGAGAAGATTATTGCAAGGGACTGAGTGAAGAACCCCGCCGTAAACGGCGAGGCTTCCTAGAAACTCCAGACTGTTGTCCAGATATTATCAAGGCTTAGACGGCACTTCCTACCGCAAGGATATTCTTTGAAGCATTAAGGTCAGCATTTT
>JAMJTX010000144.1 GCA_024281215.1 Candidatus Thiovulum karukerense | reverse complement strand
ATTATATAAACATTTAGATATAATTGTCGCAAGTTTATGTAGAACTAAACTGTAAATTTTGTATGGAGAGATAGATGTTAGACATTAGCCCGGTATTGTTAATAAGCTCTGCGGTTATATTCTTACTTGTTCTTGCTAGACTTAACAGTTGTCTATACAAACCTTTATTTAAGCATATGGAAGATAGAGATGCTAAGATTGCATCTGATTTAGCTGATGCTAAGACTAAAGGTGCGGATGTAGATGATATGTTACAAGAAGCAAAGAGTATAATTGCTAAAGCTAAAAGCGAAGCTGCTGCTATCAGAGAAAAAGCAACTTCTGAAGCTAAAGAAGTAGCTGATAGTAAATTAGCAGAAGCAAAAGACCAATTAGAAACAAAGTATAATGACTTTGTATCTGCAATAGCAGATGAAAAAACTACACTAAAATCTTCACTTACAGCGAGTATGCCTCTATTCCAAGAGAGCCTTAAAGCTAAAATAAATTCAATATAAGGAGAAAATGAAGTATGAAGAAAATTTTATTTACAATTGCTTGTTTATCTCCTGTTGTTTTATTAGCAAGTGGAGATGTGCAAACAGATATTTTAGAAAGAAGTGTTAACTTTTTAATTTTCGCAGCAATTTTAGGTTACCTATTAGCTGATAAAATTAAAGGATACTTTACAGGAAGAACATCTGAGATTCAAGCTGAACTAGACAAAGTTCAAAGCATATTAAAAGAATCTGAGCAAAAAGTTGAAAGTGCTAAAGCTGAACTAGAAGAAGCTAAAAAAATTGCAGCTGAAATTGTTGAGGGTGCATCAAGCGATGTGTCATCGATAAAAGAAAAAATCGAAAAACAAGTTGAACAAGAGATTTCACAAATGACTAAAAGTTTTGACGAGAAAGTTGAAATTGAAACTAAAAAAGTTAAAGTTGAAGTTGTGACTGAGATTCTTGATCAGCTTTTAAGTAATGACAATATTGAACTTACTCAAGAAGAGTTGACAAATATTGTATTGAAAAAGGTTGCATAATGAGTAGTACAATAGCAAAAAGATATGTAAAAGCATTATTAAAAGATAGTGATACAAAAACAATATCTGATATTTGTGAAAAGTTATATACTATTTCAACAGCATATTCAGATGAGAAATTTATTTCTATTATTCAATCTAGTGATGTTTCAAAAGATGATAAAGTAAGTTTAGTACTTTCTTTTGTGGATGGTGATGAAAAGCTTACAAACTTTATTAAACTAGTTGCAGACAATAAAAGACTAAATATCATACCAGATGTTGTGAGTGAGTTAAAACAAGAGATCGCAGTATTAACAAATAGTTATACTGGAGTTGTATATACAAACAATGAACTAAATGATGCAGATTTAAAGTCTATTCAAGACAAATTTGCAAGTAAGTTTGGTGTAGAGTTGGCATTGACTCAAGATGTAGGTAACTATGATGGTATTAAAGTTGATATTGATGGACTTGGTGTTGAGATAGGTTTTAGTAAAGATAAACTTAAATCACAAATGATTGATCATATATTAAAAGCAGTTTAGAAATTTTAAAGGAGATAATGAATGAGTACAAAGATTCAAGCAGATGAAATCAGTTCAATAATCAAAGAAAGAATTGATAATTTTGAATTAAATGTAGATGTAAATGAGACTGGTAAAATCATCTCTTTTGCAGATGGTATTGCACAAGTTTACGGACTTAAAAATGCAATGGCAGGTGAGATAGTTGAGTTTGAAAATGGTGCAAAAGGTATTGCACTTAACTTAGAAGAAGCATCAGTTGGTATTGTTGTTTTAGGTTCAAGCGAAGGTTTAAGAGAGGGTACAAGTTGTAAAAGACTTGGTGAGCTTTTAGAAGTTCCAGTAGGTCCTAACTCTTTAGGTAGAGTTGTAAATGCACTTGGTGAGCCAGTTGATGGTAAAGGTGTTATTGAAGCTACTGAAAAAAGATTTGTTGAGGAAAAAGCTCCTGGAATTATGGCTAGAAAATCAGTTCATGAGCCATTACAAACAGGTATTAAAGCAATTGATGCACTTGTTCCAATCGGTAGAGGGCAAAGAGAGCTTATTATTGGTGATAGACAAACTGGTAAAACTACAGTTGCAATCGATGCAATCATCAACCAAAAAGGTCAAGATGTAAAATGTATCTATGTTGCAGTTGGTCAAAAAGCATCTTCTGTTGCTAATGTTGTTGGTGCTTTAGAAGCTGCTGGAGCTATGGAGTATACTACAGTTGTTACTGCAAATGCTTCTGAATCTTCTGCATTACAATTCTTAGCACCATATACTGGTGTAACTATGGGTGAGTATTATAGAGATAACGGTCAACATTGTTTAATTATCTATGATGATTTATCTAAACATGCAGTTGCATATAGAGAGATGTCTTTACTTCTTAGGAGACCTCCAGGTAGAGAAGCATATCCAGGTGATGTATTCTATCTACACTCAAGATTATTAGAAAGAGCTGCTAAGCTATCTGATGAAAACGGTGCTGGTTCTATGACTGCATTACCAATTATTGAAACTCAAGCTGGTGATGTTGCGGCATATATTCCTACAAATGTTATCTCTATTACAGATGGTCAAATTTTCTTAGAAACTGATCTATTTAACTCTGGTATTAGACCTGCTATTAATGTTGGTCTTTCTGTATCAAGAGTTGGAGGGGCTGCACAAATTAAAGCTACAAAACAAGTTGCTGGTACATTAAAACTTGACCTTGCACAATTTAGAGAGCTTGAAGCATTTGCACAATTTGCTTCAGATTTAGATGCTTCAACTAGAGCTCAATTAGAAAGAGGTCAAAGAATGGTTGAACTTCTTAAGCAAGGTGTTAATAAACCATTAACTGTAGATAGACAAGTAGCTATCCTTTATGCAGGTGTAAATGGTTTCTTAGATGATGTTGCTGCTGGAGATGTTGTAAAATTTGAAAATGAATTCCATGCATTTATGGATCAAAAATATACAAATATTTTAGAAGACATTACTGCAAAACAAAAAATTGATGATGATATTAAGGAAAACTTAGAAGCTGCTATTAATGAGTTTAAAACAATATTTAAAGCAGACTAAGGATAGCAAATGGCTAATTTAAAAGATATATCAAGACAAATCAAGAGTGTTAAAAATACTCAGAAGACAACTAAAGCTATGAAGCTTGTTTCTTCTGCAAAATTAAGAAGAACACAACAATTGTCTGATCAAGCAAGAAGCTATGCTGTTAAGATTAGTGAAGTTTTATCAACAATATCAAAAAAGATTGCTGAAGTTCAAGATACAGAAAATATTAGTAGAGCATTTATTCAAAATGACAACCCTAAAGTTGTAGATATCGTTTTTGTTACTGCAGACAAAGGTCTTTGTGGTGGATTTAATATGGCTACTATTAAAAGTGTATCAGCTTTAAAAGCAAAATATGAAGAGCAGGGTGCTACAGTAAGACTTAGAGCTGCAGGGAGAAAAGGTATAGACTTTTTTAACTTTCAAGGTGAAGAGTTGTTGCAAAGAGAAGTTGGATTGACTTCTGCACCAACATATGAAAAAGCTTCAGAGTTTATTGATAGTGTTGTAGAAGATTTTAATAATGAACAAACAGATAAAGTTATATTAGTTTATAACGGATTTTTAAATATGCTTACTCAAGAGTTAAAGGTAAAAGAATTATTACCTATTAATTTTGAATCAGTATCTTTAGATAATAGTGAGTCAATGCTTGATATTGAACCAGATGATGATGGTGAAGTACTAAATGAATTAACTGAAAAATATGTTGATTTTAATATGTACTATTCTTTAATTGATTCGCTTGCAGCAGAGCATAGTGCTAGAATGCAAGCTATGGACAATGCAACAAATAATGCAAAAGATAAAGTGAACTCACTGACTGTAGAGTTTAATAAAGCTAGACAAGCTGCAATTACAACAGAGTTAATCGAAATTATCTCTGGTGTTGAAGCTATGAAATAAGAATAGAATTTTAGAAAGGATAGGATAAATGGAAGGTAAAATTATTCAAATTATGGGTCCGGTTGTTGATGTTGAATTCGACGGATACTTACCAGCGATTAATGATGCAATCGAAGTACCTGGTAGAGAAGAAAGACTTGTACTAGAAGTTGCTGCTCATATTGGAGATAGTAGAGTTAGAACTATTGCTATGGATATGACTGAAGGTTTAACAAGAGGACAAAAAGTAGAGGCAACAGGTGCTCCGATTCAAGTACCAGTTGGAGAAGATGTTTTAGGAAGAATTTTTAATGTTATTGGAGAGCCAGTAGATGATGGTGCTCCAGTTAACCCAGATGCTCCAAAAATGTCAATTCATAGAGATGCTCCATCTTTTGAAGAGCAATCAACTTCAACAGAAATGTTTGAAACTGGTATTAAAGTAGTTGACTTACTTGCACCATATGCAAAAGGTGGTAAAGTTGGACTATTTGGTGGTGCTGGTGTTGGTAAAACAGTTATTATTATGGAGCTTATCCATAATGTTGCATTTAAACATGATGGTTACTCAGTATTTGCTGGTGTTGGTGAGAGAACAAGAGAGGGTAACGACTTATATTTTGAGATGAAAGAATCAAATGTACTTGATAAAGTTGCTCTATGCTACGGTCAAATGAATGAGCCTCCAGGAGCAAGAAATAGAATCGCACTAACTGGTCTTACTATGGCTGAGTATTTTAGAGATGAAAAAGGTCTTGATGTACTTATGTTCGTTGATAATATCTTTAGATTTGCACAATCAGGTTCTGAGATGTCAGCACTTCTTGGAAGAATCCCTTCAGCAGTTGGTTACCAACCAACACTAGCTAGAGAGATGGGTGCATTACAAGAGAGAATTACAACAACTAAAAAAGGTTCTATTACTTCTGTTCAAGCTGTTTATGTACCAGCGGATGACTTAACTGACCCAGCTCCTGCTTCAGTTTTTGCTCACTTAGATGCTACAACAGTACTTAATAGAAAGATTGCAGAAAAAGGTATTTATCCAGCGGTTGATCCACTAGATTCAACTTCAAGAATTCTTTCTGCAGATGTACTTGGCGAAGAGCACTATAGTGTTGCTAGAGGTGTTCAAGCTACTTTACAAAAATATAAAGATTTACAAGATATTATTGCAATTCTTGGTATGGATGAGTTAAGTGAAGCTGATAAATTAATCGTTGCTAGAGCTAGAAAGATAGAGAAGTTCCTATCTCAACCATTCTTTGTTGCAGAAGTATTTACAGGGTCTCCAGGTAAGTATGTTGAGTTACAAGATACTATTGCTGGATTTAAAGGTATTATTGATGGTAAATATGATGATTTACCAGAAAATGCATTCTACATGGTTGGTGGAATAGACGAGGCACTAGAAAAAGCTGAAAGTATGAAATAAAGGTAAAATTCATGAATGATACAATGAATTTATCAATAGTAACACCAAATGGTGAGATATTTAATAGTGATATAGATTCAAAAGAGTTTCGAGAGTTTGCAACTAACGGAACGATTAGAAATGGATTTGCAAACTTCCAGTGTTCAGTCTGGAACGGTGATTACTATTTTACTATTGATGATGGTAAGTTTAATACATACAGAGATGAGTTCTCATTTAAAAGTTCAGTTAATCTAAATGATGAGAAGTTAGGTGATATTAGTTATAGCTCATTAAATGGTAATAAGATACTTGTTGAGCCTACTACTTATGGTAAAACTATGTTTAAACTATCTCTTGAGAAGATTGAAAACAGTGAATATAAGAGTGAATTGAAGTCTCTAACGGAGAGATTGACTCTTTAGAGAAAGTTGAGACCCGAAGGTCTCGAAGTTTAACTAGGAATTAACCACAAGCTGGAACATTTCCTGAGTCAGCACCATACTCATATAAGAAATCTTTTAAGTGCGGAGCATGTTTTTCAAACTTCTTGCTCTCAAAATATTTAATAGCTTTAGCATCTTCTGAATCTTCATGAACAGCTTTAATCTCTTCATTGTCGTTAGCAAACATATCTGCCCACTCATCTTGATCCATCATTGCAGCACCTTTTGTACCGTTACCATGACACTTCTTACAATCTTTTAAGTAGTACTTTTGACCCTTTTTGATGTCAGCAGAAGCGAAAGTTGTTAAAGCAGAAACTGCGATAAGTGAAGTTAAAGCGATTGATAAGCTTTTCTTAAACATATAAAATCCTTATGTTTTTAAATTCGGAGTTGATTGTATTTTAATTTCTTTTAAAGAAATATTAAAAACAGTAAAATTACAAAAATCCAAATGTTAAATCGACAGAAAAAAATGTGATTAAATTGTAAAGAGACCAACTCAGATACCCTATATAGCTATATATTTGATACAATGTTTCTATACATTTAAGAGTTTGACAATAATAAAAGAAGAGATATGGAAAATAGAGAAGATTTAAATGAGAAGTGTGCTGTTGTAGGTGTCTTTAACCATAGCAGTGCATCAAAAATGGCTTTCTTTTCACTGTTTAGTATGCAACACAGAGGGCAAGAGGCAGCTGGAATAAGTAGTTCTGATGGTAGAAAGATGCATACAATCAAAGATCGTGGGCTTGTAACACAGGTGTTTGACGATCAGAAGATATCAACTTTAAATGGTGATATAGCTATTGGTCATACGAGATATTCAACTGCTGGAGATGACTCTATCCTTGATGCACAGCCAGTATATGCTCGTTATGATCTTGGAGAGATGGCTATTGTTCATAACGGTAACTTTACAAATGCACAGACTGTTCGCCAAACACTTATCAATCGAGGAGCAATTTTTCAGACTCATATGGATACTGAGAACCTTATTCACCTCATCGCAAAGAGTGATAAGAATGAGCTTCTTGATAGAATCATTGATGGTGTTAAAAAAGTTGAGGGTGCTTACTCTTTAATCTTCTCAAATAGAGATCAGATGTTTGCTGTTCGTGATCCACACGGTTTTAGACCTCTGAGTCTTGGACGAATCACAAATAGTGAGGGTGAAGATGGATATATTGTTGCAAGTGAAACTTGTGCTTTTGATCTTGTTGGCGCAAAATTCATCCGAGATGTAAAACCGGGGGAACTTCTGATTTTTGAAAAGGGTAAAGCTCCTAAGTCTATGCAACTATTTGAGCCAACTCCTAACCACTGTATTTTTGAGTATGTATATTTCTCAAGACCAGATAGTACAGTCTTTGGTAAGAATGTCTATAAACTTAGAAAAGAGATGGGAAGAACTCTTGCAAAAGAGTCACCAGTTGAAGCAGACATGGTTATCCCTGTCCCAGATGGTGGTGTTCCTGCAGCTCTCGGTTATGCAGAGGAGAGTGGTATCCCTTTTAATATGGCAATTATGAGAAATCACTATGTTGGACGAACATTTATTGAGCCAACTCAAGAGATTAGAGATCTTAAAGTTAAGATGAAACTATCTCCAATGAGTGAAGTTATTGGGGGCAAAAGGGTTATTGTTATTGATGACAGTATTGTTCGGGGAACAACAAGCCGACAGATTGTAAGAATGCTGAAAGAGGCTGGAGCAAAAGAGGTTCATATGAGAATCAGCTCACCACCAACAACTCACCCATGCTACTATGGAGTTGATACACCTGAGCAAGATAAACTTATTGCTTCAAAATATGATATTCCACAAATAGCAAACTATATTGAGGCCGATTCACTCGGATATCTATCATTAGATGGTCTTCTTGATAGTGTAGGACGAGATCTCAACTACTGTACAAGCTGTTTTGACGGTGATTATATTATTGAGCCTGAGAAGATAGAAACTACTGAAAACTGACGGTGATTATATTATTGAGCCTGAGAAGATAGAAACTACTGAAAACTAGTGAAGTGCCTCGCCATTCTAGGCGAGGCTTCCTAGACTTAATTTGCTTTTTTCTGTATTTCTAACGGTGTTTTGCCTATAATTATATAGAAAATTAGAAAGGAGAAAGCACTTCCTCCCCATAGCTTCAGCTATTTGGTCTCTGTGCTAAAATCGTTTAAATGATTGAGAGATTTTACCTACAAAATAACCTATCTTTTCAAAAGGTTGAACTTGAATTTCAGAGCGGTCTTATACTTTTTACTGGACCAAGTGGTGCTGGAAAATCTGTACTCTTAAACTCTATTCTAGGAACTTTAGGACAAAAAGAGACAGGTGCAAAACTATCTGAAGTTATCTTTAATAGAGCAATAGATTTAGATGAGTTTGGTATTGAGAGTGATGAGATAACACTATTCAAGCAGATTAAACGAGATAAACTGCGATATTTTATAAATAATCAGACAGCCTCAAAAAAGGTAGTCTCAAAAGTTGGGGAGCTATTTATTAACCATCTTAATCCCCGTGAGATAAAAGAGTTTACTCCTGAGAATCTTCTTCAGACTCTTGATAAAATTGCCTCTTTTGATAATGAAGAGTATGAAGTGACATTAGATAAGTATAGAGAGCTATTTAATGAGTTTGAGCAATTGAACCGAACAATCAAAAGATTAGAACTTCAGATAAGAGAGATGGAGGAGAAAGAGGACTTTATCAAGTTTGAGATAGGAAAAATTGATAAGATAGCTCCAAAAAGTGGTGAAGATGAAGAGCTTCAATTAACTAAAAAAAGACTCTCAAAAAAGGATAGAATCGAAACATATCTTGAAGAGGTTGAGACAATTTTTGAGAAGAAAAATCTTCTAATAGAGGTCTTTGACTTAATGGGTTATGAAGATGAATCAGAAGTAGTTGATCAGTTTTTTGAAGATATGAGAGCAAAGCTTGATGATATTAATGAAGAGCTATCTGAACTTGATGATGTTGATGTTGAGGCACTTCTTGACAGAATAGAGAGGGTTTCTGAGCTTCGTAACAAATATGGTTCAATAGATAAAGCTATTGAGTATCGAGATAGTAAGATTGATGAGCTAAACTATCTTCAAGAGCTGAGACAGGAGAAAGATGAACTTTTAAGAGTTCGCGAGACACTGCAAGACAGACTTCAGAGTGTAGCAACCGATATTCGTAAAAATCGATTAGAGGCTATACCTCTTTTTGAAGAGAGACTTAATGAGTATCTTCACCTTCTTAATTTAGGAGTCTCAACTCTTCTGTTAGATGAGCGGGAATTTTGGCGATATGGAGTAGATCTACCTCATCTAAAAATAGCTAATATAGATATAGACTCTCTTAGTTATGGCGAACAGAATAGAGTGCGATTAGCAATCTTGACCCTCAAAACAAAGTTTGGCTCAAATGAGCATGGCACTCTCTTTCTTGATGAGATTGATGCCAACTTAAGTGGTGAAGAGTCGATGCGAGTCGCTAAAGTTCTAAAGGAACTCTCTAAGGCTTATCAGGTGTTTGCAATATCTCACCAGCCACAACTCACAGCAGGGGCAGATCAACACTTTTTGGTATATAAAGAGAGTGGTGAAAGTGTTGTAAAAGAGCTGAAAACAGAAGAGAGTCGAGCTGATGAGATAATCAGAATGATAGGTGGCGAACTCTCAGACTCTGGAGTAAGAAGCTTTGCTCTCAATTTACTAAAAAATCTTTAAAAGGCATTTCGTGAAACCACAAGAGCATCTGAATAGAGCTATACAAGATATGGATATAGCTGTAAAAGATATATTAAGTGACCAAAAACTCTCATTAACAGAGAAAGATAAATTGATATTTCCATATATTAAAAAGCGAAAAGTGTTACAACAGGCGATTGAGGATCTCAACTATCTTGATGAGAGGGGAGAAGTTCCAGTTGGTGACACTTGTAAAATGAGTCAATATCGTTGAGAGAGATTGCTATTATAGGAGCTACTGCTTCTGGCAAGAGTGCGAAAGCTCTTCAGATGGCAGAGGAGCAAGATGGGTATATTTTATCAATTGACTCTCTCTCAATATATCGAGAGATAGATATTCTTTCGGCAAAACCTTTAAAAGAGGAGCTGGAGAGAGTTCGTCATTTTGGAGTTGATGAGATATTTCCTAATGAAGAGTTCAATGTAAATATATTTATCCAACTCTATAATAGAGCTAAAGAGAGAGCTGTTGAGAGTGATAAAGACCTCTTTATTGTGGGAGGAACGAGCTTTTATCTAAAAACTCTTCTTACAGGTCTCTCAACCATTCCGGAGATATCTGAAGATGTTCAAGGTAGAACTAAAGAGCTTCTCGAAAATCCGCAAGATGCTTGGAAGTTTTTAAACAGTAGAGATAATCTCTGGGCCAGTAGAGTGAAAAGTAGTGATCGATATAGACTTGAGAAAGCTCTTCATATTCTATTTGAGACAGGTAAAACTCCATCAATATGGTTTGAACAGAATCCACCTCAACCAATAATTTCAAACCAGATAGAGATTTGGAACATAGATATTGAACGGCAACTCTTAAGAGATAGGATTTTAAAACGGACAGAGAGTATGTTGGAGATGGGGCTAATTGATGAGGTCAAATATCTACTCTCAAAATATGGCAGAGATATAAATCCGGCAAAGGCTATTGGTTTCAAAGAGACAATTGACTTTCTTGATGGAAACATCTCAACTACTGAAGAGCTAGTTCAACTTATCTCAACTCATACAGCTCAATTAGCAAAGAGACAGACCACATTTAATAGAACTCAATTCCGAGACTTTAATATAAAGAGCATCGATTGAGAAAGAGTCGAAAAGGGTTTATGCTTATCTTTACAATAGCTCTTTTAGTTGTCTTTTCCGCAATAACTGGAATGGTGCTTTCGATGTCAGCTCAAACATCAGAGAGTCGCTCAACAATCTATCTATATAACCAAGCAAAGCTATTTGCAAGAAGTTCTCTTGAGATAGCTATTTTGATGGTTGAAAATCGCCCTCAATCTAGCAACTGTCTCGAAAGATTAACAATTAACGATGATGAGAAGGGGTTTAGTTCTGATATCCACTTCTCATATATTGGTAATCTCTGGCACTCCTGCGGTAGCTCGATATTTGATAATAGCTATGGTGATACAAATGGTAGCTTTATTGCTGACATCTATGTCACCCACTCATCTAGCAATAAGGTAATCTTCCATCGTAAAACTGCTCAAAAACCCTGAATTAATCTGTTGATTTTGAGATAAGCTTATGAGAGCAGATTGCTAAATTAAAGAGCTATCTCAAGTAGAGGAACATACATTTTTGGTATCTCAACTCTACGATCTACCATATATGTATTAATCATTATATTCATCCACTCTCGATTAGTTGTAATATCTTTAAGCTCTATAAATGCTTTGTCATCTTCTTCAATGAGCTTATATTCTCTAATCTCAAGCTCAAGTGTCTCAAGTTCCCCTTTTAACATCAACTCTATTTTAAAACTCTTATTTTCAGAATCAACTTTTAAGTTTAACATCTATATATCCTTATAATTATCTGTTTGCCATTCTAAGTAGTCCAATTACAGAAGTATAATTCTACAATAGAATATAGCTATCGAACTTTAATCTAGCCATCCGTGAAATACCCACCACTTAAAAATCCTCAACGGATTTTTTGAAGTGGGGACTTCCTAACTAATCTTATCGCTAGGCTTTTCTTTTTATTTGAAGAGTTATTTCCTAACTCAATAGACTCGAGACCTCTCTTCAAGATACTCTTTGAAGCACTTATATCACGATGTTCATTATAATGTGATTTGTGTAAGAGATATATAGTATTTAAGGAAAGAAAATATGAATATTAGAGTCTATTATGAAGATACAGATATTAGTGGTTTTGTCTATCACTCAAACTACTTTAATTTTTGCGAACGGGCTAGAAGCGAACTTTTTTTTAGTCAAGGACTATCTCCTGTTAATGGAGATAGTCACTTTGTTGTTAGTGAGGTGAATGGAAAGTTTATCAAATCTGCAAAGTTTGGAGATCTGCTAAATGTTGAGACAGATGTTATGGAGATAAAAAACTTCTCACTGAAGCTTCTTCAAACTATATACAGAGATGATGAAAAGGTTTTTGAAGCTACTATCACACTAGCTCATTTAAAAGGTATTAAGCTCTCAAAAATCAGTAGAGAAACTAAAGCTATATTTGAGAATCTGTAAAAAGATTTCTATCTTTTAAAAGCAAAATATAGACCTATGGAGATATAGATAATTAACAATGGTAGAGGAGTCTGGATATAGTACTCCTTATCCCCTCTATTAAATTCCAACAAGTAGTTGAGCAGAGGATCTAACGATTCAGGATATGGAGTCAAATGTAGTAGAGTTGCTAGAAAATAGAATGCAGGAAATAGCATGGTAAAAATAGGAGATAGAAGTTGGGACATATAAAATGTTGGAAAAACTGTATGTATAATAGGCAACATCAGTAGATAGACCCAAATATTGATATAGATAAAACCTAAATAGCTATTACCTCTATAATATTTTAGAAATAGCAGAATTGAGAATACCCCAGATATGGAAAACCCAAACCCTATTGAGAACAGCAGTTTTGGATTAAGGGCTATCAATATTAATCCAATAGCTATTAAAACCTCAAATCCATCTCTTATTAGATTTCTATCAAATAGCCAAAAGGCTAATATTGTCATTAACACAGCTCTTAAAAATGGAGGTGGAGAGTCAATAAATATAAGATATAGAATTAATATAGAGATTGAGAAGATAAATACATCTCTTGTTCTATGGCGATATGGAAAATATCGTTGATGAATAGGTCTATAAATCAAGATTGAAATTCCAATGATAACAGCTAAGATAAACCCAACATGGAAACCACTCAAAACAACAAGATGATTTACTCCAAGTCGTGACAGATCTAATCGTAGCTCTCGAGATATTGGGGTGGCGAGGAATAGGGCAGAGTAGAACTCTCCAATCAGAGAGTCATTATGAGAAGCTTCTATTCTTTCTCCTATTTTATAGCGGATATCTTTTTGAAAAGAGATAACAGAGATATTCCCAATAAAGAGGTATGTGCTTGACAAGTAAGTAAAAAAGTAAAAATCATCTGGCAAGTATATATCTGCTGATATATGATAACCCTTTAAGCTCACTATCTTTGTCTTTGTTGTTGAAAAGAATCTAAATCCACTTTCACTCTCTAACTCTAAAATAGAGTAATCTTTTTTGAAATATTGATTTTTGACAAATAGATTTGATGAGGTTGATGAGAATTTTGAGAACTCTTGAAACTCTATATACTCCCTAGATATTGAAATTGAGAATATAAGAAGCAGAATAAGAAGAGCTACTCCATAATCAAATTTTGTAATAAGAAGTTTTGATGAGAGGTCTCGACTAGATTGAGAGATAACCATTGGAGATTTGAACCAAGAATTCATCACAAAACCTCCTAACTCCTACAAAAACATTCGTCTTAAAAATCCTTAGATAGATGCTTACTTGTTCCAGCTGAAGCAAAACATGTTCTATTTAGACTTTTTGCTAATTTTAACAAAATGATTATTCTATCTTTGTCTCTAAAAAAATATTTCAAAGGTTTTTCAAAACTCAATATAGAGTAAGAATCTTTAAAAATGTGGTAAAAATCAAATTTTAGATAGTTCCTGAAT
>JAMJTX010000143.1 GCA_024281215.1 Candidatus Thiovulum karukerense | reverse complement strand
GAATATTCTGATGAAGAACATACTTTTTCGGCAAAAGCACTTTTGGAAAAATTTGAAATCAAAATTTCTGTTCAGCAATTCAACAAAAAAATGATTTCTGCTGGATTTTTGGAAATCAAGACTCGAAAAAGTTCAAAATATAGAATAGATAAATTTGGTGCAGGATTTACATGTGCTACATTTGTAATGCAAATTTTAAATGCTCAAGGAATAAAAATCATTGATATTCAAACTTGGAAATACAGAAACTCTGATACTATTTGGCAAAGAAAAATACTTGAATATTTATTAAAATCTGAACATATTTCACAAGCAGAGTTTGATAAATATCAAAAATTACTGGGTTCTGTTGCAAGATATAAACCATCTGAGGTAGTTTATGCTTCTATAAAATATAAACCAAATCAGCCGTGTCAGCAAAAAACTCTTGAACCTTTGGCAGAAGAATTAGAACAAGAGATTATAAAGTATTGTGTCTAAGTCTTGACTTAGAACTCACCATCTACGAAAAAACTATTCGCTTTTGATGTGAATCCAAGTGTTTCACGATATAGATATTGAAGAGATAGAAGAGGAGTTCGATAAGTTTGTTGAAGTTGAGAGAGATAGAGCTTTTCAAGGTTTAGTAGAGAAAGAGAAGTTACACGATGAGGAACTTCAAAATGTAGTTAAGAACTATCTTTACGATGGAAGAAAACCACTAAATGATGATATAGTTAAAACATTACAGGTTAAGCCTAAGTTATTGCAGAGAAAAAAGGTAGTTCTTAGAGTGCTTAATGAGATTATAGGCTATATTGAGAAGTTTTATGATGGGTAATATATTAAAGATAATTTTAAGAAAGGGGAGATGCTTTTTATAGTATTCTATAAATCTAAGTCGTCAAATATTTATGTGGATTTTTGAACTTTTTGGAAAGCCTTTTGTCTATATATTTAAAGCACTACCAGAGGTTGGTAGATTCTTTATATTTTATGGCAAACTCTTTCCGCTATTTTTCACACCACCATATAGAGGTCGTGAAGTTGTTCGCCATATGGAGACAATTGGAGTTCAATCTTGGGGAGTTATTTCGCTTACAGCAATCTTTACTGGAATGATTGAGGCGATTCAACTATATAGTGGATTTAAGCAGTTTGGAGCAGAGAACTTTATGGGATATACCATTTTTGTATCTATCACTAAAGAGCTTGGTCCAGTCTTTGCAACCTTGATGGTTATTAGTCGAGCTATCTCGGCAATGAGTGCAGAACTTGGAACGATGAGGGTCACTGAGCAGATTGATGCAATAGATATCTTGGGGCTTGATAGTAGAGAGTATCTACTAATTCCGAGAATAATAGCAACCACAATATCTGTCCCTATGCTAGTTATTCTATTTGATTTTTTAGCGAATGGGAGTGCTTTTATTATCTCAGCCTATGTCCTAGAGCTTAATCCTACAACTTATGAACAGGTTATTCAGAGGCTTATATCTTTTAGTGATATATATACTGGTGTAATAAAGTCAATAGCTTTTGGATTTGTCATAGCTCTAATTGGGGCTTATGTTGGTTACTTTACAAAAGGTGGAGCAAAAGGTGTTGGTGAAAGCACTACGAAAGCAGTTGTTCTATCATCTGTTTCGCTATTTGCAGTTAATTATCTATTTTCATCACTATTTTTTGTAATGGGATATTAAATCTCTATTTCCTAATAGATTGCCGTGTCAAGCACGGCAATAAGACTCTTTTGTTATATTGCAGAAACTTCGTTTTCGGGCTTGACCCGAAGAACTCTATTTAGCGACTCCCAAAAATTCAATAGCTGTTGCTCCTAAGATTTTCATACCAACCTGAAGAGCATCATCATCAACATCAAATTTTGAGTTGTGTTGAGGAAAACAGCTATCTTTATTTTTGCTACAAGTTCCTAAACGAAAAAATGCACCATCAACAATTTTAAGATACTCTGAAAAATCCTCTCCTCCCATAACAGGCTCAACAAGGTCAATAGAGTTAGCTTCACCTATAATCTCTTTTGCTTCATTTAGTAGTAAATTAACCATATCACTATTGTTAATGAGTTCAGGTTGTCCATACTCATAACTAAACTGATATTTTGCTCCCATTGACTTGGAAACACCTTTTATAGACTCCTCCATCATCTTTGGAATAGTTGTTCGAACTCCCTCATTTATTGTTCGTACTGTTCCGGTTAGAGTGACATGGTCGCAGATAATATTGGAAGCTGTTCCACCCTCAATTGTTCCAAGAGATATAACAGCTGGGTGAAGAGGATCTATTCTTCTTGAGACGATATGGTTGATTGAATTGACAATCATAGATGTAACAAGAATAGCATCAACTCCTTCGTGTGGTCTTGCTCCGTGAGAAGCCTGTCCAAAAATCTCAACTTTGAAGATATCAGCAGAAGCCATCATCACACCATATTTATAGCCAATCTGCCCTGTTGGAAGATATGGATATGAGTGGAGTCCAAAAATAGCATCAACTCCTTTTAGAGCTTCACCCTCTATCATCTGGAGACTACCACCATCTTTACTCTCTTCAGACGGCTGAAATATAAATCTGATATTTCCATTTAACTCTTGTTGAATATGTGAAATAGCTATTGCAACTCCTGTTGCAATAGCGGTATGGCTATCATGACCACAGGCATGCATAATTCCCTCAATCTGTGAAGCATACTCTTTACCTGTCTGCTCAAGGATTGGTAAGGCATCCATATCTGCACGAATTGCTACCCTTTTACCATCCTCGACTAAATTGAGATCTGCTATCAATCCATGATGATGATTGTCAAACTCTCTGATCTCATAACCAAAAGCCTCTAAAATACCTTTAACAAGGTGTTTTGTATTGACCTCATCACCAGATAGTTCAGGGTGTGAGTGGAGATCGTGCCGGATCTTTATCACTCTTTCGTTAATAGAATCTACAACAGAAAAATACTCTTTTTTTATATCTTTTAAGTCCATATCTCTTCCCATAACATATTCTTGATTATATCACAGAGATTAACATTAACTTCTCTATTTAATAGATTAATCAAGAGTTAATAGAAATCTGGTCAAAATATCTCTCTAAAAACCGATATTGTATTTGGAATTTTTAAGCTTTTAATAAAGGTGAAAGGAAGTGTAATGGTCAAAAGAACCCTATATATACTCTTGGTCTCACTTATGTTTGTCTCATGCGATGACTCGAGTGGAAATGTAAGTAACAGCGATACAACGAATACAACAGCTTCTACTACTGAAGATAATACAACATCTACAACAGTAGCAGTTGAAGATAATGTTACACAGGCTCTTCAAAATCTAGTGAGGGTTATTGATGAGGACTCTGCACGAGACGAAGATAGCAATATTCTTCGTCAAATATGGGAGGAGTGTAGTGCCAATTTTGGTTTATACTCAGCGGATAACATTAATGGTCTAGCTATCTTAAGTGGTACAGATAGTGATAGTGATGGATTTCTATCTGCCGAGGAGGCATCTTATGGCAGAACATCTATTCTATGTAATGGTGCAGATGGACAGATTGTTGCGAACACAACTCCTCTTTTTGAGAGTAAAATAGAAGATCAGTGTCCAAATAGTAATGGTCTAGCTTTCTCTGTTGCCTATGATGAGAATGGTAATGGTGTTTTAGACACAAATGAAGTTGGGATAAATAACTATCAAATTATCTGTGAAGCTCAATATGCTGAGTACTCAATGGACTACTATAACTACGGTGCTGTAATGACTATTACAACAAGTCAAATAACTTCAAATATTAAGTTCTTCTACCCAAAATGGGGGCAGATTGATGAGAACTCAACAACTCTATGTAGTGGTGCTGGTGGCTTTTGGTTTGAAAATCTCTCCCCAGATAGCCAACAAGATGTGACAGTTGCTCAACTTAGAGATGATGAAATTACTCTTAATGATGCAAATGGTGATATAAATATCACTATCTGTAATGGTCAAAAGCCTCTTATTGATGAGATAGTGAGTGACTACTCTCTTCTACCTGCTGGAGATAATAGCGAGTGTCAAATCAGTGGTGGGTATAAGTTCTACTATCCAGAGGGTTCAACAATTGGTCAAGAGGATAGATATATCTGTAATTTAATAGAGCCAACAATTATCAGATTTGCTGGTGATGTTACAAAAGAGGCTGATGAGAATTGTAGTCTTTCTGGTGGTGTTCAGATAAAAACATATGAAACTAATGGAACTGTTGCTGAAACAACATATGTATGTAATGGTGTTGATGGAAATGTTAGCCAATTAGAGTTAAATATGTTAGTTTCTAATAACCGTCTTATAATCAACAATGGAGATATGAATCTATCATCATTAAGTGTTAATGAACTTGGCGATGAGTATATTACAACTATGACACTTCAAACTTCGTCAAGCTGTCCAAATGCTCTATATGAGATTAGAACTTTTGCTGATAAAGATAGAAGTGGAACTTACACAACTGGAGATACTAATAGTACATCTATTAAGGTTTGTGCAACGGAATATAGCAGAATGATAGATGTTTTAGATGCTCCAACTGGTGCTTGTTATAACAGTGGTTATCAGTTAGTTACATTTATTGATAGTAACGGAGATAAAAACTATAACTCTGGTGAAACAGTTGAGGATAATAAGACTATCTGTAATGATGAGGTTGTAACTTCGGTTGTACAGAATAGCAATTCAGCAAGTTGTAACGGTTATGATGAGTACAATATAACTAAGTTTATAGATAACGACTACAACAATGAATTCTCATCAGGTGATGAGCAGATTACAACAAATAGCTTCTGTGCTCTCAGAACTTCTGTACCAGCAGCTCCAAAGGTTGATTTAGTAGAGTTTAATGCAACTAAATTTACAGCAGCGGATACTGAGGTATATATCAACTTCTCATTTAGTCAAACAATGAAACCATATACAGTTACATCAAATGGAATGGTAACTCTTGATTGTGGTGGTAATGTTGCCGGAACAGTGATTCATGTTGCAAATGGTCAGGATTTCCACTATACATTCCAAAATCCAGGTGCTGGAACAAGAGTTTGTGACTTAACAGTATCTGAGTTTGTTGAGAATGTTGATGGTGTTCCAATGGTTGAAGATAACACAACAGCTGTCACAGTAACAATCAACTAAGAGTAGAGATGACTATTTACGACTCCGTTCAGAGAAAAAAGGTTGAGTTCGTACCAATCAAACCTGATGAGGTACGAATCTATGTGTGTGGTCCAACAGTATATGACCATGCACACCTTGGACATGCAAGAAGTTCTCTCTCTTTTGATGTTCTCCGAAGAGTTTTAGAGGAGCGAGGGTTCTCTGTTAAATTTGTTAAGAACTTTACAGATATTGATGACAAAATCATTAAAAAGATGTCGGAGAGTGGTGAGACTCTTAAAGAGATTACAAATCGTTTTGAGAACTCTTACCTCTCCGATATGGAGGCTCTAAATGTAGCTCGTGCAGATATTGAGCCACGAGCAACAGAGTCTCTCGATGAGATAGCATCTTTTATCAATAGATTAATTGATAATGGAGTTGCATATCGTATCCCATCTGGAGATATATATTTTGATACATCAAAAGATAGCCAATATCTATCAATATCTAAAAGAGTTCAAAATGAAGATGAGCGAGAGAGTCGTTTAGACCGTGTTGAGGGTGAAAAGCGAAATTCTGAAGATTTTGTTCTCTGGAAAGGGGCTGTTGATGGTGATGTTATCTCTTTCAAAACAGAAGTTGGAGATGGTCGCCCCGGTTGGCATATTGAGTGTTCAGCAATGATTGAGAAACATTTAGCTTATAAAGATAGTGAATACTCAATTGACATTCACGGAGGTGGAGCAGATCTTCTCTTTCCTCATCATGAAAATGAGGCGAGTCAGAGCCGATGTGCAACTGGTCATGAGTTATCAAAATATTGGATTCATAACGGCTTTGTAAAGATTGATGGTGAGAAGATGAGTAAATCTCTTGGAAATAGTTTTTTTATTAGAGATGCTTTACATCACTACTCTGGTGAGCTTCTAAGGTTCTATCTTCTATCAACTCACTATCGCCAAGATTTTAATTTCTCAGAAGAGGAGTTGCTAAACTCAAAAAAGAGGTTAGATAAAATCTATCGACTGAAAAAGAGATTATATGGTGGAAAAGTTGGAGAGGTTAATAAGCAGTTTCGAGGAACTTTATTAGAGGCACTTGGAGATGACCTAAATATCTCTGTCACTCTTTCAGCTATTGATAACTTTATCTCAGAGGTAAATGAGAAGTTAGACTCTGGGATCAAAGATAAAAATCTTAAAAGAGAGGCTCTTGCCAATATTGAGTTTATAGATAGAGTCCTTGGAGTTGGTGGAAGTGATGCTTATCAATATTTCCAGTGGGGAGTTTCTGAAAGCGATAAAGAGAAGATTAGAGAGTTGATAGAGAGTCGAACAGTTGCAAAAAAAGATAAACAGTTTGATAAGGCTGATGAGATACGAGAAGAGTTGTTAAGTATGAGTATTCAGATTATGGATACAGCAGATGGAACTCTTTGGGAGAGGAGCTAAGCAAGATGAGAAATATTACAAAACCCCATAAAGGGAATTATCTAAAACATGCACTTCTTGTAACAGGGATTGCGATTCCTATTTTACTAATTTTTATCTTTCTTTTTGTTGTCCCATTTGGATCTGAATATAAGCATATTAAGCGAGATTCTAAGGTTGTTGAGCGAGACTTAAAGCAGAGAGAACTCCACTATAATGAGAGATTAAATACTCTTCAAAGAGCTGAACTAGAACACTCAAACCTCTTAAAAACTCTTGAGACTCCAAAAAGCTTAGATGAGTTTAAAGATGAGAACCCTTTTATATCTAAGATTCTCTCTCTTCAAGATAGATGGGAAGATGGAAAGCTCTTTAGAAAAGAGGTCTATCAGATAGATACTAAATATCTATATACAACTCTGAATAACTTCTATGATATGCTTAAACATAGTGATGATTTTGGATTTAGATTTGTACTTGATTTTCCTATTGTTTTCGAAGCCGACAAAGGCAAAATCAAATCCTCTTTCGCAATGAGTCTATATAAGTTGAAACCAATTGATAGGGAACTTGTAAGACCGTTTAAAGATATCCAGAAGTAGATGGTTATTATGTTTCATAGGAGTTAATATATGTTAAGTATGTTTAAAAAAGATATCCACGAAGAGGAGCATTGTGAAGAGACTCAAGATCTCACTCTTCATACTCACCTAACTCTCAACGAAAAATATAGTGGAAAAGTTGAGAAGCTAAAAGATGGGTTTGCGGAAGTGCATCTCGATGTTGTATCAGATATGTATGCTGATGAGCAACACCTTATTCATAATGGCTTTATCTTCTCAAGTGCAAGTTATACAGCAGCGGCTGCCGTTAATGAGAAGTATGGCTTTGTTATCGGGTCAGTCGTTAATTTTCTTACACCTGTTAGAGATGAGGATCAGATTGTCTTTAAAGCAAAATCTCGACAGAAGATAGGTAGAAAACGGGTTGTTGATGTAATCGGTCGAGTTGGTGATGTAAAGGTATTTGTAGGAGAATTCTCAGTAATTGTTATGGAGAAACATATCCTCAATGTTAAACTTGACGAGATTGATGTCTCAGAATATTCAGATGATGATGATTCAGATGATGATGATTTAGATGACTAAGAGTTGGGATTTAATAGAGAGACACCTTCTCTATTTTCTTGAAGATGAGGTGAAGAAGACAGGCTTAAACAGGGTAGTTGTTGGATTAAGCGGAGGACTTGATTCAGCAGTTGTCGCTGTTTTACTCAAAAAAGTCTTTGGAGAGAATCTTTTAGCAGTTATGATGCCTTCTCAATACTCATCAGAGAGCAGTTTAAGAGATGCTAGAGAGTTGATAGATAAGTTTTCAATCCGCTCTGAAAAAGTAGATATCTCGCAATACTTAGAGGTATTCAATTCTCAAAATAGTGATGCTACTGATTTGAGAAGAGGTAACTTCTCCGCAAGAGTAAGAATGGTGACTCTATATGATATATCTGCAAGAGAGAGTGCATTAGTGATTGGTACAAGCAATAAGAGTGAGATTCTTTTAGGATACGGCACTCTCTTTGGCGATTTAGCTAGTGCCATAAACCCTATTGGTGATATCTATAAAAGTGAACTCTTCTCTTTTGCAAAATATCTTGGAGTACCTGACTCAATTGTTAATAAGCCCCCATCAGCAGACCTTTATGATGGGCAGAGCGATGAGAATGATATAGGTTACTCTTATGAAGAAATAGATAAAATATTCAAAATGTATGTTGAGAAGAGAATGAGTGTTTCAGAGATTATCAAATATGGTGAAGATGAAAAACTTGTCAATATGCTTATCAAACGGATATACCAGAATCACTTTAAGAGAAAGATGCCAGTGGTTGCTAAATTGAGCAATAGAACATTTGGACATGATTTCCTTTATGCAAGAGATATTAAACTTTAAAGGATAGCTATATGAAAAAACGAGAGATAGAGTTTGAAAAAGATGTTTTAGAGGTGAAAAGTGAGACAATATTTAAAAAGTTAGAAGATGATTTGGAGAGTGAACTTGAGATAGAGTTCTCAAACTATGCATCTGCTCAATATCTTGTTCCAACAAATAACTTTACATCTGCTCTACACTTATCTATGTGTGCATTAGATCTGAAAAGAGGAGACAAGGTTATCTGTTCTGTGAATGCCTCTCCAGAGTTTCCTGAAGTTGTTCGTCACTTTGATGCTGAGCCAATATTTGTTGATATTGAAGATGACTCTTTTGAGATTGACCTAGAGAAGCTTCAAGCTGTATTAGATGAGTTTAACTCGAAAAAGCTCAAGGCAATCATTCTATCTCATGTTTCAGGCAAAGTTTTGGATATCCAAGCTATCAAAGATGTTGTTTCAGAGAGAGAGCTTCTTATTGTAGAAGATGCTACCAATACACTTGGTTTGGATCGTGAAGAGTTAGACTCCATCTCTGATATTCGCCTATTCTCTTTTGATAACAGATACTCTAAGATGGGTCTCTTTGCAACAGATAATGAGGAGTTTTATGAACGAGCAAAACTCTTAAGTAATCATGGGATTGTAAGAGATGAAGACAACTATCTTGGCTATATCTATGATGTGACAGATGCTGGTTGTGATTACACCTCATCAAAAATTGATCTGCTATTCTCAATAGATGTACTAGAGCGGGTCTCATCAAAACTAAAGAGACGACGAGAGATTGCAAAAAGATATATAGACCAGTTACAGGGAACTCCGCATATATCATTCGACCCATCTTATCAAGTTTCTCACTCATACTCTCACTTTATGATTAAAGTTGATAAGAATAGAGATGGTTTTGCAAAACTGCTTCAAGAGAGAGGGATTGAGACTAGTCTTCACTACATTCCTCTTCATCTTCTTAGTTACTATAAAAATAAGTATGAGTTAAAAATAAATAGCTATCCAAATGCTCTGCGAAATTACCAACAGGTGCTATCGATTCCTATACACTCATATCTATCAGATTCAGATGTTGATTACATCATAGACTCTATTAAAAGTATTGCTGAAACAAGAGTTTAACTCTATATGAATATGGGGGGGAGGTAACTCCCTTGTCTAAAATTTATAGCTAACTATAAATCTATACTCGCTCCAATCTAAACCTCTCTGAAAGTCTGTTGGAAAGTTTCCTCTAACTCTAAGAAGTAGGTTTTCAATTGTTTGCGGATAGTATTGAAGATCAAATCCACTCTCTTTAGCTACCCAATTCTCTCCATTAACATATCCATTGTTCTCTCCAACATCAAAAGAGGAGTAGTAGATATTAAGTGAGCCTTTTCTGTTTAGGCCATCAAGATTGTAGCTACCAGAAAACTTTACCGCTGTTGTATCCTCAAGGAACATATGTCGAGTTACCATACCTTGAGTAAATCCAGGCATACCACCCCAAGGAGTTAAGATAGCTCCGACTCTATTTTCAGAAGTTCCAGTTTGTGAAAATGCTCCGTATAGAGTAAAGTTATAAGCAGTTACACCAACCTCTCCTGCATAGTAATTTGATTCAACTTCTCCACCAAGCTCATTACCAACACTCTGCTCATTGATATATTGAACAGAAAGAAAAGGTGTAAAGCTGGAGAGCTTATATTTATAATCAATCTGAAGATATAGTGCATTTAATATATCGTGAGCATAGTAGTTCCAGAGTTGGAATTTTGTATTTCTCAATGAATTATTTATAAATCCTACTGTTGAGACTCCATCTGTCTTTTGACCAACTGCATAACTTCCCATATTTGTAAATTCACCACTATCAGCATCTACAATTGAGTATCCAGATGAACCGGCGATAAGACCCCCACTATATACATTTGAGAATGAACCAGCGGAAAATCTACTTACATGAGCTAGAATCAGAGTTGAGTCTGGAATATGGTTAGTCTGAAAGAGGTATGCCTCAAAAAGGTTTGGCAACATTCTTGTATCATCAGAACCAGCAAGAGGTGTATCCAGTTTTTGACGACCAACTTTAATAATATTTCCACTATTTGAAATATGTTGTAAATAGGTTTCTCCAAGAATATCATATCCCTCTTTGCCTTCACCATAAAGACTTTGAGCTCTAAAGTTATAAGATGAGTTATCTACACGAGATGTTGTGTAATAGCCCAGCCCTAAAGAGACCCCATTTAATGGTTCTGTTTCAAACTTTAATTTACCACCTGTTGCTAAACCGCTTCTATCATTTTTACTGTTACCAACTTCTCCACTAAAATCTCTATCAAGATAGAATGTTCTTAGCTCCCCACTCACTTTTCCATTATTGAATGCACTGCCTAGCCCATCGGCTGATAGATAGCCAGATGTTATAATAATAAGAGGTGCAAATAGCCTTTTTAGCATTCGACACTATCCTTAGGGTTAAATTTTTTTAGTGATCGTACTACTCCAATACACTCTTTTTGAAGCTCTTCAAAGTTCTCATCTTGTTTGAAATAGCTCCAAAATGGAAATGTTCTACACTGTTGAGGGCGAACACCATATATCTCACACATATTATCTGTTAAAAATATACATCGATACTGCCCCCCGCTCTTAATCTCTTTAATGGAGTATCGATAACCATCTTTACGACAGTAGTCAGATAGAAATTGCGAAGTTGAGATGTTAAGTAGTTGTGCTATCTTAACCATCTCATCTTTTGTGAAAAAGATGTTCCCACTCTCTCCACTGCAACATTGAGCATCACATCGACTACAAGCTGTCTCGTCAAAGAGAAAATTGAAACCATCTTTTTCTATCATAATTTAGCTTTTTGCCTTTTTATCAACATCAGAGAGAACATCTTCCCCTTTTGCCCAGTTGTCTCGAGAGACCTCATCAAAGACAATATAACAACTAGGTTTTGGCTTTCCAGCTACTCTCTCCATCGTCTCACTAAAGTCTTTGGCGATCTCTCGCTTCTGATCCATTGATAGGTCACCAGCAACTCTAACACTGATATATGGCATTAGATTTTACTCTTTACAAAAGTTTCCATCTCAGCAACAATCTCCTCAATTGAAGCCTCACCACTAATCTTCTTTAAGACCCCTTGAGCCTCATAAAAGTTCTGAATCGCATTTAATGGCTCTGTATATACTTTCATTCTATTGTTAAATACTTCAACATTATCATCAGCACCTCTTGCTCTTCCAAGAACTCTATCTTTTGCAGTCTCTTCCGAAACAACAACTTCAATCACTGAAGCGAGTTCGATTCCGCTCTCATTTTTTAACATCTCATCAAGTGAAGTCATCTGCTCCTCACTTCGCGGGAAACCATCAATTAGAATGTTATCTTTAGGAGATTCATTGATAGCTTTAACAACTGTATTTAAGACAATGTCTAATGGACATAAGAGTCCTTTGCTAACATAAGAGTCGATAGTTTGACCAAGCTCTGAACCACTTGCAACCTCATCTCGGAGAAGATTTCCTGTTGAGTAATGAACAATCTCTTCGCCATTTCTCTCTGCAATTAACTCTGCATCTGTTGTTTTTCCTGAACCTGGAGCTCCGATAATTAAAAATAGTTTTTTCAATCTAATACCTTTAGAAGTTTTAATTTAAAAATTTTATTGATTTTTTGAGGGCATATTTTAACAAAATTAATAACTTATTAACTTCAATTGAGATGAGTATATTTAAATATTATCTATAACGATTCTCTCCTGTATTTGAATTCAATATTTTTGATAAAATGGCTATATTAAAAGTTGTAGATACTCCCATAGTGTGGTTGTTACAACAAATTTTATTTTAAAATAGAGGGATATTTGTCAAGTACCCCATAGCTAAAAGCTAGGAGCTTGTGATTAAGAGTTATCTCTTAATCTGGGTGGATGCTTGACACACCCGTACGGGTTAGCTATTCGCTGACCTTTACTTTTTGTTTAACAAAAGGTACTAACAGTTAAGTTGTTTGTTAAATCGCAAAAGCGACCTGTTAGTAGGTATTTTGTTTATGCTCTCTCCAACTCTACTGTTGGAATTATACAAAAATTTGAAAGGATAAGGCACTTCCTCCCCATAGCTAAAGCTAGGGGTCTCCGTGCCAAAGTAGTTTGAATGAAAGTTTTATTATTAAAAGATGTTAAGGGAACAGGTAAAAAAGGTGAGATAAAAGAGGTAAAAGATGGTTACGGTAGAAACTTTCTTGTAGCTCGAGGTCTTGCAAAAGTTGCAACTGATGAGGTGGTCACAGATTTTAAAGAGGATGAAGCTAAGAGAGTTCAACGAGAAAAAGAGGAGTTAGCAGAGGCTCAAGAAGTTGCAGAGAAATTAAAAGCTATAAGAGTAACAATTCGTAGAAAAGCTGGTGAAAATGGTTCTCTTTTTGGTGCTGTTACAAAAGATGATGTTGTTGAAGCTTTTCAGAAACAGTTTAAAATTGAACTTGATAAGAAGAGTATAGAGGTGACTCATGGACTTAAACATGTTGGTGTATATAGTTTAGATGTCAAACTTGGACATGGTATCCATGGAACTTTAAATATTGATATTGAGGCTCAATAATGTTTCATGCTACTACGATTCTAGCTTATCGAACAGAGAAAGAGGCTGTTATTGGCGGTGATGGTCAAGTAACATTTGGGAATACAGTTCTTAAACATAATGCTAATAAAATCAGAACCTTTAATAATGGGAAGATATTGGCAGGATTTGCTGGAAGTACAGCAGATGCTTTTAACCTTTTTGATATGTTTGAGGGGTTTCTATCTCAACGAAAAGGTGATTTAATCAAGGCTGTTATCGACTTCTCAAAAGCTTGGAGAAAAGATAAAGT
Source organism: Candidatus Thiovulum karukerense (assembly GCA_024281215.1). GTDB lineage: Bacteria > Campylobacterota > Campylobacteria > Campylobacterales > Thiovulaceae > Thiovulum_B > Thiovulum_B karukerense. The sequence goes on along the minus strand of JAMJTX010000143.1, from coordinate 265 downwards.
TCTTCGACGACTTGAAGCTATGATGATTGTTCTTAATCTTGATAATATCTATATTCTTACTGGAAATGGTGATGTTGTTGAACCAGAAGATGGAGCTATTGCATCTATCGGTAGTGGTGGAAACTTTGCAATCTCATCTGCAAGAGCTTTAGCAAAACACTCAGATTTAGAGCCGGAGGAGTTGGTAAGAGAGTCTCTTAAGATTGCAGGAGACCTATGTATCTATACAAATCAAAATATCAGAATATTAAAGATTGAGGCTGAA
>JAMJTX010000142.1 GCA_024281215.1 Candidatus Thiovulum karukerense | reverse complement strand
TAATAGTTCTACGAATGATGAGGTCTTACTCAATGAGGATAACTTCACTGAAGATGAAGAGGAAAGTGATGAGAATGTTACAGAGAAAGAGTTAAAGTCTATATATCTATCAGGTATAGCAATTGATGGTTATCTCTCAAATGCCACGGTTGAATTCCTTAATGAAACAACTCAAACAGATGAGAATGGTAGTTGGAAGATAGATGTTTCAGGTTATCAGATTGAGGATATTGAGAGTGGTATTCTTAAGGTGTATGGTGGAGTTGATAAGACAACAGGTGATAGTTATGAAGGTGCGATTATGACACCTATCTTTGATGTAAATAGAAGTGTAGTTGCGACACCTCTAACAACGATTGCATACTCTATGATGAGAGAGTTAAATCTATCTAAAGATGACTCATATTCTCGGGTTGCTCAGATGGTTGATGTTCCAGAAGATTTTTTAAGAAGTGATCATCTTGCCAAAATGATAGATGGCAATGATAGTGAGAGGGAAGATAGTATTAAAACTATTAAACATATCTTAATGTTTCAAAAGTCATTAGAGGTTATGTGCGATGCTGTCAATAATGATGCAATGTTTTTGGAGTTTTCAGATATGTTTGTTAGAGCTTTTGAAGATCATAAAGATGAGAATATAACTATGTCTGAGATATTAAAAGATCCAAACCAGATAGCACCATATTTTGAGTTTGATGATGAGAGTCGAGACTACCTTATAGACTCATCTATGGCAACTAAGTTGATTATTGAAGAGATTGAGATGATAGATGAGAAAGAGTTTATAGATAGAAATGATAGTGATTTTGACTATTTTACAGAGATGGACTTAAAGGTTAAAGCGATTGATTTAGTGTCACATCAATATGAGGTAGTTCTTCAAGAGAGACCGGAAGATATAAATAGTTCAATAGACTTAATCCACGATAGAATCTATTTACTCGGTGGTACAGATGAGTTGGCTAAATTAACTAGCAGTGAAGAGAGTAATATAGAGTTCTCCGAACAACTCTTCTCAAATGATCAAAAAGATGAGTTTGATAGAGTTATCAATGTGTTCGATAAACTGGAAATTAGAGGAGCTGAAATTGAGTGGATTATTGATCTGGCAAATGGAATGGAGGCTCCTATCGATAGAGATAGTTTTAAGAACCAAGTTGAAGAGCATTTAGAGCGAGAGTTCTCTTTTGAGGATATCGATAGTATCTTATTTGAAATTGAGAATATAAGTAATATGATGCCTATTCCAAAAGAGCCTCTTGATATATTTGACCCTTTTAGGGTCTAGTAGTCACCACCTACCTATCATAGAGTTGCATTGTAAGGCAGTGAAGAGAACCACCCTGTTGAATAAAGATAGATGAATCAACCTCTACAATATCTCTATCTGGAAAAGTGTCTCTAAAAATTTGGATAGCCTCTTTATCGCTATCCAGACCATATACAGGAACTAAGATAGCACCATTTACAAATATGAAATTTAGGTATGTTGCAGGAAAATCACCAAAACTTGGAGAAGGAAGCTGTACAAACCTCATCTCAGGTAGTCTCTCTTTTAGCTCATTGCCTACTGAATCTAATGAATAGAGTATAGTCTCTCTATTTGCAAACCTTGCCAACATATCGATATGTCCATCTGTATCATCACCCTTGAGATAACTCTCTTTAAGCCAAATAACTCTCTCAACTCCTAGATACTCTTTAAAGCTCTTTTCAATTTCACTTCTACTTTCACTACTCTCTTGGTTACGATTACTATTTAGAGTTGAGCTCTCTGTAACAAGCAAAGTGTCACCATTAGTTTCAATTGCTCCACCCTCAACAATATAAGGTAGTTCAATAACTCTACTTTTGTCGAAAAAGCCATGTTCTGCTAAGTTTTTTGTTATCTGATTATCAAAAGTTGCATCAAACTTACCACCCCAGCCATTAAATTGGTAGTTAAGTAGATATCTCTTCTTGTCTTTAAAGATTGTTAGCCCAAGACTATCTCTAGCCCAAGTATCATCTGTCTCAACTCCTGAGATTACTTCAACATTATCTATATGGAACTCTCTATCTGAAATGAGGTAAACTTTTTGGTATTTAGCAATAGATTTAATAAACGATAAAAACTTCTCCTCTACATCTCTAAAACAGCAACCCCAGTCACTACTCTCTTTTGGAAAGATTAATAGTGTTCCACTCTGTTTTACCCACTCTGGTGGATATAAATAACTACTCTTCAAACATCTCTCCAATTACATATCTTCTGGTCTGTTTAGACTCTTAAATAGCACTTCTCGTTTATCTATATATATTTTACTTTTTAGCTCAATCTCTACTCTACCTGTTGGTATTGAGTCAAGAATGATAAGTGGAGAGAGAGAGTATTTACTATCCTCAATTAGCTCACGAAGATATATATCCTCTTCAATTGAGATTGATATGTCTACGACACTCTTAAAGTTTCTATTTGCAAAACTGTTAAATAGTTGAAGTGGAAGTATCTTTACACTCTCTCTATTTAGATATCCAACACCATTATGCACATACTCAATCTTGCCTTTAATCCTCTCTCTTTCAGAGTGTGAATAGAATAGAATATATGATGGAACTGCTTCTCCGTCAATAGAAACCTTACCATAGAGCAGTCGATAGTTCAAAAAACCCTCTTTAACAATGATATTATCATCACCAACTTTACTATATAGGTCTATTCGCTCCTCAATAGATGAGGGGAGAGACTGTTTTGTCGTTGGGCATATCATCTCGTCCATCAAGGTATCTTGCTTGTCTCTCTGTTGTTTCAGTGCAAATATACATCCACAATAGTCTTGACGATATAGATTGTTCTCTTTAACGGCAAAAGCTTGTCTCTCAGCTCCACCACCACTTCTATAATCTCTGAATATAAACTCTAAATTATACTCTTCCGCTACTTTTTCTCCTATATCTTTTAAGATGTTCTGAGACTTCAGAGGAGACATTAATAGAGTGGTTGTAAAGCTCTTTTCACCTAGCTCTTTTGCAATCTCCCCACTTTTTGCTAAACGGTTATCAAAACAGGTAGAACATCGTTTGCCTTTCTCTGGTTCATCTTCTAAGCCAGAAACTGCACAGAGCCAATTTTCATAGTCGTAATCACCCTCTATTAACTCAACATCAAGCTTTTTACAGCTTCTCTGTACATCAAGAAATCTTAAACGATATTCGCTATACGGATGAATATTTGGATCGTAAAAAAAACCTATTACTTTTTCATCTGGAAAATCTTTTTTTATCTGCTCTAAAAAGTAGTGACTATCTACTGAACAGCATATATGAACTAACATTATAAATCCAATTGGTTAAATCTATGGAAAATTATAACTGAAAAGCTGGATTGAAAAACGAGCAAACTATCTATTTGTAGATTATGTTTAGTTCTAATAACCCTTAAACTTTTCTGAGTCAGCTTACTGTATATG
>JAMJTX010000141.1:2210-3464 GCA_024281215.1 Candidatus Thiovulum karukerense | reverse complement strand
TTCTCTTTTTCTGGATTGAAGTATTGAAGTTGAACTTGCGGAATCGTGCTATTTTTATCGAGAATAAGAGCAAACTTTTGAGTAAAAACCCCATAGTATCTACCATCTCTAAACTCTTGTTTAACCTCTGGCTTCTCATCATAGACAATGCCATTTTGAAGAGATATTTTAAATGGTTCTATATCCTCAATATTTCCAGCACCCTCAATCGTTAGAGTTAGATTTACAGAGTCACCACTATTTATACTATCTTTATCAACAATAGTAGATATTTGAAAATCTCCTACAATTTTCTCTGGAGATGGTTTGATGTTAAGTTTTAAAGAGTTTGAGACAATTTCACTCCATTTTGCACTCTCAAAGAAGAAACCCCAACTATCTCGTCTTTTTACTCGAGTTCCTATTTTCATCTGAGCAGAGTTGATCTGAAGCTCTCCACTCTGTTGAGCTGAATATACATAACTCATATTTATATAGTATTTTGTCTTGTCTTTTCGCTCTTTGACCCCGCTCTTATGCTTCTCCCAGAGTCCATCACCAGATGGTTCTGTATATCTTCTATCCACAACATCTTTTGCTAGATCCTCAACATACTCAACCTCTAACTGAATTGGCTCACCTTGATAATAACTCTTTTTATCAGTTGATATCTTTACAAAGAATGGATCGTTACTGCTGTAATTTGGTTCAACAACATATATCTTTAGGGGTTTTGTCTCCTCTACAACTCCATCAATAACAAACTTTAAAGACTCAATTGTGCTATTTTGATCTGGGGCGAATCGATAATGAAACCTCTTTCCACTTGTCGAAACACCATTAATTGAGTTGTAGAAACTCTCTGTTGAGATACCTTTGATTCGTGTTCCCCCTAGATTTACAAGTCTAGGAGACTCTATATTATCTCCATAAGCTGTAACAGTCAATCGGGCTTCTGTCCCCTGAACTATCACATCTTTCTCTAACTCCGCTGAAACATCTCCCAAGAGTAGTTTTGTTGTAAAAATAGTAAAAAGTAGTAACTTACCAAGGTTTAACATTCTCTCTCCTCTCTGGAACATCTGATAGCGGAATTGAGTAGATTTTTGTTCCACCCTTTGTTCTGTTTAACATATCCAAGATTTTTTTCTCCTCCATATTTGGCACTTCCTTTAACTCCTGTTGCGACGGAATTGAGATTTGGGATTGATTAACATCTATCTCCTCTGAGAGATTCTCATCACCAGCTCTCATAACTCTATCCTCTTTTGTACC
>JAMJTX010000141.1:0-2111 GCA_024281215.1 Candidatus Thiovulum karukerense | reverse complement strand
GATTTGGGATTGATTAACATCTATCTCCTCTGAGAGATTCTCATCACCAGCTCTCATAACTCTATCCTCTTTTGTACCGTTATCTTCACCTTGCTCATTTTGATGAGATTCGCTTCGATTTAAGTTCTGTTGCTCTTCTGTTTGACCATCTTTCTGAACTCGGTCACTCTTCTCTTCTGAGTCTTCACCATCTTTTTGGCTATCATCTTTTGACTCTTGAGACTGTTGCTGACCATCTTTCTCATTTTGCTCTTGTTGAGATTCACCATCTTGAGACTGATTCTGATCGCTATTTTGCTTCTGTTGATTTTCGCTATTTTCACCATCTCTATTTTGTTGCTGGTTATCTTGTTGGTTCTGCTTATTCTGTTGCAACCTATTTTTAACCCACTCAAGGTTTTCACGAACCTTTGGATTCTCTCCAAGAGTTAAAGCTTTCTCATAAGTTGCCTTAGCTCGTTCTAATTCACCTTTTTGAACTAGGCTATTTCCACTATTATATAGAGCCTGTTGCTTTAACTCACCGTCAACCTTTTTATAACTCTCAATAGCTTTATCATAATCTCCAGAGTGGTAGTGAGCATTTCCAATATTGAAATTGACCTCATCAGAACTCTCTAGTTTTGACAACTCCTCTATCGCTTTCCCATATTCACCAGAGTTTATATTCTCCTCTGCTCTATCAATATAGAGCCAATCAAGAAGACCTGCCTCTATATTTTGAGGTTGAGATAAGACAATTAGAGTTACAATAGCCCAGAACCTCTTAAATTTAACTGTTGGTAGTGAGTATAGAAGAGGAAAGAGAAGGGCTAAAGCGAATAGAAGAGGATAGATAAATAGTTCCATATAGATAGGAATCTCATCTTTTTTTATCTCATTTGAGTCTATTTTGAGAATTTCACTCAAGATAGCTTTAACATCTTCATCTGAATTTACACCATTCATAAATATTCCACCTGTATCTAAAGCTAAATCTTTAATAGCACTGTTGAATTTTGAGATAACTATATTTCCATCAACTTTTAGAAGAGAACCATCTTCTAGTGGAATTGGCGAACCGCTCTCTGAACCAATCCCAATAATAAAGATTCTCATACCTTTCTCTCGTGCAAAAGCTATCTCTGAACTGTAATCAGATGAGTCACCACCATCTGTAAAGATAAGTAGAACCCTATCTGGATTATCCTGAAGAAACATATCTGCTGAATATAGAAGCTGTTGGATTGAAGTCCCCTGTTCAGATATATTTTGACTATGGAGATTTTGAACAAGATAACTAACTCCACTCTTGTCAAAACTCATTGGAGCAACTGTGTATCCATTGTTAGCAAATGCAATAACTCCAACACGGTTCTGATTAAGACCTTTAATAATATCAACTATCTTCTTTTTTGAGAACTCAAGACGGTTTGGGTATTTGTCAGTTGCCAACATTGAGGTTGATATATCAAGAGCAAAAAGTAGATCTGTACTATGACTCTCAACCTCAACACTCCCCTCTTTTATAACTGGTCTAGCTAAAGCGGTAACCATAAAGAGAAGAGAGAAGAGGGCGATGATTGTTCTTGTTTTATTCGATATTCCACCAGATGATGAGGTTAATTTCTTCAGAATCTCTGGTGCAAAAATTGTCTGTTCAACTCTCTTTTTGGTTATGAGAGTATATGTAAGCCAGATTAGTGGCAGAGCGAACATAATGAAAAATTGAGGGTAGATAAACTCAAGATTCTCCAATGACTCTCCTTGTAAAATTCCATTAATTTTTTGGAATTTTACCAAATCAGTTACTCTTTGAATTGTATTTTTTCAATCCAAAGCTTTGCAAAGAGTCTGTTTAGGTTTCCGTGTCAAGCACAGGTGTAACAGCTCTCTTTGTCATTACCCGAAAATCTATCATTGAAGTCTTATTAAGACCCCTGTGTCAGGCACAGAGATGAAAGCATTATCAGTCACTTAAAGAAAATTTGTTTTCAAATAAAATTGGTAAGTCTATTTATATAAGGAGATCTTCGGGGCAAACCCGAAGATAACAAAAGAGTCTTATTTTCCAGCTTGAGCTGCAACCTCTTCAGCGAAAGACATAGCCTCTTTCTTCTCAATACCTTCAC
>JAMJTX010000140.1 GCA_024281215.1 Candidatus Thiovulum karukerense | reverse complement strand
ACATATATTAATGAAAGACAATAGGGATATTGTCGAGCAGGATATTGAACTTGAAGCTATTTATGATACATTCTTAAAAACAATGAAGAGTTAGGAGAGTGGAGTGAGTATATTATTAGAGATAGATATAGCTACTATCTGTTATAGATGGATAACCTTTTAAATGCGAAACGGATTTTCTCTTGTTGAGGTTATCATCTCTGTTCTTATTATCTCAATTGTTGGATTTGCACTTCTTCAGATGCAATCTACAACTCTTAAGTCTCTCTCTCTGATTGAGACTCGGTTAGAGGTAAATGAGTTTAGTAGCCTTATTTTTGGCAAAGTGACAAAAGATCTTCATGAAAAGAAGAGAACAGCTTATGAGTATATTCAAGACAGATATACAATCGATAGTGATGATCTCATTCGCTATCTAAAAGAGAGAGAGTATGAATACACCCAAGAGGAGCTATACTTTCTACACTTTGGAGATAATGAAGAAGAGAGCGATGAGGAGAGTCTGATTATGGAGAGTCGAGATAGTTTTACAGATAAAGAGGCAACTGATGATGTGAAGCAAGAGGGTGTATTAATTGAGACTGTGAGAATTAAAGATGACAATAACAACTCTACATCTCTCTATCACTTCTCATTTATTAAATAGCTGTTAAAGAGAGTCTGTGAAACTGTTTAAAAGAGCCAGTAGTGATAATGAGTGGATAGGAATATCAGACATTATGTCTGGTGTGATGATGGTTTTTCTATTTCTTGCTGTTCTATTTATGTTGGCAAATGAGAAAGAGAAGCAAAATATAGAGAGTGAAAAGAGTAGAGTTGAGAAGTTGGCTGATAGTTATCTTCTCACTCAAAATAGCATTAAAGAGATTGTTTTAACATATCGCGAATCCCAAAAGAGTCTAAATATCGATCTTCATAATGAGTTTGATAGAGACTTCAAGAGATGGGGAGCAGAGATTACAGATGATAATCGCATCAGATTTCAATCTCCACATATTCTATTTCAAGCTGGTAGCTCAGAGGTATCCTCTCATTTTAAAAATATATTAAAAGAGCTTTTTCCAAGATATATAGAGATTGTGACATCACCAAAGTATCGAGATGAGATTAATGAGATTCGAGTTGAGGGACATACATCTTATGGGTGGGGTCGCTCTAAAAATGAAGAGTATATCTATATGAAAAATATGGAACTCTCTCAGCGAAGAGCATGGGCAGTGCTAAAATATTGCTACTCCTTATCAGCAACAGAAGATAGGAAAAATTGGATAACTTCAAAATTTAGAGCCAACGGTATGGCATATTCTCAGCCGATATATAGGGAAGATGGTTTAATAGATAGAGAACGATCAAGACGAGTTGAGCTGATTGTTACAACAAAAGCTACTGAAAAGATATATAAAATAATTGAGGAGTTAGATTGAGAAAACGAGTTTTAGAGATATATGCCCTATTGAGTCTAACCACATTGAGTTCAAATGAGTTTATAGAGAACCCATCAACACTCATTTTTGATATAAATGGTGATGGGCAGAACGATATAGCAACTATATATATCGATAAGAGCGAAGAAGAGGTTACTCATCTCAATATATATTTAAGCGAAAATAGAACGACACTTAGAAAGGTTATAGATATTGACAATTTAGTTTGGGGTAGCTCAACACCTGGTCAAGAACCATATTTATCATATGAATTCAATAATAGCTTTTCAATAATATCAAATAATATGTCTGTTGGAAGATATAAATGGGAAGAGGTGTTAAGAGTGCAATATATAGGTAAGGAGTTCTATGTGACAAACTATGACTACTCCTACTATGATGTGCTAGATATTAACAGCAGTGGGGATTGCTCTATTAATCTATTTAGTGGAGAAGGGCAAAGAAATAGAGCAGATGTAAATACAACTTTCAGAAAAGAACCTCTTCAGAACTGGAATAGTGATAAAGTTATTCAATTTTGCATCTATGGGGATAAAAAGTGATTGATTTAATTATCGATGAGGTAACAGGAGGAGGAGTTCTTTTTCAAATCGCCCTCGCTCTTGGCTTGGTTATGTTAATCTTAACAGTCAGGGATCACTTCACTTTTAAGATTAGTTACCGTCCTCACGAAGATTATAAAAGCTCAATAATATCTTTGGGGATTTTTGGAACATTTTTAGGCATTATTGTTGGACTTTGGAACTTCGATACAAATAATATTGAGGATAGTGTTCCATATCTTCTTGAGGGGTTAAAAACAGCATTCTTAACATCATTTTTTGGAATGGGCTTAACAACTATTTTAGGAGTTCTTCAAAAGAGCCGTGAAGCTAAAAGAGATAAAAACGATACTGAACTACTTCTTCAATCTGTCTATCAAATTAGTGAGAACCTCAGGGAGAGTCGAGAGACCAATTCTCAACTTCAATCAATTATCAATCTTTTATCTGAGAAGAGTCAAACATCAAAACGACTTGAATCTATCCAAAGAGAACAACTTGAGATTTTAAATGAGATTCTTCTAAAAGGTGAAGCGATTCAGAGTGAGTGGAGAGAGCTTGAAGAGAAGAGGAGAGAGTTGGTTGAATCAACAGAGATAGATAATAGTCAGAGAGTTGATATAGATAGTGCAACAGTTGATTTAGAAGATGTTACTCTTGATGATGAGGTAAAAATAGACAGTCAAAAAAATAGTCACAGTTATGAGAAACCATCTTTTGAGACCAAAGAGATTGTTGAACTACCAGAGGCTCTTGAAGAGAGAGTGATGATGAGCTATATTCAACCCTCAATGGTTAAGATACCTAAAGGTAGCTTTATGATGGGTAGTGAAGATGGTAGAGACTATGAAAAGCCTCTTCATAGGGTAGATATAGATTATGACTTTTATGTAGGTAGATATCCAGTTACTTTTGATGAGTATGATAAATTTTGTGATGATATTGGCAAGAAGAGACCAAGCGACAAAGGTTGGGGACGAGGAAGACAACCTGTTATCAATATCTCTTGGAGTGATGCAGATGAGTTTGCAAAGTGGTTATCTCAAAAAAGTGGCAAAGAGTACTCTCTCCTCTCTGAAGCTGAGTGGGAGTATGTGGCAAAAGCTGGAAGTGAAACAAAGTGGAGTTTTGGAGATAGTGCTGATGACCTTGAGCAATACAGCTGGTACAGTGACAACTCTGGAGGTCGAGCAAATTCTGTTGGAGAGAAGTTGCCCAACAGTTTTGGAGTCTATGATGTTCATGGGAATGTTTGGGAGTGGTGTGAAGATGACTGGACAGAAGATTACTCAAATACTCCAGTAGATGGAAGTTCTTATAAGAGTGAAGATACTAATAGAAAAAAAGTTCTGAGAGGTGGTTCTTGGTTTAACTTTCCTGACTATACTCGCTCAGTCAATCGAAGCAGTAGTGAACTCTCCACTAAAAATGGGACTTACGGCTTTCGACTTAAGGCAAAGAGTCGTTAGCAACTGCGCCGTAAACCCTCGCCATTCATGGCGGGGATATAAGGCGCAAATATAACGATATAATAAGGCAAA
>JAMJTX010000139.1 GCA_024281215.1 Candidatus Thiovulum karukerense | reverse complement strand
GATATGGCAAAAAATATATATATAATTAAATACTACATTCGATACTTTCTTGTTGTTCTCACAGGGTTGAGTCTATTTTTTGTTATTATGGACTTTGTTCAGAATGCTAAAGAGTTACCATCATCTGTTAATCTTCAAATCCTATATTTCTACTATAAAACCCTCTATGCCACATCTATACTCTTTCCCATATCTCTTATCTTTGCCGCTATCTTAACTCTCTCAAAACTGATTAAAGATAACTCACTAATAGCCCTATATTCTGTTGGCTACTCAGATAGAAGCATTTTAAGCCCAATCTTTTTTACATCTATTACTATTACATTGATATTTATCTTCTCTTATACAACAAACTTTGCATACTCAAAAAGTATGGCAAATGAAATCATTAAAGGGAATGCTCTTAATCAAAACAGTAAAAATCTCTTCTTCAAATATGAGGTTGTTGAGTCTAGTGGAGTGGAGACATACTATATCTTCTTTTCAAAGCTATACTCTCTGCAAAGCCTTGCTGAAGGGATTAGGCTTTTTAAACTTGATCTTAATGGAAATCTTGTTGAGGTGATTCGAGCAACACATGCATTTTATGAAAATAGTAAGTGGGTTATACACTCTGCTAGGTTTATTGAGAGTAGTAACTCAATAGAGCTAAACAAAAAAGCAGTAAATATACGAGATGCTGAACAGTTTTTTGTTCTTGAGGGGTTTAAACCTGAAATACTTGACCGAATCTATGAGAGTGAGATGGATTTTAACCTCATCGACTTAATTGAGGCGATGAAACTGATGGCTTCTCAAGGTTTTAATATCGATAAGCTTACGGTCTCTCTCTACAACATAATTTTCTATCCACTTTTTGCCCCTTTTGTAATTATCTTAATATTTAGTAGATTGCCAATTAGTCAAAGGTTCTCAAATATTAACCTATTTATATTTGGAGCTGTAATCTTATCTCTTCTTGTTTGGGGTACTCTGTTTGCTCTAATTAAGCTATCATTTTCAGGTAATCTATTGATTGAGATAGCACTTTTAATACCTATGCTACTTTTAGCATTTGGAGCATTAATTGTCGTCCATTCAAGTGAAAAGTTGTCACGACCTATAAAGTAAAAAGTCATATTGGAGCGATATAACGATATAATAACAATAGACAAGAGAAAAACAACTGAATATTTTTATGAAACTTCCAAGGTGTTCAGTAAATCCATTTTATATAAGGTTATTATAGAATATGAATCCATATTTAAAACAGATGATAGAGTTATCTGATATTGATAATCAGATTACTGAGTTCGATCCAGAGATTGAAAAAGTTAAGGGTGAGTATCAGAAAATTGAGAATGAGCGAAGTTATATTGTTACAGATATAGAGAAACTTAGAAGTCAGATGAATGATATGAACAATAGAATTCAAACTATCGAAGAGAACCTTGATCGAATGGCTAAAGAGCAGGTAGCTTATGAGTCAAAAATTAAAGAGGTTAAAAAAGAGAAAGAGCTTGAAGCCCTTAAGATAGAGAATGAGCTAAGACGAGAGCAGACTCAATATGAGAATGGTGAAATAGAGAGATATAACGGCATTAAAGACTCTATTAGTCTTAAGCTATCTGATAAAGAGAAAGAGCTTGAGGAGTTTGAGGCGAAACTTGGAGAGGCTGAAAAGTCAATGGCTTCAAAGCTAGAACAGATTCAAGATCACCGAAAAAAGATCTATGGAGAGAGAGATGACCTTATCTCAAATATGGATAAAAAGATCTATTCATTCTATGGCAAAATTCGACGATGGGCAAAAGAGACAACAGCTGTTCCAGTAAAAGATCAAGCTTGTTATGGCTGTTTTATGAAACTGAGTGACCAAACTTACCTTGAAGTTATTAAAGGTGAAGATATTATCACTTGTCCAAACTGTGGAAGACTTCTATATATTGAGCAAGGCGAGGAAGATCCAGTAGAGTAATCTATGTTTCAAATCACATACACTCTCATAACATCTCTAGTATTACTACTATTTGCTCCAATAATCTTACTTCTCTCTCTTCGAGAGAAGTATAAAAACTCAATTCCATCACGATTTTTTCTATTTAAGAACTTAAGACAACCAGTAGAGGGTAGCTATTGGTTTCACGGCTGTTCTCTCGGTGAGATTAATGCTATGAAGCCATTTATAGAGGAGTTGCAAAGTCGTGGGGAGAGTATATCTATAACTACAACCACAGATACAGGTTTTAACTCTGCAAAATCTTTGAAGACAGCTCTCTCCTTTCTTCCATTTGAACCTCTTCTCTATATTTGGACAAGACCTCAAAAGAGATTAATTGTACTGGAAGCTGAACTCTGGTTTCTTCTATTTTATGTAGCAAAAACAAAAAATATAGAGACTCTTCTCTGGAGTGCCAGATTAAGCGATAGAAGCTTTCCACGATATAAGAAAATGCGATGGCTTTATAAACGACTTTTTCAATATGTTGATATCATATATGCACAGAGTGAGATAGATAGAGAGCGATTTCTTCAACTTGGAGCAAAAGATGTAAGAGTTGCGGGTAATATAAAGCTTCTTAAATCAAAAGCTAATAGAGAGATTGAGATGCCTAAGGATAGGCTAGTAGTAGTTGGGGCATCAACTCATAAAGATGATGAGGTCTATATATTAGATGGATGGCACAATTACGGTAAAGGAAGACTCATTTTAGTCCCTAGACATAAAGAGAGATTTAATGAGGTATGGACTCTGATTCAAGAGTTTAATAGAGAGCATAGATACACTCTTAGCAGATACTCTGAAAATAAAAACTTTTTAGCAGATATAACCCTCGTTGATGAGATTGGTCTTCTTGTAGATATATACAACAAGAGCGATGTCGTAATTTTAGGTGGAGGATTCTATGATGGTATAGGAGGGCATAACCCTGTTGAACCAGCATCATTTAATAATAAAATTATCTCCGGTAAATATATGTTTAACCAAAAAGAGCTAATTAAATATATCTCAAACTTACAGATTGTTGATCGAGAAGAGTTAGCTTCTGCTCTCAACAATAGCGAGAATCTTCCATATTCAAAAATAGAACAAGATATAGATTTCCAAAAAGAGTTAGAGATAATTCTTTAAACCATCGAAATGATCGGCAACTCCGTCTGAACACTTGGCAAGAGCGGGTGTTGAACTTTCACTCTTGCCACTATTCGGCTTCCATTCTGTTTGAAAATATCAAAGTCATCTTTTGTTAGAACACCCTCGTAAAAGGCTTTATAGAATCCATCGTGCTTAAAGAAGTAGTTAAAGTGGTGATTTGCTAGTTCGAGGGAGTTTAGTTCATAGTCGGGATAGTTCTGTTTTATCCATTCTCTGGTGCTTTCAAATACTTTCTGGGTCGATTTAGCTATTTTTGGAAAGAAGACATCAGTCAAAAACCTCTTTTTAGCAAAAACTCTAGCATTGTTTAGATTCTCTTTATGTTCCCGTTCTTGCTTCTTTCGACTTCTTGTAAATTCATCTTCCTCTTTCTGCTTTTTTATTCGGTTTGCATAGCTTCT
>JAMJTX010000138.1 GCA_024281215.1 Candidatus Thiovulum karukerense | reverse complement strand
ATACCGTGCAGAGTTATATATTGAACAATTTTCCGATAATCCCCATTTATAAATAGAAACCCTATCATCTTATCCAGTTCGGCATCTCCAGATGGTGAGACAAGTTGGTGAATATCTCTCTCATCTAAACTTCTCTTTCCATAGTTTGCTAGTTTAGATATCTCACTAACAATCATTGAGATGTTCATATTTTTAAGATAGATTAATCGATCAACTCCAGCCTCACTAATCTGGAAATCAAGTTTTGCTATTTCTGAAAAAGTGATATTTTTAATCTCATAGAAGTTAGGATTGAATAGTCTAAGAAAGTTGCTACCAAAAGCTGATTGATTATCTTTAAAGTTATCTCCATAAAAGAGGTAGATAAAAAAACTATCCTCATTCGCTTCGACAACTTTAATCAACTCTTTCAGTTCGCGATTTGGAAGCTTCTCTTCACTTTTGACTACAAGCATTGAACTACTGGCAAATAGAGAACCTTGAGATATAGATCCTTTTGCCCCTTCAAATGTGTAGTCAAAGTTATATAGAGTTGTTATCTCTTCCGGTTGAAATAGCTCTTTTACCTCTTGAAAATATCTATCTATCAGAAATAGACTATCTCCAAAAATCATTAAGGATCTTGGGACTCTCCTCTTTGCGAGAAGCTTATCAAAGTCTCTCTGATACACTATCTATTTTCCAGAAATGAGCGAAACACTGCTCCATCAATCTTTGCAGATGCGAGTTTTAAGATATCATCTTCAACATCAATAATTGAAAGATTGCGACTTACAAAAAGGTAGTTATCAACAACCTCTTCAATCTCTTTTGATAGCTCAAATTCTGAAATGAGATATTTGACACCTAGATTTTCCGAAACAATAGCCTCAACTACTGAATTGACTTTAATAGCGACAGCGACACCACTGCTAACAGCTCTCCGAACTACCTCTAGACTCTCTATGGAGTACTCTATGTAAATAGTTGAATTTGATGGTGTTTTGTCTATATCATTATCTGATTTTACAGGATAGAATGGTTGAACGGGAACAGAGTGATGTCCAAAAAGAAGCATTGTTAAACTCCGGCACACTCTCGAGAACAGAACTGCTCTCCATTATGGATAAAAGTATCACTCTCTACAACAAGTGTCCCACACTTGTAGCAAGGAATTAGCTCCTCACCAACTTGAGGATGTTTTGAGTTTTTAGACTCACTGCTCTTATGTTCTACTTTTCTCTTTTTAAAAAAGATAAGATATATGGTTGCAAAGACAACGATTAAAAGGAGGATTTTTAACATTAGATTCCCAATACTCTATTTTTTAATAAGTGTAGCAAAAAGCTACTACTCATTAATAATTGTAGCAATTCTTAGTAGAGATGAGCTTATCTTAAAACCATGCTCTTTCGAGATTTGGTGATTAATCTTTAATCTAATTTTTCTAGAAGATATATAGAGTTGCACTACACCACCTTTTTCAGCAAACCCTCGGATATCACTAATAGTTAAGATGTTCTTATGGTGTGTAGCACTTAGAATATTATTTAGCTCATAATTAGAGACTTCAGGAATATATAGTATGTGGGTAAAGTCTAACTCATCTAATGAGTCTATTGTTACAACTTGCACATCTCTCTCTTTAATACTTTTTGAAGAGAATATCTTCTTAAAAAGCTGACTCTTCTCCCTATCTCTAAAAACAGTAATAACAAATTCACTATTTCTATCATTTTGCCACTCAATAAATTTAGCAATTTTGCCAACAACAACAACTTTAAGCTTATCTTCTGACTCATATGAGTATAGGGTTGTGAATAAAAGAGCTATGAACATATATAACTTTAGCAACACAACTACCCTTTTATCTTAATTTTTGAGTTGATACAACCTATCAAAGCTCTTTTACAAAAGTGTAGCGAAAAATTGTAAGCAAAGTTTTAAGAATCTCATTCTTAATTTTTTAAAGATGTTTGGCAAATTGTACATAGACAAGGCTCTTCTGACCAAAGAAGATGAGGTGGTAAGTGATCTGAACCGATAACAGCAGAGAGATATCCCTCAAATATTGAGCCGTCCTGAAATGGCAAAGAAGATATCTGGTAGCCCGTTATTTTACTCTGTAACTTTTTATTACTTGAGACCCTTAGAAGTGCTATAACTCCAGACTCTCCAGAGATATCACACTCAAAATCAATAATAACTTGAGGATTTAAATCTTCAATGGCTTTAATGCACTCTGAGTCGAGCATTTTCACCTCATCTTCATTTTCAGAGTAGTGCATATTGGTTGAGACAACTGTAAGAGTCTCCTCATCTTCAATAAGATATGAGATTATCTTTTCAAGCTCATCTGCTGAATCATCTCCATAAATTAACTCAACTATCTTACTTCTATGGAAATATTCGTTAATCAATGGAATTTGAACCTCTGTACTATGCTCCTTTTTATGAACTTCAGGAGAAAATATGAGTGGAAATTTGTTTTCTAACTCCTTAATATATTCACCATCTATCTGAACATCTCCACACGGAGTTTCATAACTCTCAAATCTTGAGATACTTACACCATCAAAATCAATATGGTGACTTGGACCAATAACAACCACCCTTTTATAAAATCCCCTTTTAATAGTTTGATAGGGAGCTATTGCTGTCAAACCCGAATATGCATATCCACCATGTGGAACAATGATAGCTCTTATATTTTCTGGAATATCTTTATTATTTTCCATATGGCTATGCATTTCATTAAATTTGCCAATATATCTTTTAATCCCTGTACAACTATTAGGATAGAAGATTCCTGATCCTGACATTTTTCTTTTCAATTATAGACTCCTTTAATATTTAAGATTGAGTTATTTCAGAAAGCGACTTTATCGCCTTTTTGGTAAAATTTGGAAATTTTGAATAAAGGAACTCCTTTGAGCTATTTTACAAAAAGTATAGGTGCTATTTTACTGATATCTATTTTTCAGGGGTGTGCAAACTCTGAGGAGAAGAGCGATAGTAAAAACCAAGAGACAACAACAGTGGTAACTCAAGAGTCTAATAATCAGATTACTAAAAATCTGGTCTCCAAAAAGATATACACTCTTCAAGGTGTTGAGAGTGGTAAGATAGAGGTTGAGAAAGAGGGTAACTCATTTAGAGTTATTGGAGGTGAGACAAGACTTGTTCTCTTTGACTTCTTTACCACTTGGTGTCCAGCCTGTCGTGCTGTTGCCCCTCACTTATCAAATATTCAAGCTAAATACCCTAAAGAGATTGCTGTAATTGGTGTTCTAATTGAAGAAGGTAAGAGCAATAAAGATATAATCAATTTTAAACATAAATATAAAGCTGATTATATTATCTCAAATGCAACAACTGATAAATATAACTTTGGAAACTTTAAACTATCTAATGATATTGCAGCTCTTCTTCGACAACCCCGCTCATTCCCTATTCCACTTCTTGTAATGTTAAAAGATGGTGAATACTTTACCCACTATGTTGGAGCAGTTCCTGAAGAGATGATTGAGAGTGATATTAAAGAGGCTCTTAATCTAAGAGGAGAGTAAGACTGTGTTAGGTTTTTTTGAAAAGGGTTTTAAAAAGACTATTGAGGCTATAAAGGCTATCGATAGTTCTTTGATGGTTGAGGTTCTTGACCATATTGAGAAAGATAGATTAGAAGAGATTCTTATTGAGGCTGATGTTACTTATGATTTGATTGAGGAGATTTTAGAAGATCTTCCAAATGAGATAGCAAGAGAGGATTTAGAGCCACGATTTTTAGAGTGTTTTGCGGAAAACAGCTTAAAAACTGACAATTTTTCACCACTTGTTCAACTCATTATTGGAGTTAATGGAGCTGGAAAGACAACTACAATTGCTAAACTTGCCTCTAAATATAAGAGAGATGGAAAAAGTGTTATTCTTGGTGCAGGAGACACTTTCCGAGCAGCAGCTATTGAGCAATTAAAACGGTGGGCTGATAAGATAGATGTCCCTATTGTATTTTCACGACAGGGGCATGATCCATCTGGTGTTACATTTGACACAATAAAATCAGGAGTTGCAAAAGGGGCTGATAATATTATTATCGATACAGCTGGTCGCCTCCATAACCAGAAAAATCTTGCTGAAGAGTTGAAGAAGATTATCCGTGTTTCGGATAAAGCGATGAGTGGCTCACCTCACCAGAAGATACTTATTCTTGATGGAACTCAAGGTACATCGGCAATTGTTCAAGCAGAGAAGTTTAATGAGATGGTTGGCATTGATGGTGTAATTATCACAAAGTTAGATGGAACAGCAAAAGGTGGGGCTATCTTCTCGATATCTGAAGCCCTAAAAGTACCTATTCTCTATGTTGGAATAGGGGAGAAGCCTGAAGATTTAATTGACTTTAACCATAAGGAGTTTGTATCTGGACTACTTGATAAACTCTATCGTGGTGAAACAGAGATATGAGAAAAGTCCATCTAGCTCTACTTCTCTCTCTTTGGGGAGAAGCTAATATTTTTGATGAGCTAAGTGTATATTATGAAAAGGCCAAAGCTTATGATGAAGAGAAAAATATCTCTGGCACTGTAAAAGCTAAAAGTGTTGAATATTACGAAAAAGCTAAAGCTTATGATGAAGAGAAAAATATCTCTGGTACTGTAAAAGCTAAAAGTATTGAATACTATGAAAAAGCTAAAGCTTACGATGAAGAGAAAAATATCTCTGGTACTGTAAAAGCTAAAAGTGTTGAATACTACGAAAAAGCTAAAGCTTATGATGAAGAGAACAACATCTCTAATCAGATGATTGAAAAGTTTAAGAGTCTCTTTTAAGAGGAGTTTATTGTGAGAGAGATAGATACAAAAAGATTAAAAGATCTGATTAAAGATCCCGCAAAAAACTTATCAACTATCAATATTATGTTGAAGAACAAGCTGATTACAAAAGAGAAGTTAAGCGAACTTATTGCAGCCGGTGTAATAGAGGGTGAATATAGTTTTGCTGATGTAAAAAATTACCCTTTTGCTGATCGTGATGCTGTTTTAAGAAGTGTTGCTTCCCATCTTCAACTAGAATATGTAGATCTTGATAGCTTAGACTTTAACTATAAATTTGCAATTAGATTACCATTTCAGAGAATTGTTAAATACTCTATTATCCCTATTGAAGAGAGAAAGAGTGAGATTGTTGTAGCATTTTCAGATCCTCTTGATGTTGAGGCAAAGGACTTTCTTCGAAGAACAATCAATAAGCGACTTGAGGTTGTTGTAGCTTCTGAAGAGCAGGTTCGTGAATATCTCAAAAAGCTTGAGATTGAGAAGGGGATGAAAGATGTCATTACAAAAATTCATCGAAGTCTTCATACAACAGAAGATCAAGATGGTTCAGCTATTCTTGAGTTAATTGAGCTTGTTGTAAAGACATCGATTGATATGAGAAGTTCTGATATCCATATTGAACCTAGTGAGCATAGCTGTATTATCCGAAATCGTGTTGATGGTGTCTTGATTAGAACTTTTCTATTTGAACGGGATATATATGCACCTCTCTCATCTCGGATTAAGCTATTAGCCAACTTAGATATTGCTGAAAAACGACTACCTCAAGATGGTCGTTTCTCATACCAAATTGCTGGAACTCCATATGATTTTCGTGTCTCAACTCTCCCTATTGTTGCAGGTGAATCTATCGTTATTAGGATTCTTGACTCAAGCAAAGCGACAATTAGTCTCAGCCAAACTGGAATGGTTGAGACAAACTATGAGCGACTATTTAGAGCCTTAAAATCCTCTTATGGAATTGTTCTTGTAACAGGTCCAACAGGGAGTGGAAAGACAACTACTCTCTATGGTGCATTGAATGAACTTAAGAGTGTTAAAGATAAGATTATTACAGTTGAAGATCCTGTTGAGTATCAAGTTGAGATGATTCAACAGGTTAATGTAAATAAACGAGCCGGACTCGATTTCGCAAAGACCCTGAAAGCGATTCTTCGACAAGATCCAGATAAGATTATGATAGGTGAGATTCGAGATCACGAAACTCTCCGAATAGCAATTGAGGCAGCTTTAACAGGTCACCTTGTTCTCTCGACACTCCATACAAATGATGCTGTTAGCTCAATTACAAGAATGTTGGATATGGGTATTGAACCATATCTTCTTGGAGGAGCATTGGTGACTGTTCAAGCTCAAAGACTCGTTAGAAAGATATGTCCAAAATGTAAAACTGTTGTAACAGTTGATCCCTCATCATTAAATGAGAAGATAGCGAATATGCTTCCAGAAGACAACAGCTACACATTCTATAAAGGGACAGGTTGTAATAGCTGTGCCTTTACCGGATATATGGGACGAGAGATGGTCTGTGAAGTTCTTGAGATTACAGATAAGATGGCTTCAATGATAAGTGCAAATGAACCACGAGAGGCTATTCTTGAAGAGGCTATTAAGAGTTATGGCTTTAAAACCATTGTTGATATAGGTTTAGAGAAAGCTCTTCAGGGCATCACAACGATTGATGAGGTTTTAAGGGTTACAAAATCTTAACTTCAGAAAATGGGGTTTTATGACGATTTCTAACTATTGAGGTATAGCTATATAGCTTTACAGTTGATATAAATCGTATATTATTAAGAATAAAAAATGGAGGTGACGGCGATATGATGAGGTCTTTATGGTCTGGAGTTTCAGGCTTACAGGCACACCAAGTTGCTATGGATGTTGAAGGTAACAACATCGCCAATGTAAATACAGTTGGTTTTAAATATAGTCGGGCAAACTTTGCTGATATGCTCTCTCAAACTTCAAAAATTGCATCTGCTCCCGAGGGTGGTCTAGGGGGAACAAATGCTGTTCAAGTTGGTCTAGGCTCTTCTGTTGCAAGTGTCTCAAAAATATTTTCACAAGGTTCACTAGAAAAGACAGATAAAGCTACTGATATTGCTCTCTCTGGAGATGGATTCTTTACTGTTAGTGGAGATGGTGGGAAAAGCTATAAATTTACAAGAGCTGGTGACTTTAAGTTTGATGCAAACGGTATGTTTGTTGATGGTAACGGATATGTTGTTCAGGGTTGGTTAATGGACGAAGAGAGTGGAAAGATAGATCTATCTTCAACTCCAAAAGATATTAAAGTTGATTCATCATTAACAATGCCAGCAAAATCTACATCATCAATTCGATTAAAAGCTAACTTAAATGCTGGTGATTACAATGAGAAGACATCTCCTATTTTTGGTGTTGGAAGTGATGGAGCTTTCTCTACAAATGTTGGAAATGAGAAAGCTGAAGATTTAGGAATTCTGTTTGGTGAGAGTGGAGAGTCTTTTGCTCTATCAAATGGAGATAGTTTCTTTATCTCTGTAAATGGTTCTGAGCCTGAAGAGGTCTCATATGGAACAGACTTTACAACAACAGAAGATTTAAGACAGCTTCTTGCAAACCGAACAGGTTTAGCTGTTTCAATTAATGAGTTCGGTAAGTTTGAAGTCAATAACTCAGGTGGTCAATCTGTTGCTATTGAAATCTCTGAGGGGACAAACAACAATGAGGTCTTTACAGATATGTTAAAACCTCTTAACACAAAAGCTCTTCAACCGGGACTGTCAGCATTCTCTCAAGCAATAGGGGCTGCAACTCACGGGACAAGTATCGATATTCTTGATTCACTAGGTTCAAAACATACAGTTAGGTTTGATTTCCGAAAAGCTGAGGGTGATAGATGGGATACAGTTATCTCAGTTCCACAACCAGCATCAATTGAGGGGACTCCAAATCCAGAGATGATTCTTGGCGGAAGTGTATCTTTCAATCCAGATGGTTCTCTTGCAGGTGTCAATCCATCAACAATTAAATTCTCAGCAAATAATGGTAGTGAGCCAAATCAGATTCTTGAGTTAAACTTAGGTGAAATTAACGGTTTTGGCGGACTAACATCATTTGATACGGAGACAAAAACAGCTGGTATCTCTCAAGATGGTTTTGGTTCAGGTGACCTTTTAGATGTTCTTATCGATCCATCTGGTGTTATCTCGGGAACATTCTCAAATGGTAAATCTATTGGACTTGCTCAAATATCTGTGGCTCGATTTACAAACAACGAGGGTCTTATGAATGAGGGTGGAAATATCTTTATTCAATCAGCAAACTCAGGTGCAGCGATGATTGGTGAAGCTGGAGCAGGTGGTAGAGGAAGTGTTCAATCTTCATATCTTGAGATGAGTAATGTCGATTTAAGCCGAAGCTTAACAAAACTAATTGTTGTTCAGAGAGGTTTCCAGTCAAACTCAAAAACAATTACAACATCTGATCAGATGTTAAATACTCTTCTTCAATTGAAAAACTAATCTTTTTTTAAGTGGGTTGTATATTTGTAACCCACTTCTCATATTTGGGCTTGACCCGAGTATCTCAGATTCTTAAATATTAACCAAAATTTTAACTTTCCCTATTTTCGGTAAAATCACACCAATTTTAAGGAGTTGAAATGCAGACAATAAATTTTCAAGAGTTACCAGAGAACTTACCTATTATCTCTGAGATGGAGAGTTTTCTATATCCGTTTATGATATCTCCAATATTCTTGTCAAATAGTGAGAGTGTTTTGGCAGTAGAGTTTGCTCTTGAAAACAACTTGCCAGTAATTATTACACCTGTTAAAAGCGGAGCTGACGAGTCAGCTGAACCATTAGATAAAATCTACGATGTTGGTGTTATCGGCTCGATTATGAGAAAAGTAGCTCTTCCAGATGGTCGAATAAAAATACTTTTTCAAGGTCTTAAAAAAGCTAAGATAAAAGCTATTTTAAGTGAAAAGCCTATGTTGGGTCATTATAAAGTTTTAGAGATGAGTGAAAAATCTGAACTCAGAACATCAGCACTTCTAGATATTATCAAAGATAGAGTTAGTGAGCTTCTCAAATATAATAATAAATTTCCAGCAGATTTAGTCAATACAATAAATGATAGCAATGAAGCTGAGAGAATTGCCGACCTCATCACAAGCTCATTAAATATACCTCTCAATAGTGCTTATGAGATATTTATGGAAGAGGATATTGAGAGTCGTCTCTTTCTGATTCTTCAACATATTGACGATGAGGTTGAGACTGCAAAAGTTAAAAAAGATATTCGTTCAAAAGTTCAGACAAAGATAGCTAAACACAATAAAGAGCATTTTCTTCGGGAGCAGTTAAAAGAGATTCAGAGAGAACTTGGGGTAGATGGTCAAAGAGATGAGGAGATAGAGGAGTATCGAAAAAAGCTTGATGCCAAAAAAGAGTTTATGTCGGAAGATACATATAAAGAGATTGAGAAGCAACTAAAACGACTCTCTCGAATGCACCCTGATAGTGCTGATGCAAATACTCTTCAGACATATATTGAGTGGGTTCTTGAGATTCCATTTGGGAAAGAGGCAAAGAAGAAGCTTCAAATATCTGAAGTTGATACTCAACTAAACTCTGACCACTACTCTCTAAAAAAACCAAAAGATAGAATTCTTGAGTATTTTGCTGTTAAAGAGTTAATGGAACTTAGAGGAATGAAAAATAGTGGTGGAAAAGGTGCTATTCTCTGTTTTGTTGGACCTCCAGGGGTTGGAAAGACATCTCTTGCAAACTCTATCGCATCAGCAATGAAAAGAAAACTTGTCCGAATTGCTTTGGGCGGTCTTGAAGATGTGAATGAACTTCGAGGGCATCGACGAACCTATGTTGGAGCAATGCCAGGGCGAATTACTCAAGGTCTTATAGATGCAAAAGAGATGAATCCTGTGATGGTTCTTGATGAGATTGATAAAGTTGGAAGATCTCACCGAGGCGACCCAACTTCAGTTATGCTTGAGATTCTTGATCCTGAACAGAATAGTAAATTCCGAGACTACTATCTCAACTTCGATTTAGACTTATCAAAAATCACATTTATCGCTACGGCAAATGATATGAGCAAGATTCCTGCACCTCTACGAGATAGAATGGAGTTTATCCATATTAATAGCTACACACCTCAAGAGAAGTATCAGATTGCAAAAAAATATCTTATCCCTCAAGAGGTAAAAAAACACGGCTTAAAACTGAGTGAAGTCGCTATCTCTAAACGAGCTTTAGAGGAGATTATCAGTAGTTACACTCGTGAAGCTGGAGTTAGGAATCTGCGAAGACGAATAGCTGACATCTCACGAAAGAGTGCTAGAAAACTTCTTGAAAATAAATCACTCTCAAAAATTTCAATCTCTGTAAAGAATATAAAAGAGTTTCTTGAGAAGAGTGTATTTGAGATAGATAGAGTTGATAGTGTTCCAAGAGTTGGAGTCGTCTATGGTCTCGCTTGGACATCTGTTGGTGGTGATGTTCTCAAGACAGAAGTTATAAAAACAGATGGAAAAGGGATACTCAAACTGACTGGAAAACTTGGTGATGTTATGAAAGAGTCGGCTCAAATCTCAATGAGTGTTGTAAAAACTCTTTTTGATAGCGGTTATCTAAAATCTGATGTTGAGCAGGTATATAATAAATATGACCTACATATCCATATTCCAGATGGTGCAACTCCAAAAGATGGTCCATCAGCAGGTATCACAATGACAACGGCTATCTCCTCAATGTTGAGTGGATTAAAAGCGAGAGGTGACACAGCTATGACAGGTGAAATCTCTCTTCACGGTGATGTTATGCCAATTGGTGGATTGAAAGAGAAAATCATAGCAGCTCATAAGGCTGGAATAGGTTATGTCTTAATTCCTAAAAAGAATTATGAGCGAGATCTGGTTGATATTCCTGATGAGGTAAAAGAGTCCCTAGAGATTATTCCTGTTACACGAGTTGAAGAGGTTCTTGATCATATGCTGGTAGAGGGGTGATCCCCGCTGTTTAATCAAAGGAGAGTTAAGTGAGAATAGAGAAGATTCATCTTGTAGGTGTTGGAGTTTTCAGAGATACGACAATAGAGTTTTCAAAAGAGCATAATATACATATCTTTACAGGTGAGAATGGAACTGGAAAAACAACTCTTCTTCATGCATTGGCTGGTGGGTTTAAAACTGAATTTTCCTTAAAGAGCAAATTAGAAAAAAGTTTCCATACTATTAATTCAAAAATTAGAGTTTCTTTTGATAATTCAGAATTTGTAGATATAGAACCAACATATACACATAGCAGAAAAGAAACATTAAACTTAAGTTCTATTCCAGAAGAAAAAATAGTGTTTCATTTAAAAAGCATTTACTCTAATAGAGAAAGTAATATCTTAGACTATTTAATAAGAACAGGTGATGGGATTTGGGAAAATTATAAAAAAAACTTTATAGCTCTTGCCTATTCTGGAAATCGCTCTTTTAAATCTTCAAATTTAGATAATGGAATAAAAGAGATTTCTATTTCACCTTTTTCAAATATTTTAGATTTTAATAAATCCATTGATAGCAACTTAATAGTTCAATGGATAGCGAATAATCTTTCAAAATATGGTTTAGCTCTTGCTGATGGTGAAGAGAAAGAGGCAAAAGAGTATAAAAAAGCAATCTCTAAAATTGAAGAGATGATTTTTGAGATAACAAACCTTAAAATAGAGTTTAAGCTTGAGAGAAAACCTCTAAATCTTATTCTGCTAATCAATAATGAGAAATACGATTTTGATGTTCTTCCAGATGGTTTAAAATCAATAATATCGTGGGTTGCCGATCTGCTGATGAGAATGGATCGAATTTCTTGGATTGATAATCGAGATATTTTTGATAGAGAGTTTATTCTATTTCTTGACGAGATAGATATTCATCTTCACCCATCTTGGCAGAGAAAAGTTTTAATAGTTGTTCAGAAACTATTTAAAAATGCCCAAATCTTTATCTCAACTCACTCACCATTTGTTGTTGGCTCAACTTCAGGTGCAAAAGTCTATATTCTCGATAAAAATGGAGATGTAAAGATTGAGGATAGTAAAGCTGGTTATCGATACTCTTATGTTGCTGATGAGATATTTGGAATTGATGATGAGTTTGATATTAAAACAGAAAAAGATTTAGATAAGTTTGCAGAGCTAAGAGATGAGGTTTATATATTAGAGAGCTTTGATAGTTTTGATAAAAAACAAGAATTTTTAGAATTAATTGAGAATCTCACCTCAAAAAGTGTTTCATTACAAAACCTTATCGGTCGAGAAATTCGACAGTTAGAAAAAGTAACAGGATTTCAAATTGTATAAAATGGTTCGTGGAGAGATGCCAATTTTTCTAAAAGATAATTGGAGACGATGGACTAAGCAGTATTTAAATTCAAACTCCATATTTCAGTGGTATCAATTTGAAAACAGACCTGTAAATCAACATCTTAGAGAACCTCTGTTAAAAATGACAGATAAACACTGCTCTTTTTGTGATGGTTATCCGATGGGAAGAATGACCCGAAATACTATTGAACACTTTCGACCAAAAGCGAAATCTAAATATCCAAAACTTGCATATTGCTGGACAAATCTTTTTATTGCCTGTGATGTTTGTCAAGAGAAAAATAGTAATTTTGATAAACTGCTTTTAAAACCTGATGCTTTAGATTATGAATTTTTAAAATACTTTATTTTTGACTCATTTTCTGGAGAGATTAAACCAAACCCAAGAGCCTCAAAAAATAATCAGGATAGAGCAGAAAAGACAATAGAAATTTATAAACTTAATGATAATAATTTGCCAGAATTTCGTTTAGAAGAACTAAATAATAACGAAGATGACTTTTTATCTGGAAATAAAGATTTAACAACTCTCTCTTATAGATTTATGTATATTTAAATGAACTATATTGGCTCAAAAATCCGACTTTCTTCTTGGATTAAAAGTGTTGTTATAGATGTTATTGGAGAACTATCAGGTAAAACTTTTGCCGATATTTTTGCTGGAACTGGAGCAGTTGGGCAATCTTTTAAGGGTGATGTAAAATCGGTTATTAGTAATGATCTTGAGTATTACAGTTATATTTTAAATAGAAACTATATTGAAAACAGTAGAGAGATTGAAAAGGCTAATGAGTATATAGATCTTCTAAATTCACTAGCATTAATTTCAGATGGTTTTATTTTTCATCAATACTCTGAAGGGGGAGATGGAGAGAGAATCTATTTCTCCTCAGCAAATGGAAAGAGAATAGACACTATGCGACAAGAGATAGAGAGATTAAAAACATCAAAAGAGATTGATGATAATCTTTACTATTTTCTTTTAGCTTCTCTTCTTGAGAGTGCCGATAGAGTTGCTAACACTGCTTCAGTATATGGAGCATTTCTAAAAAAGCTAAAGAAGACAGCTCAAAAAGAGATGATTTTAAAACCTGCATATTTTGAGATAGATGATAAAAGCCACAGAGTCTATAATATGGATAGTAATCAGCTAATTAAGGAGATTTCAGGGGATATTCTCTATCTTGATCCCCCATATAATCAGAGGCAGTATGGGGCAAACTATCACCTTTTAAATACTATTGCAGAGTATAAGCAGTTTGCTCCTAAAGGTAAAACAGGATTACCTAATTATAACCGCTCAAATTACTCTAAAAAGGGTGAAGTTCTAAAAAGCTTTGATGAGTTAATTAAAAGTGCAAAATTTCAATATATCTTTCTCAGTTATAACAATGAGGGTTTAATGTCTCAAAGTGAGATTCAAACAGTGATGTCAAAATATGGAAAGTATAGTTTAGAAAAGAGGGAGTATCAAAGGTTTAAAGCTGATAGTAGTCGCAATCATAAAGCTAACTTAACCTTTGAATATCTTCATATTTTGGAAAAAGACTACTCGTTATCTCGTGTGTGAGTTTCTCAATAAAATTAACTCTCTCTTATTACTCGTTCTCGTGCTTGACACGGGAATCTAAACCATTGATATAATCGGCAACTCTGTCTGAACACTTGGCAAAAACGGGTGTTGAACTTTTACCCTTGCCACTATTCGGCTTCCATTCTGTTTAAATATATCAAAGTCATCTTTTGTTAAAACACCCTCGTAAAATGCTTTATAGAATCCATCATGCTTAAAAAAGTAGTTAAAGTGGTGGTTTGCCAGTTCCAAGGAGTTTAGTTCATAGTCGGGATAGTTCTGTTTTATCCATTCGCGAGTACTTTCAAATACTTTCTGGGTTGATTTAGCTATTTTTGGAAAGAAGACATCAGTCAAAAATCGCTTTTTAGCAAAAACTCGGGCATTGTTTAAATTCTCTTTATGTTCTCGTTCCTGCTTCTTGCGACTTCTGGTAAATTCATCTTCCTCTTTCTGCTTTTTGATTCGATTTGCATAGCTTCTTTTCAGCTTTTTTGGGATAAGTTTCCAATCTACGAATTTGGAAAGTATCTCCTTTAATTTAGGAACTTTATAGAATTTTAGTTTTATATGGGTAATTGGACGACCAAACTTTTTAAAGAAAATATCGATGTCTATTTTTAATTCGCTTCTGAACTCCTCAATCTCTTTTCG
>JAMJTX010000137.1 GCA_024281215.1 Candidatus Thiovulum karukerense | reverse complement strand
GCATTGTCATCAAATCTGATAAGAGAACCATTCTCTCGTTGAACCTCTTTATGAGTTCTAACAACAACAGCTTTTACAACTTGACCTTTTTTAACTTTTCCATTTGGAATAGCTTTCTTAACAGAAGCAACGATAACATCACCAAGTGATGCATATCTTCTCTTACTTCCACCAAGAACTTTAATACACATAATCTCTTTAGCACCACTATTATCAGCTACATTAAGTCTTGTAAATGCCTGTATCATACTCTACTCGCCCTTACTAATAACAGTTTTTAACTTGAATTTCTTTCTTTTTGAGTAAGGTCTGCACTCTACTGCAACAACAGAATCATTTACACCAAGCTCATTATTTTCATCATGAATGATGTATTTTTTGAACTTCTTAACGATTTTGTGATATTTAGGGTGTAATACCTTTCTCTCTACTACGATAGTAGCACTCTTGTCTCCAGCTATCTGAACAACAGTTCCCTGAATCTCTCTCTTATGGTTTGTCATTAAGCATCCTTACTTAAAGTTGATATAGCTGTATTGATACGAGCAATATCCTTACGAACCACTCTAAGCTCAGCAGTGTTTGTAAGTTGAGACATCTGCTTCTTGATTCTTAAGTTGAATAGCTCTAATTTCTTCTCTTTTAGAAGAGTCTCTAACTCTGAAAGAGTCTTATCTTTCAACTCAGTATATTTCATTACTCATCTCCTGAGTTACAATTTTTGTCTTAAATGGAAGTTTTCTCATACCAAGAGTAAGAGCCTCTCTTGCTAGTTCATCACTAACTCCAGCCATCTCAAAAATTACTCGACCTGGTTTAATGTTCATTACCCATTTATCGATTCCACCTTTACCTTTACCCATTCTTGTTTCAAGTGGTTTAGCAGTAAGTGGTTTATCTGGGAAGACTCGGATCCAAACTTTCGCTTGTCTCTTAACATGTCTTGTCATAGCAATTCTGGCTGCCTCAATTTGACGAGAGTCAATTCTTCCAGCTTCAGTTGCTTTAAATCCGATTGTACCGAAGTTCAGTTGGTTACCTCTTTGAGCTTTCCCTCTGTTTCTTCCCTTCATGTACTTTCGGAATTTCATTCTTTTTGGCATTAACATGACTATCTACCTCTTCTTCTGTTTGAAGGTCTTCTCTTTTTGTTAGAAGACTCAGTGTCAGATTCAGCTTGGATTCCCTTAGTTAAAACTTCACCTTTGAAGAACCAAACTTTAACACCGATAATACCGTAAGTAGTGTGAGCTTCTGCGAAACCGTAATCAATTTTTGCTCTGAGAGTATGTAGAGGAACTCTTCCCTCGATATACCACTCTGTTCTAGCCATCTCAGCACCACCAAGTCGACCAGCAACTGCAACCTTGATTCCTTTTACACCAGACTTTTGACCATTCTGAATCATCTTCTTCATAGCTCGTCTAAATGCAACTCTTCTCTCAAGTTGAGTAGCAACATTTTCAGCAGCAAGTTGAGCTGAAGCCTGAGGTCGCTTCTCTTCTTTGATATTTACAGACACATCTTTCTTGATTAACTTTTGAAGAGACTTCTTAAGTAACTCAATATCTGCACCCTTCTTACCAATGATAATACCTGGTCTAGCAGCTACAAGAGTAACTCTAAGTTTCTTTGCAGTTCTCTCAATAATGATATTACTGATTCCAGCATAGTAAAGTTGTTTCTTTAGAAACTTTCTAATTTTGTGATCTTCAGCAACAAACTCTGAAGCTTTTTTTCTAGTTGGGAACCATCTTGAATCCCAGTTTCTGTTGATACCTAGTCTAAGACCTATTGGATTTACTTTTTGACCCATTCTTAATCCTCTACACTTTGAACTTCTACGAAAATGTGAGATGTTGGCTTTCTGATACCAGAAGCACTACCTCTTGCTCGAGGCTTAAATCTCTTAAGAACAGGACCTCTATCAACTCTACAAGAGCTAACAATCAGATCTTCAGCATCAGTTTCACTGTTTGCAACAGC
Source organism: Candidatus Thiovulum karukerense (assembly GCA_024281215.1). Lineage (GTDB taxonomy): Bacteria > Campylobacterota > Campylobacteria > Campylobacterales > Thiovulaceae > Thiovulum_B > Thiovulum_B karukerense. Next base: position 1,600 of record JAMJTX010000137.1, on the reverse strand, counting down.
AGAAGCGATAACTTTAGAGATGATTCCAGCAGCTTTATTAGGAGTAAACTCTAAAGAAGCTAAAGCCTCCTCAGCATTCATTCCTTGAACCTCTTTTGCAATAAGTCTTGCCTTGATTGGAGAAAGGCGAACAAATTTTAGTGTTGCACTTGCCATCTATTTCCCTATCTTCTTCTGAACAGAACCTTTATGACCCTTAAAAGTTCTACTTGGAGCGAATTCACCTAACTTATAACCTACATGATTCTCTGTTACATATACTGGAATGAATTTTCTTCCATCATGAACATTGATAGTTAAACCGATCATATCTGGGAAGATTGTACTTCTTCTACTCCAAGTCTTGATAGGTTTTCTATTGTTCTCAGCTTTTGCTTTAAGAACTTTTTTTAGTAGGTGATCATCTATAAATGGACCTTTTTTTACTGAACGAGCCATTAATTACCCTTTTTCGATTTTCTTCTTGAGATAATTAGCTTATCACTCGCTTTTTTCTTTCGAGTTTTAGCACCTTTAGTTGGGAAGCCCCAAGGAGTAACAGGATTTCTACCAGAGTTAGTTTTACCTTCACCACCACCGTGAGGGTGATCGATTGGGTTCATCGCAGAACCTCTAGTTTGTGGTCTGATACCTTTGTGTCTGTTTGTTCCAGCTTTACCGATAACGATGTTTGCATACTCTTCGTTACCAACTGTTCCAATAGTTGCTACACACTCGCTTAGAACTCTTCTCATCTCACCACTTGGTAATCGGAGAATTACATATTTCTCTTCTCGACCCATAATTTGAGCTGAACCACCTGCACTTCTTACAAGTTGCCCACCTTTACCAGGTTTAAGCTCTACATTATGAACCATTGTCCCCACTGGAATACTCTTCATCTTCATAGTGTTACCAGGTTTAATATCTAAACCTTCTGCTGAAGATTGAACTGTATCACCAACACTTAGACCGCTCGGTTGAAGAATATATCTCTTCTCACCATCAACATAGTTGATTAGAGCGATTCGACAGTTTCTGTATGGGTCATACTCGATAGCTGCAACTTTTCCAGCGATATCAAATTTATTTCTTTTAAAATCGATAACTCTATAAAGTTTCTTAGCTCCAGCCTCTTTATGTCGAGATGTGATTCGACCTCTATTATTTCTACCAGCTTTTGCAGAGATTCTCTTTAAAAGACCTCTTACAGAAGCTTTTCCAGTAATATCACTAGAATCAACATTAGCGATATATCTTCTACTAGGTGTAGTTGGTTTATAAGTTTTAATTGCCATTCTTATACCTCTAACCCTTTAATTGTAGCACCTTCAGGTAACCAAACATAGAATTTTTTGAAATCTACTTGCTTACCTTCTCGTCCTCTAAATCGCTTTCTCTTTCCCTCTTGGTTAAGAGAGTTAACTTTTACAGGAGTGAAGTCAAAATAGTTTTGGAAAATATCTTTAAGGCTACTTTTTGTAACTCTTGTAGAAGTTTTCACAGTAATAACATTCTGCTCTTGAAGATTAAAAGTCTTATCTGTATATAAGATAGCTTTAATATCTGTAATATCTGCTGCCATTCTTAACTCTCTTTCGTAAGGTTTTCCCAAACAGCT
>JAMJTX010000136.1 GCA_024281215.1 Candidatus Thiovulum karukerense | reverse complement strand
AACATTGAGACTAATTGAATCATCTTTTGATCTTTATCTCTAGTTCCTCTAATTGCTTTACCATCAATACTTACCCAGGTGCCACTTTTCTTATTCCAATTTAAAGAAATCCACTCTTCATATATCTTTATTATCTCTGAGCTATCTACACTCATTAGAACTCTTCTGATTGTTGAATATGATGGTAGTTTTTCTGTTTCAAGTTCAAAAAACTCTAATAACTCCTTCTTGTATCTTTTCGCAAAATAGCCTATTGACCGATACCCTGTGTATCCTCCCATTGTTGCCATTAAAACTATTGTTAATACCACTCCAATTGAGTGTGAACTGTTTCTATGTCTACTATCTGTTACTTTGTTTAGCTTTTCAATTAAATTATACATATCGATATTTTATCAATTTTTACATATGAAACGACCGTGTACATATCGATATTTTATCAATTTTTACATATGAAACGACCGTGGGGAGGACTTCACATTATGCTTCTATTTGCAGAGGTGTTGGGACTTGTAAATTAGCTATTCGCTATAAATATAGAGGAGAATGAATGTAGGTGTGCGGTCGAGCCAAAGCCCGACCAAAAATTATCTTTTAAAATCCACTCATTGCCACATAATAAGATGTGAAGTCAAGAACAGGATTGACTAAAAAGATTGATATAGCTGTAAAGAATGCAGCGATACCAAGAATCACTTTAAGTGATAGAGAAGCATTGCTCATATATACAGAACCATCTTCATTTTGAATAGGATCTTTTAGGAACATATGAACAACAAGTTTTAGATAATAGTAAGCAGATATAGCACTGTTAATTGCCATAATTAGAGCAAGAACAAGATAGTCTGCATTAACTGCTGAACTAATTAAGTATAGTTTTCCCCAGAAAACAGAGAATGGTGGAACTCCAGCAAGAGTAATCATAAAGAGACCCATAAGAACAGCACCAATTGGCATTAGCTTAACCATTCCAGAGAACTTCTCAAATGGGTGATCATATCTTTCGTGATATGTCGAATTTTTCTTATGAGAGACCCATAACATTGCAAATGCACCAAGGTTAGTAAATGCAAATAGAATCCAATATAGGAAGATACCACTATTAGCTTGAGTTGTTCCAATCATAATTGCTGCCATAACAAAACCAGCATGTGAAATTGAAGAGTAAGCTAACATTCTCTTAACATCACTCTGAACTAATGCCCAGATATTTGCCATTGTCATAGTTAAAACTACAACTGCATAAAGAATATACTCAACCCAAACAACACCAGAGTGAATAAGACCCTCAAAAATTCTCATTACAACAACAAAACCAGCTATTTTTGGAACAATTGATATATAACCTGCAAGAGCTGCTGATGAGCCCTCATAAACATCTGGTCCCCAAGTATGGAAAGGGACAAGAGCAAGTTTAAATCCAAATGCAGCTAACATAAATAGTGTTGCAACAAGGATTAAAATCATTGGTTCAAAATCTTTTGCCTGAAGAACTTCAAAGATTTTATAAAGCTCAACACTTCCTGTAAGACCATAGAAGATCATTGATGCGAATGCATAGAAACCAGCAGCCATTGCTCCCATTGTAAAGTATTTAATAGCAGCTTCAAAAGATTTATCTTTATTATGAAGAACCATTAAAGTATATAATGAAAGACTTGCAGTCTCAAGACCAACAAAGATAAGAATTAAGTTATCACTCGCTACCATAAACTGGAATCCAGCTGTCATAAATAGGAAAAGAGCAAAGAACTCTGGATACTTATATTCATTGAACTTTTGAGAAGCAAAAGCCAATGGAATAAATAGAGCTGATGCAACGATAATTACAATTTGTGAAAGAATTGCAATACCGTCGATAAACATCACATCAAAAAAGCCTCTCTGATTAATCTCTAGTGCAAATACTGCCCCTAAGTCCATTATGAGGAAAAGAATAGTAAGAGTAATATAGAGAGATTTATCTAACTCACCCTTTAAGAGATCAATAACAAGAATAACCAATCCCCCTGCTATTGCAACAAGCATAGGGATTAGAGTCGCCATATTTAGCGACTCAAAAGAGATATTAACTGCTTCTAACATTATCTTAGCTCCTTGCTTAAGTCTATTTCTGGAATAGTCTCTCTTGCCTCTTCTGTTAGAGCTTTTTTATGCATAAGAGACACAATTGCTTTAACAGAGTTATCAACAGGCTCTAAAACAGGCTTTGGATATACACCAAGGAAAATTACAAGGAGAGTTAAAGGAACTAGAGTTGCATACTCTCGACCATTTAGATCAAGAAGCTTCTTATTCTCATCTTTTGTAACAGTTCCAAAGAACATCTTTTTATAAGCTGATAACATATAGATAGCACCAACAATAATAGCAGTTCCTGCAAGAATAGTTAAGATGTGAGAGACCTCATAGAAACCTATAAGAGATAAAAACTCACCTACGAAACCAATTGTTAAAGGGAGACCAACTGAAGCCATCATCATAATTCCAAAGATAAGAGCATATCGTGGCATAACTGTTGCTAAACCACCAAACTCTTCCATCATCTTTGTATGTCTTCTCTCATAGATTACACCTACAAGAAGGAAGAGAGCACCAGAGACAATACCGTGAGAAATCATAAGGAAAATAGAACCTGTAATTCCCTCTGGATTAAGAGCGAATGTTCCAAGAACAACAACACCCATATGTGAAATTGAACTGTAAGCTACAAGCTGTTTAATATCTTTCTGTGCATAAGCAACCATTGCTGTATAGATAATCATTGTAATTGAGAGAATAGCTATTGGAACAATAAAATATACAGATGCATCTGGATATAGAGGTAGCGAGAATCTTACAAAACCGTAACTTCCCATTTTAAGAAGAACTGCTGCAAGAATTACTGAACCAACTGTTGGAGCTTGACCGTGAGCATACGGCAACCAAGTATGGAATGGGAACATCGGAACTTTAATAGCAAATCCAAGGAAGAATGCACCAAATAACCAGAGCTGATAATCAAATGGTAGTTGTAATCTATACCACTCAAGAAGAGAGAAACTCCATACTCCTGTTGCTTGGAAATATAGGTAAGCCATAACGAGCATACCAACAAGCATAATTAGAGAACCGGCAAATGTATAGAGGAAGAATTTAACCGATGCATAGACTCTCTTTGGACCACCCCAAGCACCAATTATATATAACATTGGAACAAGTGAGAGTTCCCAGAAGAGATAGAATAGAATAGCATCAAGTGTAACGAACACTCCAACCATTGTCATCTCTAAGAAAAGAAGAGTTAAGAGCATCTCTTTCATATCTTTTGTATCTTCTGGAAGACTGATAACACCTAAAAGAGTGATAAAAGTTGAAAGAATTACAATAAATAGTGAGATACCATCGACACCAAGGATATAGTTAATTCCAAATGCTGGAATTAGAGAACCCTGCTCCATAAACTGCATAACACCAATTTGATTGTTATCAAATTGAACCCATAAATATAGAGATAGAATAAACTCTATCGTAGCAACTGTTGTAACATAAGACCTAACTGCCTTTCGGTCAATTAGAAATCCTAAAAGCCCAGCAAGGGCTGGGAAGAAAATTAAAATAGATAAAATATGATCCATTATTTAGCCACTCCTTGTAAT
>JAMJTX010000135.1 GCA_024281215.1 Candidatus Thiovulum karukerense | reverse complement strand
TTTAAGAGCAGTGCTTTTGGAGAGTTTCAGAGTGGAGAGAGGGTTGAGAATATAATTTTTTACTCTCTAATTTCACTATCTCTAACTCTTCTCTCAATTCTTATTTTTCTATTTGTCAGGGATAGAGAGTTTCAAGAGAAGCTCAATGCTCTTAATAAATCTCTTCAAAAGAGAGTAGATCGAGAAGTTAAGAAAAATAGAGAGAAAGATAAACTTATGTTTCAACAAGCAAAGTTGGCTTCACTTGGAGAGATGATAGGAAATATTGCCCATCAATGGAGACAGCCACTTAATACTTTAGCCCTAACTATTCAAGATGTTGAGAATGCATTTGCCTTTGATGATTTAAGCGAAGAGTATATTGCTAATATGTCAATTGATGCTATGAAACAGATAGATTATATGTCCTCAACAATAGATGACTTTAGAAACTTTTTTAAGAGTGATGAGGGAGTACCTTTTGCCCTTCAAGATGCTGTTAATAGTGCCCTAAATATTACAAGAAATGGGTTGAAGAGCAATGGCATAAAGTTAATTGAAGATTTCCGAGACTCTCCAACTCTAATTGGTTCAAAAAATCAATATAGTCAAGTCTTGATTAACCTTATTAAAAATGGTCAAGATGTTCTTGTTGAAAAGGGAATTGAAAACCCACGAATGAAACTCTCGGTTAAAAGAGATGGTGAGAACTACTCTCTAATTACATTAGAGGATAATGGAGGAGGTGTTCCAGATAATATTCTTGAAAAGATATTTGAACCATACTTCACCACCAAACATCAATCAGTTGGAACAGGATTGGGACTCTATATGTCAAAGATGATTATCGAACAGAATTTTAACGGCAAATTGAGTGTTGAAAATATTGATGGAGGAGCTAAATTCTCAATATCGATTCCAATATTTGAATAATGGACTTCTTGACTATGATAAAATCACCAAATCCAAAAAGAGTTATAGGGGCTTTTCTTGAAAAACTTAATTATTGTCGAATCACCTGCTAAGGCGAAAACAATCTCAAATTTTTTGTCAAGAAACTATAAGGTTGTTGCCACGAAAGGGCATATTCGAGATCTACCAGATAAAAGATTTGGTCTTGTTGTTGAAGATGATAGCATCACCCCACAATATGCAATATCACGAGAGAATCAGAAAAAATTAAAAGATATAAAAGAGTATGCAAAAAAAGCTGAGAATATATATTTAGCGACCGATGAAGATCGAGAAGGTGAAGCGATAGGTTTTCATACAGCTGTTGCACTTAAGCAGAATCCTGAAGAGATTCCAAGAATAGTTTTTCATGAAATTACTAAAACTGCAATATTAAATGCTCTAAAGAACCCTAGAAAACTAGATTTAAACCTTGTTAATGCACAACAGACAAGAAGAGTTCTCGATCGAATGGTTGGCTATAAGCTATCACCTCTTCTCTCATCTAAAATTCAGAGAGGATTGAGTGCGGGTCGAGTTCAATCCTCATCACTCAAAATTATCGTTGATCGAGAACGAGAGATAAAAGAGTTCAAGCCAGAGGAGTATTGGAGAATTCCAACAATCTTCAAAGATAATTTAGAGGCTTCTTTGATTGAGTTTGCTGATGAAAAGTTAGACAAGCTATCTATTAAAAATGAGGGTGAAGCTAAGAAAATATATGACTCAATATTAAATGAGAAGTTCTCTATTGAGGCGATTGAGACAAAAGATAGAGAGGTTGCTCCACCTCCACCATTTATGACTTCAACACTTCAACAGAGTGCATCAAACAAGTTAGGTTTCTCCCCTAAAAAAACTATGATGTTGGCTCAAAAACTGTATGAAGGTGTTGAGCTACCAGATGGTAAAAAATCTGGTCTAATTACATATATGAGAACCGATAGCCTCAACCTATCTGCTGAAGCTACCTCAAATGCACTTGAGAAGATTGAAGCAACATTTGGAAAGGAGTATATATCTAAAGGTGTTCGGAAATACTCATCAAAGTCAAAAGGAGCTCAAGAGGCTCATGAGGCTATTCGACCAACTTTAATAGATTTGACTCCTGAAGATGCAGAGAAGTTTTTAGAGCCAGATTTATTCAAGATTTATCGATTAATCTATAATAGATTCTTTGCTTCACAAACATCAAATGCTAAGTTTTCCAATACAACTGTGATTATAAAAGGAGATAAGAGTAGGTTTAAGATTAGTGGTAGAACTCTTCTATTTAAAGGTTTCTATATATTTGCTGACCTTGATAGTGAAGATAGAATATTGCCACCTCTAAAAGTTGGAGACGAGATGGCTCTCCAAAATCTCCAGATGGAGCAGAAATTTACAGAGCCACCAAAACGATACTCTGAAGCGGGACTTGTTAAAAAGCTTGAGAGTTTAGGAATTGGTCGTCCATCTACCTATGCTCCAACAATTTCAACTCTTCAGGCAAGGGGTTATGTCGAGGTTCAGAAAAAGCAGATTTCACCAACTGAGATAGCTTTTACAGTTATTGAGATGCTGGAGAAACACTTTCCAGAGATTGTTGATGAGAAATTTACAGCAAATATGGAGGAGAAACTAGACCTCATCGCAGAGAGCGGTGATGACTGGCAGAGTGTCCTGAGAGAGTTTTACTTCCCTTTTATAGAGAAAGTTACAAAGGGTAAAGATAGTATTGAGAGCCTTAAGAAGATAGAGTATGTTGGTCGTCAATGTCCAGAGTGTGAATCTGAGTTGATTAAACGAAAAGGTAGGTTCGGTGAGTTTATCGGCTGTTCAGGTTTTCCAAAGTGTAACTATATGGAGAGTGCTGACGGAGTCCCTATCAAGAAAAAAGAGGTCAAGCTATCTGATGAGAAGTGTCTTATGTGTGGTAAGCCTCTAGCCATTAAAGAGGGGAAAAATGGTGAGTTCTTAGCCTGTACAGGTTTTCCAAAGTGTCGATACACAAAACCGAAGAATCCTGACTATTTAGAAAATATATCTTGTCCAGATTGTGGAAAGAGGGTCATTGAGTTTAGCCATACAAAATCTAACTACTATCGATGCGAAGATTACCCTAAATGTAAATTCTCATCAAAAGTAAAACCATCAAAAGATGGAAAATGTTCTAAATGTGGTTATCGAACTGGAGAACGAGAGTATCGGGGCAAACATGTTGTTGAGTGTCTAAAATGCAAACATCGTGAGGAGATTGAGAGTTGAAAATTGGGATTATCTCCGACTCTCATAAAAAGATAGGGAGAGCTAAAAAGGGGATTGACTTCTTAATTGATAAAGGTGTGGATTATATTATCCATGCCGGAGATATTGTTCAAGTTGAAGTGTTGCAGTATTTAAAAGCGAGTGGGATAGTCTATTTAGCTGTTTATGGAAATAACGATAAACATCTCATTAATGTTCATGAAGAGTTTAACCTTGTTCAAGAGCCTTACTACTTTAAGATTCAAGATATCACTTTTAAGTTGATGCACCACCCATATTTTATGAGTCCAGATGTTGATGTGGTTATATATGGACACACTCATATCTCTCACTCTCAATATAGTGGCTCAACCCTTTTTATCAATCCTGGGGAAATATCCGCAAGAGATCGACCAACAAGCACAGTTGCAATTTTAGAGATAGATGAGAGAGAGTATGTTCTTTCGATGTATGATAGAAAGCTTAAGAGTAAGCACTGGACAAAGAGAGAGAATCGATATCAAAGAGATGTGTAGAGAGGTTTCACTCTATACAATTCGATATAATATATCAATAAATAGATGTTATATTCAGAAAATCAAAGGCTTGTTTAGAGTAATATGAAAGTTGATTATATAAAAAAACTGTTTGAGATAAATATAGCTCTCTCACATGAAAAGAATATCTACACCCTTTTAGAAAAGATTCTGCTTCTTGCAAGAGACTTTAGTGGTGCTGATGCAGGGACTCTATATCTTAAAGAGGGAGAGAACTTAGTTTTTAAGGTTGTCCATACAGAGTCTCTCGGTATCTGCTTAAGTAATGAGGGAGGCAACTTAAAATGGCCTCCAGTCTCTCTTTATCACGATGACGGTAGTCAAAATCTCTCTAATGTCTCAGCAGTTGCAGCACTAAGTGGCGAAATTATTGTTATTGATGATTGTTATTATGAGGAGAATTTTGACTTCTCTGGAACAAAAGCCTTTGATGAACTAAATAACTATCGTACAAAGTCCATGATAGTAATTCCTCTTAAAGATTTTGAGAGTGATGTTATTGGTGTCCTTCAGTTAATTAACAAAAAACATCATGAGAGTGGAGAGGTAGTTAGCTTTACAGCCTTTGATAGAGAGAGTGCCGTCGCCCTTGCATCACAAGCCACAGTATCAATTCTGAATGCCAGATTAGTATATGAACTTGAGCGGTTTCTTGAGATATTTATGCAGTCCATTGGTGAGGCAATCGATGCTAAATCTCCATATACAGGAAACCATGTTAAAAAAGTTGGAAAACTCTCAAGAATGATAGGTAGAGTTGTGAGCGAAAGTGAGAAGTATCGAGATAGCTACCACTTTAATAATGACTCTGCTAGAAAACTTGAGATAGCATCTTGGCTACACGATGTTGGAAAAATTGCTGTACCAGACCATATTATGGATAAGGCAACAAAACTTGAGTCTGTTGTGGATCAGATAGATGTTATTGCTGAACGAGTTGAAATCATTAAGAGAGATTATAAAATCGAGTATCTTGAGAGAAATATATCTCTTAGTGAATATGAGAGTAAGATTAGAGAACTTGATAATGATCTAATCTTTCTACGAGCCAATAACTTTGGCGAGGGATTTATGAGTGATGAGAAGATAGAACGACTCCATAAAATTGCGGAACATAAATATATACTTTGTGGAAAAGAAGAACCTCTGCTCAGAGAGGAGGACATTCTAAATCTCTCTATTCGTAAAGGAACTCTCACTGATGAAGAACGAGCAATCGTTATGAGCCATGCAGGAATGACATACAAGATTCTTGAAAACATACCATTTCCTAAAAAGTTCTTAGATGCGAAACATATAGCTTCTAACCATCATGAAAAACTGAATGGTGAGGGGTATCCAAGAGGATTGACAGCTGGAGATCTAAGTGTTGATGATAGAATACTCGCTATTGCTGATGTCTTTGAGGCTCTATCATCAGCCGACAGACCATATAAAACTCCAAAAAAGCTCTCTGAAGTATTTAAGATTCTCTCATTTATGGTAAAAGATGGGGAGATTGATGGAGAGATTGTAAGAACAATTTTTGACTCTAAAATGTATCTTGAGTATGCAAAAGAGAATATGCTTCCTGAACAGATAGATGAACCAAAACTCTTTTTCTAAAAATAGTGAAATCGTTGTTGCTGAGTTTAACGAAGATTTAAAGAGCGAACTAAATAGATTCTATATAGATGATGAGGTTCTCTGGTTTAACTATGACTCTCTTCTTGTAGAATCGGTTCGAGAGATAATCGAGGAGAGCTATCAGAGTAGTGATAGGAGTCGCCGAATATTTATTGAAGCAAAAAAGATAAATAGCATATCTCAAAATGCACTTTTAAAACTATTTGAAGAGCCTCCAAAAAACCTAAACTTTACACTGATTGTTCCATCAAAATCTATTCTACTTCCAACAATACGATCGAGATTACCACTAAAGACAGTCGTAAATGAAAGTAGAGGAGAGTTAAGCTTAGATGTCCCTAAGCTGGATTCCATTGATCTGCATTCACTCCATCGCTTTCTTAACTCTCTTGAGAGTATCGATAAGAGAGATCTGAGTAGAGTGTTAGAGAAGATTTTTCAGCAAAATATCCTATACAGTTTTACAGAAGATGATCTGGAGAGATTTCAGATAGCAACTCAATTGATTGCATTAGGCTCAAATCCAAAAAGAGTTTTTCTGATGTTACTTCTCAAATTTGCCAACCAAAATGGGTGAGTTTTAAACTCACAACATCTTTTTTTTGTTATAATTTTTACAGATAAGATTTTTAAATCTTAATTTCTGAGTAAAAAGGAAAATAGATGGCTCTATTTGGTTCAAACTCAAATTCAAGTATTGAAGATTTAATTCGTGAAAATGAGAGTTTAAAACATAAACTTAAAACAAGCGAAGATGAGATTGTTAGACTCCGTGGAGATAACGAGAGATTAGAGAAACGACTAAACACAAAAGGGGATAGCTATGCTGATATCGTTGTCTCTTTAGTTGAAGATCAGAACTACAATATGAACGATGCTTTAAGCGACATCAAAGAGAGACTTGAAGAGAGTGTTGAAAAGGGTAGTCAAGTTCTTAATGAAGCTCTAAGTATTAAAGATAGCTCAATTGATGCAAGTGAAAATATTGAGCTTATCACAAGTAATATGTCAGATCTTATGGAGCTATCTAATGACTCTAACAGCTCAATCGAGTCTCTATCTTCAAGAGCAACAGAGATTAACTCTATTATCTCACTAATTAAAGATATCGCAGAGCAGACAAACCTTCTAGCACTTAATGCAGCTATCGAAGCAGCAAGAGCCGGTGAGCATGGTCGAGGATTTGCAGTTGTTGCAGATGAAGTTAGAAAACTTGCTGACAGAACTCAGAAAGCAATTGGTGAAATCTCTATTGTTATTCAGGCGATTCAACAAGAGATTCAAGATATTACAACTAAATCAGAGAGTATGCTTGAAAATATGAACATCGCTACTGAAAAAGTTCAAAATCTTGATGATGTTCTATCAACAGCAATTAACTATGCAACAGAGATTGCAGAGACTCAAAATGTTGTTAGAAATCAAATTGTCTCTAACCTCGTAAAAGTTGAACATATTCAGTACAAAATCTTCGCATACCAAGCGATGTATGGACACTCTCATATGAAACATATTGAGACTTATAACCACTGTACTCTTGGTAGCTGGATGAATGATGATTTAACAAGAAAAGAGTTTGCTAAATCAACAACATTCTCAAGAATTGAGTCTCCACATAGACAGCTTCACGATATTCTTGACAAAATTACTGAACTTACAAAAGACAATCAGCCTAATAAACAGTATATGTCTCTTGCAAGAGAACTTGAAAGTTCGTCATCTCTCGTATTTGAAACTATGAATAAGATTATGGATGAGAGAGAGAAGCAGATAGAGAATGAAATTCTCTAACGAAGATAGAGAGCTTTTAACAAGAGTTCTCCTTCTTGCTCTCTATAATAAAAAAGAGGAAGATACTATCCAAGATGTTCTTGTTGAACTTGATGGACTTCAAGCTATCTCTTTAGATGAGAGTAAAGCACTTTTAAAAGAGATTAAAAGAGACTCCCTTTTTGTTGAGGGGAGCTTTACTCCAATAGGGCTAGAGAGAGTTAAAGAGGCACAAAACTTCTTTCAACAATTTAAATAGTCTCTTTCTCAAGAGAGGCTTTTCTCTTTTTGAGAAAGTTTAAAGAGTGTTGAATATCTCTAAGTTTAGATGTCCGCTCACTAAAATTCATACCCTTGTTTTTTAAGATACTCTCCCACTCTTTTGAGAGTCTCTTTAATTTATGATTAATAACCTCTATCTCAAACTCTTTTCTATTCAGAGTATTGCACTCAATCATAGAGAGTTTTTTTAAGCCATTACTCTCAAAGTTACCGTTTAATATATCTATATACAGCTCTTTATAGTTTAAGAAATCATTTTCAGATAGCTCTTTTCTAGCTACATCTAAAAGCTCTCTATTATCAAATATGGCTCTTAATATCGCCAGTTCTGAATGTCCAAAAAACTCTTTCTTATTATGCTCTCTCTCCCTTGTCTCAATTCGTCGATCTCCATATCTAATTTGAGCTGTTCCAACTGATAGTTTAGAGGATAGGTATTTTGAGTACTCGTCTCTTAAGATAGTTGGTAGTTTTGATAGAAGCTGATTACTCTCAGCCACTGCCCTCTTTTTATCATATGGGTTTTCAAGATTGTATTGGGATAGAACTCTTCCTATATAAAACTTAATAGCATCTTGAGGATTGTTGAGAGTCTCTCTTAACCTAGTTATTTCGCCATTTGCAACAAGGTCTGCTGGATCAACACCACCATCAAATAGAGTGACTGTTGTCTCAATTCCTAGGGGCATAGTGATATCTAAAGCTCGTCGAGCAGCTTCAATTCCTGCTTTATCACCATCAAATGCTAAATTTATCTTGAGGTCATCACTCTTCAAAAGAAAGAGATGCTCTTTTGTTAAAGCTGTTCCAAGAGGAGCAACACTGTTCTCAAATCCAGATTGTTGAAGCATAATCACATCTAGGTATCCCTCAACAATATGGACCCTCCTCTCTTTAAAAATCGACTTCTTTGCAAAGTTATAACCATAGAGAGTTTTTGACTTGTTAAACAGTTGGGTAGTTGGAGAGTTTATATATTTTGCTGGGTGGTTTGATAGAGTTCTACCACCAAAACCTATCACTTTTCCACTGCTTGAGAATATAGGAAAAGTTACTCTTTCGTGAAATCTACTATAATAGTTATTGCTCACCTCATCTCTAGCTACTACTCCAACCTCTTCTGCATCTTGAAAAGATATTTTATTCTCTTGAAGAAAAGATAGAACTTCATAAGATGATGGAACATACCCTATCTGAAATTTCTTAATCGTCTCGTTAGTTAAACCTCTTTTCTGAAGATATAAGTAAGCTTCGCGGTTCTGAAAAAGATTATCGACAAACCAACTATTTATCTTCTCGAGAGTTGGTAGAGCCTCTTTTGTATAATTTGGAGATGAGGTATCCTCATACTCTAACTGAAAGCCAAATCTCTCGGCAATAGACTCAATAGCCTCACTAAATGAGATACCCTCAATCTCTTGAACAAATGTAAATATATCTCCACCAGCACCACAACTAAAACAGTGGTAGTAGTTTTTTGATCTTGAAACAGTTAGTGAAGGATTTTTATCATCGTGGAATGGGCAGACGGCTTTAAAGCCACTCCCATATTTTTTGAGGTCTATATATGAAGAGACAACATCAACTATGTTGATGCTCTCCTTCATGGAGGCAATGGATTCTCGTTTAATCATTAACTGTTGAGAATCCTTGCAAAAAAGAGTTATTTTAACTCATCGTCTTCGTCATCAAAACTAGACTCTTCTGAGTTACCTTCAGCTTCTGCTTTTTCAGCTTCCTCTTTAGCTCTCTCTTCAGCTCGTTTCTGTTTTGCTCTCTCTATCTTTGATCCTGCTAACTTACTCTTCTCTTCCTGAAGCTTCTCCTCCTCTTCAGCTTGAGACTCATCAAGGAGTTTATCAAGAAGCAAGAATAGTTGCTCACTTGCAGCTTCAACATCTTTAAAGTGAGTAATAATAGTTTCTCTATCCTCTTGAGTGAATCCTTGACCTCTGATTTCAGTATCTTTAAGAATTTTCATCGCTTGGTGAATCTCATCATGAACAACTCTGTGAGGTTGAATAATAAGTTTAAATGCCTCTTGCTCACCAAATCTAACTTGACCATCACCGTTATACCATTTACCTAGCCTACAAGTTAGGTGATCGTCAAAGTGACCATGTGTGTTCTTCTCAACAATACTATCAAATGCACTTCGTTTAAATAGGAGGTGATCAATTTTAGAGAGGATAACAAATACTTTATTCTCCATCTTTGTTGTTTCATTAAGAATATTTCTAGTTTTGTTATCAAATACAAGAAGTTGATTTCTAAATCTATCAATCTCGATTGATGAGAACTCAGCAACTTGAGTCATCTTCTCTGAAGTTGATTGAATTCTACTTGTCTCTTGTTGGAGTGTCTGAATAGAGATTGAGATCTCTTGAGTAGCTTTTTGAGTCTTCTCAGCAAGTTTTCTAACTTCATCTGCAACAACTGCAAATCCTCTACCATGCTCACCAGCTCTTGCAGCTTCAACAGCAGCATTAAGTGCAAGGAGGTTTGTCTGCTCTGCAACATCTTTAATTAGTTTAACAACAGAGTCAATATCAACAGCTTTCTGAACAAGACTATCAACCGTGTCATCATTCTCTTGAATATAACCTATAAGGTCTTCTAAATCATGAGATATTTTTGCGATAATCTTCATATTTTTAGCAGAGTCGTCTGCCATACTTTTAGAGTCGTGTCCAAGTTTAAAGATCTCTGTTGTTGTCTCACCAAGTTGAGTCTGAATAGTTGTGAAGTTATCAATAAACTTTTGACCACCACTAGATACATCACTTAGGTGGCTAATAAACTTAGCTTCAAGATCATCGTCATACTCTCTCTCCATTGAATCAACAGATCGATTGATAAAACTTCCTGAACGACTTAGGGCACTATTAAGACCAGTTGTCTGAACTTTTCGGAAGAAGACCTGCTTTCCAGCATAATCAACTGATGTGTTAATTTCCCGAATAAAACTCTCAATCTGATCAAGAAAGTTATTAACATTCCAAGCGAGTTCCCCAAGAGGACCAGCAAGCTTTTCACCAGTATCTCTTACCTCAAAATCACCTCTAACAGCATCTCGTAGAACTGTTGATGTGTTTCGGATAATATCTTGCTCTTTTTTAATATAATAGAACCCCATAAAAGCTACTATTATATTAAGAACACTAAAAACAAGTGCTAATGGGTTAAACCCTTGCACCATATATAAAGTAAAAGCTCCAAGCGAAACAACAACTATATGAGCATAGTTGGTTTTAGCTGTGCTGGAGATTGAAGACAAATTCATCATAACCTACTCCTTGTGATTTTAAAAATGTTTCTAACATCTGTTGGCTCTCTTCCATTCCACCAACAACTTCATGTTTTCGCAGTTTGTCATAAAATGGTTGAATAATACTTAAAGCTCTTCTATTTGGTCTTCTTCGAGTTGAATGAAAACCTATAATATTATTACGAACATCAAATGATGGTGTTACATTGGCATATACCCAGTAGTGTTCTCCACCTTTTGCTAAGTTTACAACATAAGCATTAATCTCATTCCCGTTCTTCAACTCTTCCCAAAGTAGTTTAAAGATTAGTCGGGGCATCTTTGGATGTCTTGTCATACTATGAGGCTGACCTAAAAGCTCATCTTGAGTATATCCAGAGATGTTTATAAACTGAGAGTTTGCATAAGTTATAACCCCTTTTAAATCAGTTTTTGAGACAAGAATGTCGCTTTGACTAAATGTCCTTTCAACATCCGTTGGTCTCGGTCTTCTGAACTTTTTTTTGAATAAATCCATCTTCAATAAACTTGAGATATCCATTGGGCAAACCTTCTATTATTTTGCTTTATGTGGAATAGATACATGAAAAATGCAAATTTCCAAGTTCTATATTCTGAAACTTAGCTTTTGAGTTTATCCATAACTATTGGAGGTCAAGGGCAATTCCAAACCCAAACACCAAAGGTATCATAGCAACATTCAAGTTACCTATAATTTTAACCCATTTTTAAGATATTTTTCTATCTGCATTCTATATCAAGAATGCTTATAAGGATTTAAAAATGGCTTTAACTCTACAATCTATTGTACTGTAATCTAAAGATTAGCTCAGGATAGTCCATGCCTTTTGACTCTAATAGTTCAACTAATAGTTTCGTACTCTCATGGATTCCACCAACTGCTTCAGCTTTTCTAAGCTCATGATAGAAAGGCTTAATAATCTTTAGAGCTGCTGGATTTGGTTGTCGTCGAACAGAGTAGTATCCAATAATATTACCCTCTCTATCAAAAGATGGAGTAACATTTGCATAGACCCAGTAATACTCACCATTTTTAGCAAGATTAACAACATAAGCATTAATCTCTTTACCTTGAGAAATTGTATCCCACAGAGCTTTAAAGATCAGCTTAGGCATATCTGGATGACGAATCATATTGTGAGGTTGCCCTAAAAGCTCCTCTTGAGTATATCCTGAAAGCTTAACAAACAGTTCATTACCATAAGTGATATTTCCGCGAACATCTGTTTTTGAGACTAAAATCTCATCATGAGCAAATGTCTTCTCTGCATCAGTTGGACGAGGTCTCCAGATCTTTACCTTGCTGTTCTCAATAGCAGCTGACTTCTTGACAAGAGGTGTATCGCTTTTGAGTTGCTCCTCTTTTTCGAGTTGCTTCTTCTTTTTTTCAAGCTCCTCTTCCTCTTGTGCTAACTTCCGTGCCAGTGCCTCGTGTTCGGCAATCTCCTTCATCTTTCTCTCTTTTCTTTTTGTGAAGAAATCAAGATTAAAAAATTTCATGTATCACACCTCATCATTAGATCAATTAACATAATTTTATCAGAAATTATTCAATCTACCTTACCCTTTGACAATATCCAGTGAAACATAATGCTATCTTATAAAAAATTCGATTTTTACTTTTGTTTCTCTCACAGCTATCTTATTCTCCAATTTTGATAACATAACATAGATAGAAAATTATGAGAAAGAAGATATTAAAAATGGAAAAATTGATTATTGCAACTCGTGGTAGCAAACTCGCACTATGGCAATCAAACCATATTAAGGCTAGATTAGAAGAGGCTCACAGCGGACTTCAAGTTGAACTAAAGATTTTTAAGACTCAGGGAGACAAGATTCTTGATACACCTCTTGCTCTTATTGGTGGAAAAGGGCTTTTTACAAAAGAGCTTGAAGATGCAATGTTACGAGGTGAGGCTCATATCTCTGTAAACAGCCTGAAAGATATGCCTTTTATTATTCCAGAGGGTCTCAAGCTTTCAGCAATTACAGAGAGAGAAGATGTTAGAGATGCTCTTCTGTCAGAGAAGTATGAGAGTATTGAGGCTCTTCCACATGGTGCAGTTATTGGAACAACAAGTTTAAGAAGATCTATGCAACTTCTTGCACTTCGTCCAGATCTAAAAATAGCACAACTTCGAGGAAATGTTGATACAAGAATTGAAAAACTTAAAGCTGGAGAGTTCGATGCAATTATCTTAGCATCTGCTGGAATCAATAGACTTGAACTAAATGAGAGTGTTAAATATATCTATAATGTTCAGATTAGTGAGATGATTCCATCAATGGGTCAAGGAGCTTTAGGAATTGAGACAACTCTTGATCCAGAGGTGCTAAAGATTGTTGAGGTCTTAAATGATGAGATGTCAGAAGTTGAGACAACAATTGAGCGAGACTTTGTAGGAAGACTTGAGGGGAGTTGTACAGTTCCAATTGGTGTAAATGCTACTCTTCTTGATAATGATACCGTTATTGTTAAAGCTGTTCTTGGAACTCCAGATGGTAAAGAGCTTCTTCGGGATACAGCAATTGGGACAAAAAAGAGCTACCGAGAGATGGGTTCTAAACTTGCAGAGAAGATGATAGGGGCTGGTGCTTTAGATGTTCTTAATAGAGCAACAGAGATTGTTGAGAAGAGCCAGAGTCAAAAGTAGATGATAGAGATTAATAATCTACAAGTCTCTCGAGGTGGTCGGGAGGTTTTAAAAGGTGTAACTTTTGAGGTGAGACTTAATCAGATTGTTGGAATTAAAGGTACTACCTCATCAGGTAAAAGCTCAATTCCAGAAGCTATTCTACATTTTGTAGAATTCTCAAATGGAACAGTTATATATGAAAACAAAAAAGTTGCATATAATCAACCAAAACAGATAGAAAATCTCAGAAAAAGAGTTGGGTATATCCCACAAAAAGACTATTTTTTACAAAATGGTAGGTTGATTGATAACCTTCAATGGATTGGAAGAGCTTCAAAAGAGCGAGTTATTGAGTTGGCGACAACTCTTGAGATTGCAGACTCAATTTATAAGAGTGCTGATGAGGTATCTGGGGTTGAGAAGCTACGGTTCAAACTTGCTCTTGCACTTATAAACTCCCCAGAGATTCTATTTATTGATGAGCCTCTTTCTGATATTTCACCTGAAGAGATTAGTGAGTTTTTGGAGCTAATAAGCAGAGTCTCAAGAGTCGAGAAGATAGGTGTTTTAATTCTCTCTCAATATGAACCCCTTTTTGAAAATAGTGAGTTTAGCAAGGTCTATCGACTGGAGAATGGAGTCTTACATGAGTTTTAATTTAAACTATCTTTGGAGTAATAGAAGAGTATATGCGACAACTCTCTTGATACTATTAACTATATCTTATGCAGTGGCTTTGGTGAAATATTGGAGTATAAGTTATGCAGAGTCTCTATCTCAACATAAGGAACTTTTACCAAAGTCATCTCTTGTAATTAAATCCTCAAATGAGAGTGATGGAGTCGATCTATCCAATATTCAAGAGATAGAGAAGCTTCTTGGAGATTATGATTCACTGATTAAAAACACAACTTATAGAGTTGAGTTTTCTGGTATTGCAAAAAATGAAAATAGAGAGAGCCAATTTTCTGGTCTTGGTATCGATTTTAAGAGAGATAGCGAGACACTAAATAGATATATCTCTATATTGGAGGGAGAAAGCCTAACAGAGCAGTCTCAAAACTCCATTATTATAAGTGAAGCAATGGCTCAGAAACTGGATATTAAAATAGGCTCAACTATTGAACTCTATCTATTAAATAGAGATAGAGAGAAGTTTGAGCATGAAGTTATCAATAGTGCTATGCTTCGTGTAACTGGTGTCTTTAACGAGGCTTTCCATGAGCGAGAACTTCTAATTGTTCCTATTCGTCTCTCAGACTCTATATTAAAAAGCTCAAAAGTTGATTCGATAGTCATAGACTTTTATGAAACAGCTGATGCTACCAAAGTAGAGAGTGAGTTAAATATAAAACTTCAAGATATTGGTTTGCAGATAGTAAGTAGTAGTAGCAAGAGTATCAATATGACGATCTTAAAGGTGGTTGATGCTATATATATCTTTGGAATACTATTTACACTAGTTCTCTCATATAGAGATGCATCAATACTAATTGAGAAGAGAAGAAAAGATATGGCAACTCTTATCAATTATGGTTGGAGTAGTAGAGAGATATTGAGATTTAATCTCTCAGAGGTTTTTATATTCCATATCATTGTATATATCTCTATTATATTGGTTACATATAC
>JAMJTX010000134.1 GCA_024281215.1 Candidatus Thiovulum karukerense | reverse complement strand
ACTGATCCTGAGGATAACACTACAGTAACTGATCCTGAGGATAACACTACAGTAACTGATCCTGAGGATAACACTACTACAGTAACTGACCCTGAGGATAACACTACTACAGTAACTGACCCTGAGGATAACACTACAGAACCAGCAGTTAAAACTCTTAAGACTCTATATTTAGCTGGAGTTGCAATTGATGGTTATCTTAAAGAGTCAAATGCTTCACTAAAAAATGAGAGTGGTGAGATTGTATCTTCTGTAAAAACTGCTAAAAATGGTAGCTGGAGACTAGGTCAATCTGGTTTAGATCAAAATGCTACTCCTAGATATTTTGTATCTATTAAAGGTGGGATTGACACAGCAACAGGAACAGAATTTGAAGGTAGTCTATCAAATGTCGTTGAGAGTGATGAGCTTGAGTCTGTTGAAGAAGTTGAAGGTGAAATCGTAGATATCACTCTTCTTCAACCTACAAAAAAACCTCTACCTGTAACACCTTTAACAACTGTTGTAGCTGCTTCTGTTAAAAAAGGTAAGTCAAAAGCTGAAGCAAAAACTGTTGTTGCAAAAGCTTTCGGTCTATCAGAAGAGACTCTCGATAGTGACCCAGTTGCAGATCTTCAAGATCCAACAAAAGCTGAAGCTGCTGCAAAAGCTATTAAACAAGCTTTAGCTATCCAGAAAGCTACTGAATCTCTTGCAAAATCTGTAAGTGGTGATGATGACTTTGATTCTGTTTTTGAATCTGTTGTAGAGACAGTTACAGAGCAGATTGAGAGTTCGGTTGAAAATGCTGATGACACAGCTACTGATACATTTAACTTAGCAGATGTTCTTGAAAATAGTAGTGCAGAGATTGCAGAGAAAGTTGCAGAAAAAGTTATAGCTAAATCTACTCTAACAGAAGAGGAGAAAGTAGCGAAAACAGCTGAATTAACAGCAAAAGTAACAACTGCTTCAAAAGTTGCAAAAACTGTTGTAACAGTTGTTGAAAATATCGACCTTAGCGATAGTGAACTTGATGTAACAACTGCTCTAACTGTAGCTTCAAAGACAATTGAATTAGCTTCAAAAGAGGTTGAGAAAGAGATTGTTAAAATTGCTGTTATTGATGTAACAGAATTAGAGGCTCTTGAGGCTGAGATTAATGCAGCTGTTGCTGATATTGAATCTAAAGTTGAAGTCTTTAAAACTGTGATTAAGATTGGTGAAAAGTCAATTATTGATGCTAGTGCAGATTTAAATGAGACGGAAGAGATTGAAAATCAAACTTCATTAGATGATATCTTTAACTTTGTAGCTGATAATAATCTGACAGCAGATAGTGACTTAACTGATATTGAGGAGAAAGTCAAAGAGATTACAAAAACTGTTGTTGTAAAAAAAGTTGCTCCAGAAGTTACTTTAACAGCTTCTAAAACAGCTGTCTATCTAAATGAAGACGTTGCCCTGTCAGCTACTATTACAAATTCTGGTGATTTAGGAGTCGCTCCCAACTATCAGTGGAAAATAGATAATGCTTCACAAGGAAATAATGCTTCTACTTTGACACACTCATTTGACGAAGCTGGAACTTATACTGTTACTGTGACAGTTGAAGCAAACGGTTATAAAGTTGAGAAAACAGTAGAGATTGTTGTTACAGAGAGTTGTGAGCAACAAGGTTTAGTTGATTATGAGGGTGAATGTCAAACTGCTCAATATGTTTGCGAACTTGGAGATGGTAAGGTTTGGAATAGTGACACTGAAGCTTGTGAAGATGTTCAACCTGGTGATTTAACAGTTTCACTTTCTGGCTCAACATCTGGAACTACAGGTAGTGCCGTATCATTCTCTGCATCTGCTTCAGAGTCTGGAGTTGCATTTGCTTGGTATGTTGATGGTTCTCTATTCGCTAGTACAGGGGCTGTAATTAGTAAGATATTCTATGAAACTGGAAACCACACTATTAAAGTTATAGCTACACTCAATGGTGTAACTGCTGAAGCTTCTAAAACTGTCTCAATTTCAACTGCACCTGTTACAACTACTTACTATGACAAAATCGCTATCAAGGATAACAGAGTTACTCTTGGAGCTGGATCTAAAGAACGAAATGTGACAGTTTCACATGGGACTTTCTCTACTGTTACATATCCACCTATGACAGATAAAAATATCAGTGAGTATATGAACCTCTCATTTGCTATTGAGTCAGCAACTGGAAATGATGAATTTGAGGCTGGAAAAAGCAAAACTGTAACAATTGGAGTATCTATTACTGATGGTAGCCGAGAGTTAAATGCTTCTGTTAAAGATGCTACTCTATCTAGAGCTTTAAATGGAACATTCTCTGTGACAATTCCTACAACATCTTCACTATACGGCTCAGCAAAAAAAGCTACTGGAGCAGTTTTAAGTGCGATTATTCCAAATAAGAGTGCTAATGTATTCCAAACAGTTGATAGTAAAATATCTGTTGATCTAAATAGTGCTGTTAAAATTGTTGAAGATGAAGTTGCTAGTTCTGATGACTTAGTAAAAACATACTTCACAAAAGAGGGTAGTTATAGTCTGTCTCTCTTTATCTCTGGAGTTGATGGAGTGACAAACTCTACTCAAATCGGCTCTGGTTATGGATTTACAGGAACTATTCAAATTCAACAATAGTTTGATTCTTCTGTAATCTAATTCTTGGGAACTGGTCAATTATGACTGGCTCCCTATCTCCCCTAACTTCCAAAATATACTATGTTTAATAGTTGAGTCTAGTAGATTCATACTTCTTTAGTTTAAAATAGAAATTTTGTAGAATTCCATATAACATTAAATTGATTTAATAAGAGGACAGATATGACAGAAGATTATTACGATCTCCTTGAGATAGACAAAGGAACTAGTGCTGATGAGATTAAAAAAGCATATAGGAAGATGGCAAAGAAGTATCATCCCGATAGAAATGCTGGAGATAAAGATGCTGAAGAGAAGTTTAAAGCTGTCAATGAGGCTTACGAGGTTCTAAAAGATGAGAAGAAGAGAGCCATCTATGATAGATATGGTAAAGCTGGATTAGAGGGCGGAGCTGGAGGAGGTGCAGGTGGCTTCTCTGGTTTTGGTGGCTTTGACGATCTCAATGATATTTTTGAGTCTATGTTTGGTGGTGGCGGAGGTCGAACCAGAAGAAAACGAGAAAATAACGATATGGCTATCGAGGTCCATCTCTCATTTAAAGATGCTATCTTTGGAGTTACTAAAAAACATAAATATAAGTATAGACAACCTTGTAAAAGTTGTAACGGAACTGGTTCAGCTGATGGTAAGAAAAACACATGTTCATACTGTGGTGGTGTTGGTGAGATTCGACAACAACAAGGGTTTATGACATTCTCGCAAACTTGTCCGCACTGTCATGGTGAGGGTACAGTTATTAAAAATAGATGTAGCACCTGCCATGGTAAGAAGTTTGTTGAGGTTGAAGATGAAGTTGAGCTAAAAATTCCTGCTGGAATTGATGGTGACCATCGTCTCCGAGTTCAGGGTCGAGGACATATGGGAAGTTCTGGAAGTCGTGGAGACCTCTATGTTACTTTCTCTATTGAGAGTGATGAACACTTTACCCGACATGGTGATGATATATATCTTGAGATGCCAGTATTCTTTACTCAAGCTATTCTTGGAGAGACAATTAAAGTACCATCCTTAACAGGTGAGATAGAGTTGGAACTTGAGGCAGGAACTCGAGATAAACAGCAGTATATGTTCCGAGGTGAGGGAGTTCAGAATGTTAAAGGTTATGGAAAAGGTAACTTAGTTGTTCAGATTCGACTCACATATCCGAAGAAGCTATCATCAAAACAGAGAGAGCTTCTTCATGAACTTCAAGAGAGTTTTGGAATTGAGAGCAAACCAAACGAAGGAATCTTTGACAAAATCAAAAAGTGGTTTGAGGAGTAGCCTTGAGACCTATTAACAAAGATACAACTCTCTTTGCACTTCTTGATGATATGGCAAATCAATCTCCAAGAGCTAGGGAATTTAATGCAATCTTTACCTCATCGGATATTAATGCATCTTATGTGCCTCTAAATATACGAGATGATGATATTCTTTTCACTATCAATGGATTGAAAAAGTCTCAAATTAGTGGAGTCAATATTGGAGCAGTTTATAGACGAGATGCTCTTCCAATACTTGACTCAATAAGTGATGAAGCGAAAGAGTGTGGATTTGTAAACTCTATTAAAATTGAGAATGGTGAACTCTACGGATATATAACAGTTGGGGAAGCGATAGCCTCTCTTATATCTGGCAAGGTTGCTATATTTGGTTCAGGCTCTTTGGTTAAATCCATTCTTTTTCATATCGATGATATATCAAATATAACTCTTGTTGAGAGTAATATTGAGAATACAGCAGATATTCTTCAAAAGTATCCAGACTTAGATGTTAAGTTTTATAATTTAATTAACTCTTTCAATGCAGATGGCTATGACTATATTGTTGATACAACTGATGGTGAAGAGATTGCTCTTCAATTTGGCGACACTAAACCAGAGTTGATATTTCTCGATAGTAGTTCATCTCTATCTAAATTTGCTGGTGAAAGTTCAATTCCTGCCAAGATAAGAGAGATTCAAAACTCTATTGACATAAGAGAGTGGCTATAACTTTTACCCTTGCTATCTCACTCTATCTACTCTTTAGAGTTCTTCAGCAACTTCACGGAGTATGGCAGAGTGAGAAATTTTTAACAGCTCCTCTTAAGAGTTATCAGGAGAAAGAAAATAGAGTAGCTATTATTATTCCAATATATTGCGAAGATAAACATCTTCCTGAAGCTCTGGAGTTTTGGAAAGAGTCAAATTTATCGCCTATATTTATTACTACTGAACGAGAGATGGAAGCAGGGTGTAATAGTCTAAAGATAGTTAAAGATCTATCAAATTTTCAAGTTATCAACTCTCCAAACCTTTCTGGCTATAAAGCTGTTCAACTAAACTATGCTATCTCTCAATTAGAGGATATTGATTATATAGCTATCTTTGATATTGATTCGCGACCAGACCTAAAGGTCTTTGAATATATTGAGAGATATGGAACAGCAAATATCTATCAGATGCCAACAAAGTTTATATCAAATTACTCTACAAATAGTATTTACGGTAAGGGTTCAGCAATATATCAGAGTCGAAGAGTTTTATCATTTGAGATACCATCTCTACTTAATGGTGACTTTACATACCTTGTCGGACATGGTCTTTTTGTCAAAAAAGAGATTTTCAGTAAGTTTCGATTTAATGAAGAGACTATTACAGAGGATCTTATCTTTGGATATGAACTATATCTATCTGATTATCGAGCAGAACCACTTCCATTTTTTGATTCAGCAACAGTTCCTAGTGAGTTTATTAAAACAGTTAAACAGACCTCTCGTTGGTTTGCTGGGGATCTAATATTTCTTAAATATATAGAGCTTACTTGGACATCTTCAATAAAAATATTGCAACGATATCTACATATCTTAGATTGGTTATGGGGTTCAATTGGATTCTATATAGTAATTTTTTTTGGAGATAGTGTTGAGATTCTAATAGTTCTATTGTCACTATTAATCTTTCTACATATTCACAAAAGAGTAGGCAATATTTTAAAAGTTAAGCCAAACTATTTCCCTATTTTATATAGAGCCTCAACAAACTCGTTTGCACCAATTTATGGAATTTATCGATTGCTTCTACAAGCTCTTAAGTTAAAATCTTTTCTCTTTGAAAGAACAGAGAAGTAAGAAAATTTCTTGAGTTTTTAAATCTTAAATTTGCTTTAATAATCAAATTTTTCAATAGAAAAGTTTGTTATAATTGCGACAACTGTTTTATTTATAATAAAGGAAAAGATTTGGCTGTTGAACAAACTTTATCAATAATTAAGCCTGATGCGGTAGCAAAGGGTGTTATCGGAAAGATAGTTGATAGATTTGAGAGTAAAGGTCTCAGAATTGCAGCTATGAAAAAAGTTCTACTAAGCGAAGAAGATGCTGGTAACTTTTATGATATTCATAGAGAGAGACCTTTCTTTAAAGATTTAGTTGAGTTTATGACAAGTGGTCCTGTTGTAGTTATGGTTCTTGAGGGTGAAAATGCTATCATCGAGAATAGAGTAATTATGGGAGCTACAAACCCTAAAGATGCAGCAAAGGGAACAATCAGAGCAGATTTTGCTGAGAGTATTGATGCTAATGCTGTTCACGGAAGTGACTCTCCAGAGAATGCAGAGATTGAGATCGCTTTCTTCTTTGGACAGAGAGATATTTTTTAATATCTAAAACAGTATGAAGATACCTTTTAGCCGAGTAGCTAACGATAGTGAATATCCTATAAAGATAGAGAGTGAGCAGTTCTCCGTAGATGCGACTCTCAGATTTCAAAAGAGAAATCTTACAATGCTACTAGCTCATCTTAAAATGAGTGGTCAATTAAAGAGTATCTGTAATAGTTGCGGAGATGAGGTTATTGAACCCATTGATGAGGAGATTGAGTTTCTTATTAGCGATGGGGTCTATAACGGCTTTGATGATGATTTTGATGTTATTGAAGCGATTGATGGTTCAATCGATCTAGAGGAGGTGGTTATTGGAGAGCTAGAGTTGGTTGCCAGTAGCTATTTTCACTGTGGAAAGTGCGAAGATATCGACAATAAAGAATTTTAAATATAAGGATTATTAGATGGCAGTACCTAAGAGAAG
Organism: Candidatus Thiovulum karukerense; assembly: GCA_024281215.1. GTDB lineage: Bacteria > Campylobacterota > Campylobacteria > Campylobacterales > Thiovulaceae > Thiovulum_B > Thiovulum_B karukerense. The sequence continues at coordinate 63,505 of JAMJTX010000134.1, read as the reverse complement.
AGTGAGCAAAGCTCGATCTGCAAAAAGAAGAACACACTATAAAGTAACACTTGCAAGACCTATTAAAGAGAATGGTGAGTGGAGAATGCCACACCGAATGGATAGCAACGGAGAATATAGCAGATTAGATGATTAATATAGCTCTTGATGCGATGGGTGGTGACTTTGGTGCTGAACCTATCGTAACTGGTGCAGTTCATGCACTTTATGAAAGAGATGATTTTACACTCTCCCTTGTTGGAAAACGAGAGGAGATCATCAAGTATCTTCCAAAGAACTTAGGCGATCGTGTAACGATTGTTGAGGCTTCTGATGTAATTTCAATGGAAGATTCTGCTACTGATGTTTTTAAACGAAAAGATAGTTCAATATATAGAGCTGTTGATTTAGTTCGAGATGGAGAGGCTAGAGCAGTTGTATCTGCTGGACATAGTGGAGCAACAATGTCTCTTGCTACTCTACGAATTGGACGGATTTCTAAAATCAGTCGTCCAGCAATTGCTGCATTTATGCCAACAAAAGAGGGTAAGAGGTCTCTTGTTCTTGATGTTGGTGCAAATGTTGATTGTAAAGCTGAAAATCTATTTCAGTTTGGTGTAATGGGTGAGGTCTATGCAAAAAAGATTCTGAATATCCCATCTCCTAGAGTAGGTCTTCTCTCAAATGGTGAAGAGGACTCTAAGGGGAATGAGCTGACGAAAGAGAGTTTTAAGCTTCTGCAAAACCTACCATCATTCAAAGGAAATGTTGAAGGTAATAATATCTTTGATGGCTCTGTTGATGTAATTGTTTGTGATGGGTTTGTTGGAAATCTTGTACTAAAGACAAGCGAAGGTGTTGCTGAAACAATTAGCTACTTCATTAAAAAGCGAATCAAGAGATCGGCTATTGCCATTGCTGGGGCTTTATTAATGAAAAAAGTTTTCCGTCTCCTTAAGAAAGAGATTGATTATGCTGAATATGGTGGAGCACCTCTTCTTGGACTAAAAGCCTGTACTATTATTGGACATGGGAAAAGCAATCCCAAAGCTGTAAAAAATGCGATATTTCAAGCTATATCTTATGTGAATGCAGAGATAGAGCAAGAGATTGAGCAGAAACTGACAACAATAGAGATATAGGAAAAATAGTGTACGCTTCTTTTAAGTCAATAGGTGCATATATACCTGAAAAAGTTCTGACAAATGAGGAACTTGAAAAGATGGTTGATACCAGTGATGAGTGGATTATCAAACGGACTGGAATCAAAGAGAGACATATTGCTGACGATAGTGAATTGACAAGTGATATGGGAGTTAAAGCTGGTGAGTTGGCTATCAAAAGAGCTGGTCTTCAAAAGAGTGATATTGATGCCGTAATTTGTGCGACAATATCTCCTGACCACTTCTGTATGCCATCAACAGCAAACTTAATATCTCACAAACTCGGTCTTAATCCCGTAACATCATTTGATATTAGTGCTGCCTGTACAGGCTTTATCTATGCTCTCAATATCGCTAAATCATTTGTGGAGTCTGGTTCATTTAAGAATGTACTAATAGTTGGAGCTGAGAAGCTATCATCGATAGTAGATTACACAGATAGAACAACTTGTATTCTCTTTGGAGATGGTGCGGGTGCTGCTGTTATTGGGGCTACTGATAAAAAAGAAGATGCAGTTATCGATGTCCATACAGGGGCTGATGGTTCATACTCTGACTATCTTATAACTCCAGGTGGAGGGAGTGCTGAACCTTGTAGCTTAGAGACTATTGAGAATCGAAGACACTATATGAAAATGCAGGGAAATGCAACTTTTAAAGTAGCTGTAAAGACACTGACAAAAGATGTAATTGATATTCTTGGAAAGAATGAGATAGACCCTAAGGATATTAAACACTTTATTCCTCATCAAGCAAACTACCGAATTATCAAAGCTGTTGGCGATGCCCTCAAACTTGATAGTGAGCAGGTTGTTTTAACCGTTCATAAATATGGAAACACATCATCAGCATCTATTCCGATGGCAATGAATGATCTATATGAGAGTGGAAAGCTCAAAAATGGAGAGTTAATGCTTCTTGACGCCTTTGGCGGTGGTTTAACTTGGGGTAGTGCTTTAATTCCATTTGCTGGAAAATAAGAGACTTTTTGATAACTACCCATTGAGATATGGATAGTTATCTACTCTCTAGTCCATTGATATTCCCTCAATATCAATAATTAACTTAACATCATCTCCTACAAGAAACCCACCTGTTTCAATAGTTTTATTCCAAGAGAGACCAAAATCACTTCTTTTAATTTTACCATAGAGTGAAAAGCCTATTCTTTGATTACCCCAAGGATCTTGAGCTATACCACCCATTTCTACCTCTAATTTAACTCTTTTTGTAACACCATGAATAGTTAAATCAGCATCAATAATATCTCCACTCTGTTTTATCATAGAGAAGTTGATTGTCGGAAACTTTTTTGAGTCAAAGAAGTCTGAGCTTCGAAGGTGGTTATCCCTCTTCTCTATACCCGTATCAATTGAATCTACCTCTACCTCACCTGAGAGAGTGGTAAATCTGTTCAATTTTTCATCAAACTCAATGTCTCCATCATAGTTTTTAAACTCACCTTTAACATTACTTATCATCATATGCTTAATTGAGAAACCAATTTGAGAGTGCGAAGAGTCGATAACATATTCACCAGCCACCAATGATAGGGCAAGAATAGAGGTTAAGAGAGTAGTCTTAAACATAATAGAACTCCTAAATCTTTAATTAGATTCAATCCTATATTAATATAGCTTAGAGTATCTTGAAGTTTTTATATAAATATAAGTTATAAGATTCTATCTTTAATATGGTGTGTTGGTATATAAAACTCTATTCCACCAACAACTTTTGTCTCTATCATCTTTTCTGCTATCAATAAGTTTAGATTTTCACCAGTTGCTAAATCAAATAGAGATGCTATATCATAATGGGTTAAAGGGCGAAGTTTAATAGTATGGAGAAGTTCACTCTTTGTAAGATGGTTCTTAACCCCTTTTTTCTCTTGATGTTTAGTAATTAAAATAGGAAGAGAGCTATCAAAAAGGTGTGAAATTCTAAAGAGCTTACTATAATTTACAGGTTGTACATCATAGGCAGGAGGTCTCTCAACTGTACCAATATCGACTCGAAAGAGCTTTGGGAGTGTTAAGAGAAATCTATTTAACTCTGCTATTTCAGCCTCATTTGCATTAATATTCTCCAGAAATAGAATCTCAATATATAGTTCTCCCCGATACTCTCTACTAAAATCAAGGATACCATTTTTAATAGCTTCAACATCAATCCCTTTCATAGGTCTATCCATCTTCTGAAAACAATCTTCAGTTGCACAATCAAGAGAGAGTTTAACTTTATCAAACTTTAGAAGAGATTTTTTAATTTCAGGAAACCAGATATTGCCACTATTTGAGAGGATAAGTGTTTTAATACCATATTGAGACTTAATTCGATTTACACGAATAATAAGATTGTCTAGATCAGAATATAGTGTTGGTTCTCCATTTGCTGTAAATGTGAGAACATCAACATCTTTAAATTTTTTTAAAGAGTCTTCAATCTCTACTAAAATTTTTGAACTAACGATTGGATCAACTTGATGATTAACTCTATGTCTCTCTCCACCAAGCTCACAGTAGAGGCAATCAAAATTGCACTGTTTTAAGTTTGGAGAGAGATCCACACCAAGTGAAGTTCCAAATCGTCTTGAGTTAATTGGTCCAAAAACAGTAGAGATCAATACTATGCTCCTTACTCTTTCTCTGCTAGAACTTCTAGTTTTTCCATAATATCATTTTGTCGAATCGAATCAAGCACTTCAAAACTTGCTGAATCGCTATCTTCAATCGCTCCAAAAACTGTATGAACACCATTAAGATGAGGACAATCTACAAAACAGATAAAGAATTGACTTCCACCTGTATTTGGTCCGGCATGAGCCATTGATAGAGTTCCTCTCTTATGTGTATGAGTATTAAGAGCTGTTTCGCACGGAATCCTCCAACCAGGACCACCTGTCCCTGTTCCTGTTGGACAACCACCTTGAGCCATAAAACCAGCTATAACTCGGTGAAAGTTAAGTCCATTGTAGAATCCTTCTCCAATAAGGTGTGAAAAATTTGCAACAGTGTTTGGAACTTCATCGTTAAATAGTTTTAGCCAAATAACACCTTTTGATGTTGTCATCTTTACATAGTTTAATTTTTTAATCTCATCTTCTGATAAATTATAATTTTTAAGTTCGCCTCTCAATCCTAATCCTTTCAATATCTTTTTAAATATTTGGAGCAAGTTTTACTTGTTTCCTCGTTGTCTCAACCAAGTTGGTACATCTAAATACTCTTCACTGATGTGTTGATTTTTATCCTGTTTTGTATAACTCGGTCTCTTTGGAGCATCTCCAAATCCACTCTGTTGCCCAAAGCCTTGAGATCTGCTATGTTGGTTTCCACCAAAACTATTTCCAAACCCATTATGTTGCTGTTGTCCAAAGTTTTGAGGTCTAGCCTGTGGTCTCTGACTCCCGAAACTACTCTGACTTCCAAATCCACCCTGTTGCTGATATGAGTGTGCAGGTTGCTCTTCAAATTCAGGTTGAGCAGGTTGTTGAAACTGATTTGTTTGAGCTTGGCTCTGCTGTTGAGGTTGAAACTGAGGTTTTTCATCGACTTGTGGTTGCTGTGGTTTTGGCTGTGCAGATGGTTGTTGCCCCTTTGAAGCTGGTTGTTGAGAAGCTTCTGGCTTTTGGATTCTTCTCTGCATAATATTGAGGTTAGTACCATCACTCTCTTTTGTAGTGATTTTTTTCTTCTCCTCTTCAGCTTTTTCAAAGCCTGTTGCAATAAGAGTTATCTTAACAAAGTCTTCTGGTAGAGTCTCATCAGTTGTTGTACCCATAATGATAGTCGCATCACTATCAGCATTCTCTTTAACCACCTCCATTGCACTCGTAAGCTCAATAAGTGGATAGTTAGGGTGGATATTGAAATGTACAAGAATCCCCATAGCTCCATGAATGGATACATCATCAAGAAGAGGTGATTCAATAGCATTTTTGATAGCCTCATAAGCTGACTTCTCACCCTCAGCTTGTCCCATACCCATAAGAGCAAGACCTCTATAACTCATAACTGTTCTCAAGTCAGCAAAGTCAAGGTTAATATCTTGATCTCCACTTGCAAGAATGATTCCACTTGTTCCTGTTACAGCACGAGCAAGAACCTCATCAACAATTTTAAAGCTCTCTTTTAGACCAAGACCTTTATCAACAATTGAGAGAAGCTTATCATTAGGTATAACAACAATAGAGTCACTCTCTTTTTTAAGCTCTTCAAGACCAGCTCTAGCTAACTTATCCCGTTTTCCACCCTCAAACATAAAAGGTTTTGTTACGACAGAGATAGTTAAAGCTCCAGCCTCTCGTGCTATCTGTGCAATGACTGGTGAAGCACCTGTTCCTGTTCCTCCACCAAGTCCAGCAGCGATAAAGACAATATCAGCCCCATCAAGATACTCTCGAATCTCTTCTGCATTCTCGATAGCTGACTCTTTCCCAATCTCAGGAACCATTCCGGCACCAAGACCTTTTGTAAGCTTCGCACCAAGTTGAATTCTATTTGGACAGAGCGACCTCTCAAGAACTTGTGCATCTGTATTTGCAACAATCATCTCAATATCTTGGACACCATTCTGAATCATGTGGTTGATCATATTTCCACCACCACCACCGACTCCGATGACCTTTATCTTAGCTCCGCTAAGCTCCTCTTGTAAAACCTCTTCTATAATATATGACATCTGTCTCTCCTAATTAAAATAGCTGTGTGACCCACTGCCACATCTTTGATACCGCACTATTTTGATTTTTGCCTGGTTGGAGATTTAACCCATTTCCTCCCTTCATCTGATCATAATAGTCTGTCTGTTTTAATTCACCACCAATAGGCTGTTGTTGCTGGGGACCCTTTTGTGGTTTATTTGAATTGTTACCTCCACCTTGTGGTGGTATTCCCATTGTTGGAATAGCTCCCATACCGATATTTGGTTGTTGTTGGTTATTGCTGTATTGAGGAGCTTCTCTTCTTGGTTCAGGTCTTTGATTTTGTTGCTGAACAGTTCTCTGAAATGATTGAGGAGAGATATTATCAAGAGATATCTGATTTGGAATCTGATTCTGCTCAACACTATCTTCGTTGTATCTCATCTTTCCATTTGAATCAAACTCATAGAGAGAGTAGTGTCCTGTTGAGTACATAATAAGACCTATTGATGTGGAAAAAGCAGGGTCTCTTAAACTCTCAAAAAGTCCGCTGATATGTTTAGGTTTTGCTAGTCTGATTGGTGCATCAAAGATCTGCATAGCTAATTCTCGAACACCATCAAGCTTTGTAAGACCACCAGTCAAAACAAAACCACCACCAATATCTTGTCGTAAGCCACTTGCATCAATCTGTTGAGCTATCAATTCAAGAGTCTCTGCAACTCTGGCATGTATAACTTGACCAACTATATCTAAAGATACTTCGTGAGTTGAATGCTCATCACCAATAACTGGCAACTCAATTAGATCATCACTATAAAAGTTAAGATTACCATAAGTTGTTTTTACATTTTCAGCAACCGTGACAGGTGTGTGGAGAGCCATTGAAAGGTCATTTGTAATATGATTTGAACCCACACCTAAAAATCCATTATGTCTAATTGCATTACCTGATGCTTGGATAACAAAACTACTTGTATTACCACCCATATCAATAACACCAACTCCGAGACTTCTCTCGTCATGATTAACAGTTGCAATATATGAGGCATAGCTATTTAGAACAATGTTTTTTACTTTTAGTCCAGCAGACTCAACTGCTCTTTTTAGGTTATTGTAGTTTGATTTTGGAGTAACAATAATATGGACAAAAGCTTCAAGTCTTGAAGCATTCATTCCGAGGGGATCTTCTACAAAATCTTGCTCATCAACTTTAAAGTTGTATGGCAGAATATGGAGGATATCGTAATCAGACGGGACATTGGCATTATATCTAGCTGTCTGCATTACTCTATCTATTTCAACAAGACCAATTTCACCATTTGGAACATTAACAATACCTGTACTGTCAATGCTCTTCGCATAAGCTCCAGATATAGATACAATAGCCTCTGTCTCAAATGTTCCAGCAACTCTTTTTGCATCTTCGAATGCACTCTTGATAGATTTTGATGCTAAATCAATGTTTGTGATTGAACCTCTCTTCAACCCCTGCGACTTTTCAACTCCAGCACCAATAATTCTAACATCGCCACTATGACCCTTCTCCTCGGCGATTATTGCACATACCTTTGTTGAGCCTACATCAATAGCTAAAATGTTCTTACTGCTCTCCAAAATTTATCCTTTAAAATAGGTTTCAACTGGGTAATGATACTCCAATTTTTTAATTAAATTGTTATCAAGAATCTGCTCTTTCAGATTTGTGATCGTCTCTTTGTCAATATCTTCACTGCTACTATCACTAATCTTCTGCTCAAGCACTCTATACATTGCAACTTTAGAACCAAGTTTTACAAAACCAGCATCAACAGATTGTGTGAAAATAGTATTCAGTAATTGACTAGCCTCTTGTGGAAATAGACCTTTAATCTTATCAACACCGGTAACATCTAAATAGTCTGTCTTCTCACCAGAGAAGTTTTGATACTCAGCTTTTGCTACCTCTAAAAGCTTCTCTTCTCTCTTCTGAAGTTCAAGATTACTTTTTACAAGGTGTGAAACTTTCTCAAAAGGCTCAACTTCCGGAGCTTTAATAGAGTCAAGTTTAACAGTGATATATCTGCCATTAGAGTATTTAGGTTTCATAACATCACCGGTTTGAAGAGTCTTTAACTCATTCATATCTTCAGGTGATAGGAGAAGGTTTACAGCTGTAATAGTGTCTGATGATACATCACCGCTAAATTCACCCTTTTTAAATGAGATATAGTCTCTCATTGCATCTTTTTTACTATCTTTTTTGAGCATATCTTCAATTACTTGAGATTTAACTTTTTCAAGCGAGTCACTATACTCAAGTGCATTAGTATTGTAGAACTCTTCAATCTCTGTTGCAGAGTAGATTTTATCAAGTAGAGGAGTCTCTATATATGAGACATTATAGACCTCATCACTCATATAGCTGTTTTTTGTAAGCTCCCAAGAGGCTCTAATATCACTCTCAGATACCTCCACCTCAACATCTCCAACTGTTAAGATCTTAATCTCTAACTTATCTTGAAGTTTTGTTATTGAGCTAATCACCTCCTCTTCAAAAGGTGTTACAGATATTTTTAGTAACTCTTTAAGCTTAGAGATAAGAATAACTTTTGATAATCTAGCCTCATACTCTTTTGGAGTTAAACGACTATTTTTAAGAATTAACTCATACTGTTCTCGATTAAACTTACCCTCTTTAAAGAAATTCTCATTTTTAAAGATGTTTTCTGCAATTTCCTCATCTAAAACTCGAAGACCATACTCTTTAGCGAGGTTAATCATAAGAGCTTCTCTTTTAAGAATATTAAAAGCATTCTCTTCAAGTCGTAGCTGTTTTGCCATCGCTTCGTCAAAATTGCCACCAAACATCTGTGAATAGTATCCATAAAGATTACTATATGTAATTTGAAGCTCAGACATCTTAATATCGACTTCACCGACTCTAGCTATCGATTGGCTCTTACTACCATATTGGTATGAACCCCAACCAACAAAACCTGCCCCGATAAATGCTATGGCACTTATCCAAAGTGTAACGATTAGATACTTCTTATTATTCTGCATCCAAGTAATCATGTTATTCCCCAATACCTATTAAAAAATCTTAAAATTATATTAATTATTTTGTTAAAAATATTTGAAACTTATGTTCGAAGATCAAGAAGATTGTTTTGTGTAAAGGAGTATAGTGGTTGAATCTCACTCTCAACAACTTTTACAACAATCTCCATATCCTTTATTGAACTATTAGTTACAATATTTCTCATTAAAAACTCTTTAGAAGCCTCAAAATTGACCTCTACATTTACACTGATACCATCTTGATAATATATCAACTTTCCTTTCATTGGTCCAAGAGTCTCAAAAAGGGCATAAAAGTCAAGAGTCTTTACTCCATCTTCCTCTTTTTTTTTCTTTTCACGACCATACTTATATTGAAATAGAGCTGAACGATCCTCATATGTGATAGGAATAGAGATAACTTGATTCTCCATAGATAGTAGAAGCTGATTTAGAAATATAAACTCTTCTCGACTAGAGCTATTTGCCATTTGAGAAATTATCTCTTGTTTGAATTTTGCTTCAAATGGAGTCTTTGAGTTACTTGAAAATGCCTCAAGAACCTTTTTGGCATCAACAAAAGCATTATCTTGAACTTGACGAAAAAAAGCCGGTTCTTTGATAAGGTTTTTAATAACGAACTTCTCTCCCCTTTTATGAGTAGCTTCACCCCAATACTTCATCCCAGGTTCAAGAAGCTTCTCACTCTCAGCAAAAGCCTTTTTACCATTCATTTGAAGAAGATAGCTCAGAGGATCTAATCTCTCTAAAATATCCATTGTTAATGGAACTTTTGAGCCATACTTAATTAATCCAGCTCTGCTCGACTGCTCTGCTTCCAACTGATTAAGCTTTTTCAGGTTGTTCATCGGGAAGAGTGTATCGTACTTCATCTCTTGGCAGTCAAATTTTTAGAGACTGCACCTCCTTAAATCTATCACAGAGCTAGTCATCAAAGTGAATTGGTTCAGCCTCTGGATTCATATCTTCAAAATCATCAATAATTCTCTTGAAAGTTCGTCTCATTCGATCCACTTTCTCAATGTATGAGTTCATAACATCAGCTGATGATGGATATGCTTCTGCTATCTCTCTATATATTAGAACTCTACCATTCATATGGAGTTCAACCATATCAAAAATGCTCTTTAGCTCCTCTTTTGTCTGTTTGTGTCTGAGAATCGCCTTCAGCATTCTCTTTCGATCCTGAATTGCTACACTATCATCAAGTTCATCACTGATTCTTTTAAGATCAATTCTTGATAGATTAACTCCAGAATACTCTGGGGCTAAAAGCTTTTTAGATAGCTCCTCCGTAAAATAGGGTAACTCCTCTTCAGGAATCTCCTCTTCACCAGTTTCACAACTCCCATCTTCACTTGTAGAACACTTCTCAGCAACAAACTGCTCAAACTCATTTCGTAACGAATCTAAATTGTTATTCAAACTAAACCTTTAAAATATGTAACAGAAGTTACATACTTAATCCACCATTAACTTTTAGAGTCTCACCAGTTATGTAACCAGCTCCATCACTCAGAAGAAAAGCTGTCGCTTCTGCAACTTCTCGACCGCTTCCAAATCTCTTTAAAGGAATATTTGAGATGTAACTATCTTTAATCTCATCTTTTAGAGTGGCTGTCATATCTGTCTCAATAAACCCTGGGGTAATTGCATTGAATCGGATACCACGAGCTGAACCCTCAAGCGCAAAACTCTTTGTCATTGAGATAACTGCACCTTTTGAAGCTGAGTAGTTTGTCTGTCCAGCATTTCCAGTCTCACCAACAATCGATGAGATATTAACAACAGCACCAAATCTCTTTTTATTCATAGCTTTTAGAGCCTCTCGACAACCATAGAATGTTGAATTTAGGTTTGCTCTAATAACAGAGTCAAAATCCTCACCTTTCATTCTTATAGCAAGTTTATCATTTGTGATACCAGCATTATTTACTAAATAGCTCAACTCACCATCAGCATCAATAATTGTCTTGATAGCCCCTATAAACTCATCTTCATTGCTAACATCAAATCCTATAACAGCAGATTGAAGTCCTCTCTCTTGAAGTTCATTATGAAGTTTATCTGCTTCATCAGCCCCACTTCGATAGCTGATCCAAACTTTAAGTCCATACTCTGCGAGTGTTCGAGCAATCTCTGCACCAATTCCTCGACTTGAACCTGTAACTAATACATTCTTTCCACTAAATTTCAATATATTCTCCTATGTTAAAGCATCTATCTTATTTTGAAGAGTTGCTAACTCCTCTTCTAATCTCTTTTTCTCAAATTTGAGAGTAGCATGAGACTGTTTTACACCCTTTAAGTCACTCTTAATTGACATCATCTCAGAGGTCATCAGATCAACATTTCCAAGAGACCTTTGAAGTTGAACTTGATATTTTCTAATCAATGTTTCAGCCTCTCGAAGGGTAGTCTTCATCACTTTAATCCCCTTCTGCTCTCTCTCAAAAAGATTTTTATAGAAGAGAACTTGAAGAAAGAGAAAAGAAGCTACTATTGTTACAAAAGTTAATAGTGACCACTCTAAAAACATAACTCTATCTATCTAACTGATTTATCTTCTTAACTCTTTGAAGATGTCTTCCACCCTCAAAAGCAGTTTTGTCCCAAGCCTCTATCATAGACTCAATTGTCCCTTCACCTGAAGTTCTTGCACCAAAACAGAGAACATTGGCATTATTGTGAGCTCTTGCCATTGCTGATGTGTAGGCATCATGACAGAGACCAGCTCTAACACCATTGACTTTATTGGCTGTGATGCTCATTCCGATTCCAGTTCCACAGATCAGAATTCCAAAGACACCACTCTCTCTCCAGTCACTCTCTTCACTTACATCTCCAGCAACTTCAACGACCCTTTTTGAGAGTGTTTCAGCATAATCTGGATAATCTACTCTATCTGTTGAGAATGGCCCTAAATCTTCAACTTCATGCCCCATCTTCTGGAGTAGCTCTTTTGTAAAGTTCTTAACATCAACCCCTGCATGATCAGTAGCTATAATATATTTCACTCAATCTCCCTCTTTAATAATGACACTCTATTTTAAAAGCCCTATACTGCCATAATTGTAGCATATTTGATTGTCTGCTGATTCTCACTAAAAAGCAAAACTATAATCTCTTGTAATAGAGATATGGAGATAGCTTTTCAGTTGATTATCTGCTCAATTTTACATATATTCGTCTTGGTGCTGGATACCCCTCAACTGTTTTAGAGCTATCTTTAGGATCTAGAAACTCTCCAAGACTCTCTCCATCAATCCACTCAGTCTTTCTCTGCTCATCAACTGTTGTTGGAAACTCTCCAATAACTTCAAATGCTGAGAATTTTGCTTTTTTTGACCAGTTATGAAGAGCTGAGACTGTTGGAACAAAGTAGATATTTGGAATTTTTGAGTATTTTCCATCTGGAACAAGTGCATAATCTCCATCACCCTCAATATAGAAAGTATCCAAAATGAGAGTTCCACCTTTTTTAAGTCCAGCTCGTAATGATTTGAGAGTTGCAACAGGATCGCTTCGATGATATAGGACTCCAAGACAGAGAAGAGTATCAAACTCAACTCCATAACTCTCAATGTGTTCAACTCCAAGTAGCTCATATTGAATATCTGACTGGATAAATTTATTGATAAAATCAAATTGAGTTCTATATAGAGGCGATGGGTCAAAACCGATTATCTCTTTTGGTCTCTTCTCTAACATTCTGAACATATAATATCCATTGTTACAACCAATATCACCAACAACTCCACCCTCAATATCTAAGTGTGGCTCAATAATTGAGTATTTAATTTGACTCTGCCACTCACTGTCGATAAACATATCTCCAATTTTAAAAGGACCTTTTCGCCAAGGTTTTAATGCTTTGGCTAGTTCAATTACCTCATCAGTAGCTTTTTGAGAGAGGGATACAGCTCCATCTTGAAAACTTAACTCACCTGATTCAATCTTAAGACTCTCTAACATCTCTCGAAGCGGTTTAATATTTTTCCAAGAAAACCACTTCTCTCGTTCTCTTTTTATCTCTTCAATACTCAATTCTCAACCCTTTGAAGAGAAGCTCCCATCTCCATATGGTGTGTATATGGAAACTGATCAAACATAGCCAGTCTATTAACCGAGTGGCTCTTCTGCAATATCTCTAAATCTCGTTTCAGAGTCTCTGGATTACAGGAGATATATAGAATATTCTTAAATCTTGATACAAACTTGAGAGTTTCACTATCGAGTCCAGCCCGAGGTGGATCAACAAATATAGTATCGAGAGAGAGAGTTTTTAAGTTGATATGTTGAAGTCTGTTAAATGGTCGAACACCATCGATAGCTTGAACAAACTCCTCACTGCTTACTCGTCCAAACTCAATATTAGTTACTCCATTTCTCTCCATATTCTCTGTTGCCGTAGCAATTCCACTCTTTGCGACTTCTGTTGCAACAACTCTATGGAACTTTGAAGCTAGAGGAATTGTAAAGTTTCCTGAGCCACAATAGAGTTCGATGAGGTTGCTATCTTCAGAAGATTGTAACTCACTGAGGATCCAATCTACCATCTTCTCGTTAACAGCAGGATTTGGTTGCGAAAAGCTATTTTCAAGATGTTTAAATCGGTAGCTTCGATTTTTTAAATCTAGATTCTCCTCTATATAGTCTCTACCTAGAATCTCTTTCTGCTTTCGGCTTCTACCAATAATTGAGATTTTATCAGTAATAAATTTAGAAGCAGACTCTCGCCACTCTTCAGAGAGCTTTTTATGATAAATCAGAGTAATTACCATCTCTCCAGCTCGATTCGATAGAAACTCAATTGAGAATAGTTTTTCAGATAGAATCTTCTCTTTCTGAATCTCCTCTATCAAGCTTGGCATAATCTCTGCAATTGGCTCTAAAACCATTGGGCAACTATCGATTTTTAGGATACTTCTCTTCTCAACACTACTCATTGCATAGAATATTTTTCCATCATCATGCCAGATTCGAAACTCAGCTCTTGCTCGATAGTGCTGTTCAGGAGAGTAAAATCTATCTATCTCTCCACTATACACATCTCCAAACTCATCTCTAATCTCTCTCTCTTTTTCAGAGAATTGCCAACTATACTCACCATGCAAATTACAACTTTTACACTGACCGAAATATTTACAGTTCAATCTCTACTCCATAGTTACAAGTTTTGTAACTGTATAACCTATTAAACTTAAAAGATAGGCTGAGACAGTTGTAAATAGTACTAGATAGAGGAAGTAGATATTTTTGCCACTCTCTTTTACAAATACAATAGAGGCAGCAAAACAAGGCATATAGACCATTACAAATATTATAAATGCCACTGCTGTTGCCACTGGTATATTCTCTCGAATCTTCTCTAAGAGTGATTCTGACTCCTCATCAATCTCATCACCCAGTGAGTATAGCACTCCGAGTGTAGCGACGATTACCTCTTTTGCAACTACTCCTGTCTCAAGAGCAACTGTCAATTGCCAATCAAAACCTAAAGGTTCAAATAGAGGTGATGTAGCTTTTCCAATCACCCCAAGATAGCTATTTTCAAGAACTATCTTTTGATACTCTATTTCACTCATATCACTACTTTTTGTCTGCTGAGGGAAGTTACTTGCAAACCAGATTACCATCGATGCACCAAGAATAAATGTCCCAGCCTTTTTAAGGTACATAATTGCTTGAGTATATACTGTATGCCAGATCAGGTATAACGATGGTAGTCTATATGTTGGAAGCTCCATAACAAATGGTTCATCATCACCCTTAAATACAAACACTCTTAATATCTTTGCCCCAATTAATCCAAAGATAGCTCCAAGAATATAGATAGCAAAAAGAATATTTCCTGCATCTTCTGTTGGAAAGAATGCACTGATAAATAGAACATATACAGGTAGTTTTGCCCCACAGCTCATAAATCCAATGATAAACATTGTGATAAGTCTATCTTTCTCATTTTTAAGAGTTCGTGCCGACATATATGCTGGGATCGAACAGCCAAACCCTGTGACAAGAGGTATAAACGATTTTCCATGAAGCCCAAACTTATGAAAGAATCCATCAAGCAGAAAGGCGACCCGACTCATATAGCCTGTTGTCTCAAGAAGAGCTATTCCAAGAAAAAGAATGAGAATATTTGGTAAGAAGAGAAGAACAGCACCAACACCAGAGATTATTCCATCAACAATCAGAGAGCGAAAAAACTCATCATCTATATTTGAGCCAACAAACTCTCCAAACATAGCTACACCAATATCAATCCAATCCATTGGAATAGAACCAACTTCAAATGTGAGCTGAAAGAGTCCCCATATCAGAAATAGAAATATAGGTAACCCCCAAATATTGTGGAGGAGAACCTCATCAACTCTCTCTGTTGAACTCTTCTTTTTGATATCTCTTGTCGGAGCAGATTGACACTCACGAATAAGCCCCTTTGCAATTGAGACTCGTTCGTCACCAAAAATTGACTCTATATCCTTCTCTCCAGAGTGGATATAGATATGTTCAAGAGCCTCTCGTAACACCTTTGCTAACTCCACCCATAAAATAGTGTTGTGGAGTTTCTCAAACATTTTCTCTGAGTTTTGAAGAAGTGCTAAAGCTACCTGACGATTTGACAACTCTCCATCTTGAAAATTTCTCTCATTGAGAAAATTCTCAATATTGATAATCTCCTCTTCAATAAAATCAGAATAGACTAACCTATTTTCAGTTCCATTTTTTGTTACTTCAACTATTGTCTGAAGAAGTTCATCTATACCTCTCTTATGACTTGCTGATGTTTTTATGACAGGAATACCGAGAAGAGCTGATAATTTCTCACTATCAATATCAATCTTCTTCTCCTCTGCCTCATCAATCATATTGAGAACAAGAACCATATCTCTATTTAGCTCTAAGAGTTGAGTTGTGAGATATAGATTCTTCTCAAGGTGGGTTGAATCTACAACATTAACGATGAGGTCATAACTATCATCTTTTAGAAAATGGCTTGTTACTCTCTCATCAAGAGTATAATCTTTAAGGGAGTATGAACCTGGCAGATCTATAAAATCTAACTCTTCACCTCTGAAACTAGTGATAACCTCTTTCTTCTCAACTGTTACACCAGAGAAGTTCCCAACTTTAAGGCGACTATTACTAATAGCATTGATAAGCATACTCTTACCGACATTTGGTTGTCCAACAACAGCAATCTTAACCATTTAAACTACCTCAACCTCAATAGCTTTTGCCTCTTTTTCTCGTAGAGCTACAAAAACACCATCAATATCAATCTCTATATTTTTTCTCTTTGCATTGCAGTGTTTCATCACAATCTCCGAACCACGAGTAACTCCAAATGAGGTTAATCTCTCTTTTAGCTCACGGTCAGATTTTATATTTGAAACAACAGCCCTTTCGTCCTGTTTCAAATCATATAAGGTTTTCAAATACTTATTCCAAACTTTTTTATTTGTGCGGAATCTTAATCTTTTTTAATTAAATAGTTCTGAGTTATATTTTGAAAATTGAAATAGATTCAAACTATTAAGTTGATTTACCGAACAAGCCGTAAAGCCCCTATCTTTTAGATATGGGGATATAGGGCTTATAAAATTATGATGGTGAAGTTTTTTCACCTGAGTAATTTTAAGTATAATTCTTTTATTGATTATATCACGAAGGGTAAAATCTCGGATATAAAATTTGAGTTGGGGCATCAACTTATATAGAGAGAGTGTAAGACCTAATTATAGGCCACTCTTGTTGAAGCAGAATCCTCTAGCTTTAGCTATGGAGAGTATGTCAAATCATAAATAATTATTCGCTTATTGTGTGAATCTGCCCTCATGTATAAATAGAGATAGAAGAGGATTATCATTATAAAACTTAATAACCATATACTGTTTTCACATAGGATAACTTTGCCAATAGGTGAAGATAGCACATCAAATGAGAATATAGCTATTAGTAATAGCGAACTCCTCTTATCTCACTATGACTATCTACTCTTTTGTGATAGTCGTGGGCTTCAAACAGCTACACAAAATATTGAAGATGGTTTCTGCTATCAGTTTGCAAAAAGTTATTTAGCTCAAAATAGTTTCTTACTAATATCAAGACCAAAAAACCTAACTACATTTGCAACTCTTATAAACTTCCTAAAAGAGTATAAAGATATATCTTTTGAAATACTTATAACAAATTTAGGATTGGTAGATTTTACACCTAAAAAACTATCTAACATTAATGATAGTGCTATGCAGATAGAGAGTAGTTTAGGTGGCAATTTTTTAGTTAAAGAGGTTGAAAAAGAGTTTAGAATCTCATCAGGAGATAGTAGTTCTTTATACTCAATAGAATATGGAGAGAAGATTACTAAAGAGATTGGTCAGATAGTGAACAACTCATTTACAAAACAGTTTATTATTAATACACCTATTCTAAGCAAAGACTATATATCACCAAGGAAAAGACCGGCATCATTTTATAAGCAGTTAAAAATAACTAATATCTTTCTTGATCAACTATCATTAGCAATTGACAACTCTACAATAGTCGATTTCTCCAATATTCAAGAGCTATATGATGGTATCCATTTTAATAGTACTGGTCATAAAGAGGCTCTAAGAAAATTATCAGAGAGTTATATTAGCAGTCTTGGAACTGATCTCTAATCTCTAGGAATTTTGGCAAACTCTGGAGAAATAGATTTATTAGATGTGGATCAAAGTGTTGTCCAGACTCCTCTTTTAGCAAATTGATGATTCTATCTAGCTCCCAAGCTTTTTTATAAATTCTGTCGCTTCCAAGAGCATCAAAGACATCAGCAATAGCTGTAATTCGACCATAGATATGAATGTTATTACCCTTTAATCCTCTTGGATAACCTTTTCCATTCCATTTTTCATGATGCTCATAAGCTACAATTGCTGCAGTTTTGAGAATTGGTCTGTTTGAGTGTTTTAACATCTCATAGCCCAACATTGAGTGAGTCTTCATAATCTCAAACTCCTCAAATGTTAATTTGCCAAGTTTTTTAAGAATAGAGTCCGGAATACCAACCTTTCCGATATCATGCATAGGAGAAGCTTGTTTCAGAAGTTCAACCTCACTATCAGGTAACCCATAGAGTGTTCCTAGTAGTTTTGAGTACTCTGCAACTCGTTTAACATGATTGCCAGTCTCTTTAGAGCGAGTCTCTCCAATGGCACCCATTCTAAAAACAACCTCTTTTTGAGTATCTTCAATCTCATGTTGAAGCTCAATAACTTCACTAATATCTATCCCTATTGTTAAGTACTCTAATATATTACCTTGACTATCTGTTAGAGGTTTAATAACAGTTTTTGTGTATAATTGACTACCGTCTTGCTTTAGGCTTCTAAAGATATCTTTTACAACTTCACCTTTAGATAACCTCTCAATTGTCTCCTTGAACATCTCACGATCTTCTGTTGCAAGTAGCTCAATAATATTTCTACCCTCAGCCTCGCCTTTTCTACGACCAGATATAGATAGGTAGTTATTATTAACAAAAGTCACCTCAAAGTCTTTATTTAATTTGACAACAATAGTTGAATTAACAACAGCATCTTCATACTGTTTAAAGATACCACTCTGTTCAATCAAACTGTTGTGAAGCTCTTTTCTAAGAAGTTCTAGTTCGGTTATATCATGGCGAATAGCTATATATTCAGCCACTTCACCTTGAGGATCGAAAATAGGGAAGACATCAGCTAAAACAGTGTAATTCTCACCACTCTTTTTTCTATTTGTTAAGTGCCCATGCCAGTGCTTTCCAGAAACAATAGTTTTCCATAAATCTCTATACACCTCTTTAGGTGTAGCACTAGAACGAACAAGACTATGACCACTGCCAATTAGTTCATTTTTAGAGTATCCACTAATTTCACAAAACTTACTATTGACATAGGTAATGCGACCATATTTATCTGTTTTTGAGACAAGGGCTGTATTGTCAAGAAAATTGACAAACTGTGTCAGTTGATAGCTATCCACAATTGAACGAGAGTAGAGGCGATATATTATTAGAAGTAAGATTGTTGCGACTAGGACTCTAACAACTAACTCTATTGTAAGTTTATTGACTATCCAATCATCTCTAACGGAGACAAGATAGCCCATATGAACTCCATTAATATCTGCAATTGAGAGAAAAGTAAAAATATTACCAGTCAGTAGAGAGTTGTAGTTATGATGAATAAAGCTCTCTTGACTTTTCATATTACTTTTTACCTCTGGAGCAATATGAGATAGTAGACAGACACCGCCTCTATCTACATTATGATGATTAGCAATAAAGTACTCTTTATTCACTCTACTTTGATGAAAGTTTTTAGCTAGATATCCACTATTTAGATGTTGAACCATATACTCTTTTTTGAGTATGAAAAAGAACATTGAATCAAGAGAACTATTAAGAGACTCTTTAAAAGATTGTGATGATAGAGAGAACTCTACACTACCTAAGTATTGACCACCGAGTTTAATAGGAAATATATATCTAAAACCTTCAAAGTGCTTTCCAACTTCAAAAGCTCTAACAATCTTCTCTGTATTGATAACTTGTTCAACAGTTTTACGAACTGATAGAAGATTGTCCCCAAACTTATTAGGTTTATGCAGTCTTAAAAATGAGTCTCCGTTAGGTAGGTGGAAATGCACCAGCTTAATTCCTCGACTCTTTAAAAATTGATAATCATCTTTAAGTCTTTTATGTAACTCGTCTCTAATAATATTTAATCGTGTTGAGTTCTCTTCATTGTATGTTTGAGAGAGTAGAGCTTTAATTTCTGGAGTAATAATAGATAAAAATAGATTTTCAACATTCTCTTGTAATGATATTGTTTGACTGCTATATTGAACTTCTACATCATAGAGCTTCTCTTTATAAAAGTTCTCAATTTTATCGCTTGTATCAAGAAACAGGGCTATCCAAGCAAATATCAATGCCCCCAAAGTATATATTTACTATTTTTAAGAGTATAGTCTATCTTCTTTTCCAATATTAAAATCCATATATCTAATTTTTATTATTAGAAAATTTTAACACACTTTAAGTTTTGAGGGAGTTGCTTATCATGTGAATCCAAGTGGGACAAAAAGAGTCCCGTTTTAACTTGTTAAATATCTAAACAGTCTTTAATATCATAGAGTCCAGCCTCTTGATTAAGAAGCCACTCTCCAGCATGTAGAGCACCCTTTGCAAAAGTATCTCGACTTGTTGCCGTATGATTCAGTTCAATAAACTCACCATCATTATAGAAGCCAACAGTATGACGACCAACAATATCACCACCACGAAGAGCCATAACAGAGATCTCATCTTTTGTTCTAGCCCCTATGTTTCCATCTCGTCCGCTAATTCTCACATCATCAAGATTGAAATCACGAGCTTTTGCTGCACTCTCTGCAAGAGTTAGAGCAGTTCCAGATGGAGCATCTTTCTTATGTCTATGGTGCATCTCAACAATCTCAATATCAAACTCTCTCAACGACTTTGATGCTGTTGCTACAAGTTGATTTAACATTGCTACCCCAAGCGACATATTGGTAGCATAGAGAATAGGTGACTTCTCTGAAGCTTTAACAAGCAAATTCTGTTGATGAGGTGAAAGTCCTGTTGTTCCGATAACAAGAGATTTTGCTCCATTAGATAGCACTCCCTCAAGAAGAGTCTCTGTTGCCTCTGGTAGAGAGAAGTCAATAACAAGATCAACAGAGTTTAGAAACTCCTCTACACTCTGTGTTACAACAACACCATCAGTCTCTGGGAAATCACCAAGATCTTTAATGAAAACAGCTGATAAACTTAGGCTTTTATGCTCTTCTAAGAGTGCTACAAGTCTCTGACCAACTCTTCCAGAGCCTCCAAACAGTCCAACTTTAGCCATTATTTATGCTCCATTACATAAGAGATTGCACCAATTGCAGCAGTTGCACCATCACCCGCAGCAACAACAACCTGTTTTGGAGCATCAAGTCTCATATCACCAGTCGCAAAAAGACCATCAACAGATGTCTTCATCTTCAGATCAACAACAACTTCACCCCACTCTGTAACATCACAAATAAAGTTACCGTTCTCATCTTTGAGAACACCGTTATTTACATCGTTCCCAACAAAAATAAATACACCAGTTGTATCGAGTTGTCTAATTCCCTCTGGAGTTGCAACTTTTATTCCTTGAACACCCATCATATCTCCAAACACTTCATCAGGCTTAGAGTTAAGAACAAATTCAATATTCTCTGTATTTTTAGCTCTCTCCACTGTTGATGGTGCAGCTCGGAACTCTTCTCGTCGATGAACAAGATAGACTTTTGAGCAGATTCCTGCTAAATAAACAGCCTCTTCAAGAGCGGTATCACCACCACCAATAACTGTTACCTCTTTGTTCTTATAAAAGAAACCATCACAAGTTGCACAAGTTGAGACACCCTTTCCAAAGAATTCTGCTTCACCTTTGAATCCAGCTCTTTTTGGAGTTGAACCAGTTCCAACAATTACAGATAGGGCATCTTCTGTTGAACCATCATCTTTATGGATTGTGAAAGTTCCATTCTTATTTCTTGAAACTTTTTCAACATTTACCATCTCATGCTTAAGTCCAAATCTCTGACACTGCTCTGGCCAAGATGCCATTAAGTCCATACCACTCATAACTTGAGAAACCCCAGGGTAGTTCTCAATCTCTGAAGAGTTCATAATCTGACCTCCTGGCATACCCTTCTCAAACATAGTTACATTTTTAAGACCACCTCTAGTTGCATAGAGTCCAGCCGTCAATCCCGCAGGACCTCCCCCAATAATTGCTACATCTAACATAATTTACTCCTAAAATTTAAATTCGCTTAATTTGTAAATATCACTATCCTGTTTATAGAGATGCTCTTTTGCCCTTTTTATATAAAAGAGGGTTGGCAAATCATAAACATTAAATCTCTGAACAATCTTTAAAAAAGTGTCTGTTCCAGTCTTTACCTCTGTTACATTTAATTCACCCATATCTCGTTCGGAGATTGTCTGATAATAGTCCAAGAGGATTATAGGTGAATTACTCTTTATCTTTTTTAATTTTTCTAAACTTAATTGATCTCTTGAGTTATAGATAATAAGAAGATACTCTTCAGCTACTGGCTTAAATATATCACTCTTCTCATAAAGTGTAAAATAGTCAAAATCGATAAATTTGAATTGGGAAAATTTGTAGTTATAGTAGGCAAAGGCACCGGCAATCATTGCGGCGCCAAAGAAGGAGGCGAAAAGCCTTCCAACCATATTAAGAGTTTAATACAGCTTCTAACTTAGAAGTGAAAACTTGCTTAGGAACAGCACCAATCACTTGATCAACTGGCTTACCATCTTTAAAGATAAGAAGTGTTGGGATAGATCTAATTCCATATTTAACAGCAGTCATCTGCTCTTCATCAGTATTTACTTTAGCGATAGTTGCTCTACCATCAAACTCTTCAGCTAACTCTTCGATAATTGGAGCAATCATTCTACAAGGACCACACCAAGGAGCCCAGAAATCTACTAAAGATACACCTTCTGCAATACCGCTATCAAATGTAGCATCTGTTAAACTTACAGGTTTTGCCATTTATTAAAATCCTCTTAATTTAATTTTTGTCATTTTACAATATTTTTTTCTGAAACTCCCTTTAAAATCTAAACTACACTATCTCTTTGAACTTCTAAAGTTTTCTGAGTCCATTAAAATAGCTTTTAACTCTAAAAGACCATCTATTAAACCTCTTTTTGTGTGGAAAGCTTCATGAATATTTCGCTTCTTACTTATAAAGTGATATTCGAAAAGATTGTTTTTTTTGACAGTTATCTTTAATTTAAATTTAAAAAGGTTTGCATGGGAAACTTCTAAATAGAATTTACGAAAGAACTTTACATCAACAGGTTGAAACTCGTAACTACCTACGAACTCTATACCCTCTACTCGTTTTAACTTCATTATGTCAGTTACCTCTGTTAAAGTGTTAAATCACCTCTTTTACTTGAGAGTTAATCTTTTGAAACTTCTCAAATCTCTCTTTTGCACTCTCTTGCAACTCCTCATCTTCAATAAACCTATGAGATAAGTTATGATATTTTGAGAGAATCACATCAGACATCATTTTGACTCTTAGTTTATCTTGTCGAGAAGCTTTACCCTTTTTAAAGATCTCTAAGATTTTAACTTCAAACCCATCAGCTTCTTCAATAAACCTCTTCATCTCAAGAGCTAAACCACTTCTAGTTTTAATGTGAAAAGCCATTGTATTGTATTCGCGAATCTTTAAAGATTCATCTGCCAATTTATAGGCTATCTCATAATCGCCAACTGTATAGTAGAGCTTTGCCTCCATTGAGAGTCGATAAGATGGATTAAACTGAAAATATAAGAATGTACCAAAAATTACAGTTAGTATTAAGATAGATGTTTTCATTGTTTATAGACTACCCCCAAATGGGGGGAGAGTAGGTAGAAAATTAATTTACACTATAAGGTGTAGTGCTGTTATTTTCACCACTAATTGAGACTGGAGAAGGATAGCTATTATCAGCAGGAGTTGTAGGATTCGTATCTAAACTATCTGTTGAGTTGTAATCACTATCACTTGGAATAGATGGAAAACTATCTGGCACAACTACAAATGCTCTATCTGTTGGAAGAGCTGGAACATCCTCAGGTGAAGAGACTTCATCTTTCTGAACTACAATACATTGACCATTAACTAGAGTCTCACCAGTTGGACAAGTGATTGTTGGTGTCTCTGGCTCATCATCTTGAACACACACATTGTTATCGCTATTTAGAGAGAACCCGCTGTCACAAGTGATATTGCCATCAATACATTGACCATTCTCAATTGTGCTGTTCTCATCACATACCGTTGTTGCATTATCTTCAGTGACATTGTTATCAACACATACACCATCAACTAAAGTTTGATTAGCTTCACAAGTTGGAGTTGTATCCTCGCCAATTGCACTCTTAATATCATCAACTGTTATAGAGAGGATATTACTCCACTCCTCTTTGATTTTCTCAGAAGCAGCTGTATCATCAGTTGTTGCATCAAGAATCTCTTTGACTTTATCTATTTTTGTAATGTTAAGATCTGTTACTTCTGCAACAACATCTAAAAGAGCTGTATTTGTCTTATCTGTGATATCAGCTTCAACAACAGTTTTAATATTAGCTACAACAGTTTCAGAAACAGTTTTGTTAGCATCAACTCTATCTGCAATAAGGTCAATAATAGTTTCACTATTTTCTGATGGAGTATCAACACTCTCTTTAATAAGAGCAGATACAACACTTTCTGCTGTAATTGACGGATTTAACTCAGTTAAAAGTCCATTAACAACACCATTTTCATCATAAATAGCTGTTTTAGTAGATAGGATAGTAAATGCATTAGCTCTATCAACACTACCTAGTGCATCAATAATATTTGCAACAATAGTTCCAGCTTTTATACCAGCTGTTTCATCAAACATATCATCTTCAGAGACATTTAGAGCATCTGCAATATCTTTCTTTGCACTCCCGATATCATATCCGTTATTTGAAGCATTTAGAACTATAAGAGTTGTAGCTGGAGATACAAAAGCTTTTTTATTAGCAACAACATCACTGCTACTTAAAACAGATTTTAGAGTATCAACATTTGGTCTGTCGTCTCTAGTATCGGCAACATTTTCACCAATATCTGTTCCACTTACAACTTTAAATATAAGATATTCGTAACTATCACTACTCTCTCTTACTGCACACTGGAATTCACCAGATGAGTTAGTATCAGTACAAGTTGCATTAGCTTCACTCTTCTCACCATTTACAACTTTACAAGCTGTAACAGTAGCACCAGAGATTAAACCATCTCTTGCTGTTCCTGAAGTGATATCTTGATTCTCTGGCTCAACACACTCATTTGTCTCTTCTTCAACAACTTGAACTTCATTGAAAGCACAAGCTAAAGTATCAGCAACACAGTTACCCTCAGCATCTTTACTGAAGTTTTCGTAACATACTACTTTTCTATCTTCACAACTACCATGAGAGATAGTGTCGCCATCATTACACTCAATAGCTGGATCGATTGTACATTGACCATCAGTTAATAGATAATCAGCATTACATTGGATTTCACCATCAACACACTCACCATTCTCAATTGTGCTGTTTTCATCACAAGCTGGAGCTGGTTCGTTATCAACACATACACCATCAACTAGTGTTTGGTCAGCTTCACAAGTTGAAGCTGGTTCATTATCAACACATACACCATCAACTAGTGTTTGATTTGCCTCACAAGTTGGAGCTGGTTCATTATCAACACATACACCATCAACTAGTGTTTGATTTGCCTCACAAGTTGGAGCTGGTTCATTATCAACACATACACCATCAACTAGTGTTTGATCAGCCTCACAAGTTGTAGTGTTATTTTCACCACCTGTTGAGGTGTTATCATCTGTTGCTACTGCTGTTGTTGGTTCATCACTAGAACTACTACAACCAGTGGCAAAAAATGAGATCGCTAAAATCATCAGTAGCGAATAGAATGTTTTCATCTGAAATTTCCTTTAATATAAAGAGGTCTTTTTGCCTCTAAGAGTTTAGAGGCGGGGAGGAGATCGGAGGGTTAAAGCTCATCTCCCCTCCAAAAGTTTATTTAAAACTATTGACCGATATTGTACTCGTTGTCACAGTCTTGTTTAACCCATACACCAGAGTTAGCAGGAATTCCTGTTGCAGAACTATTCCAACCGTTGCCGTTGTCATAAGCATATACAGATACTCCGTAACAACCATCAGCAACTTGTGAGTAAGCTTCTGCCCAAGTTAAGTTAGTCTCTTTTGTTCCAACTAATGCCCAACCTGTTTTACCAGCATTTTTAATTACTGTTGAGTTATTAACATCATAAGCTTTCGCAGTCTCATCATTTAAGTCTGCATACTCAATTTTTGAGTTATTGAACTCTGCAAAGTTTTTATTACCTTTTACCCAGTAACCGTGACCAGCTTTAATGTCTTGAGGGAATCTATTCCACTTTCCGTTATCGTTGTCATAACCCCAGATCATCTCAACAGCACCACTTTTAATGACTCTTTCAGATGTTGTTCTTGTTTGTGAGTTGAGAGCGATTAAGTTCCAACCCTCTTTGATTGAAAGAGTTGTAATGTGTTTTGGAGTATAGTTACCCTCTGAAGAAGTTGAGTTATTCTCACCATAATCTATAACAGATGTTGTACTATTACCATCTTTAAAATATAAATCTAAATCTGTAATAGAACCACTTGTAATAGTAAATGGTACTTTTGTTTTGTTACTAGACTCTTCAGCTGTTCCAAAAGTTAAAGTTGCACCATTGTTATTTTTGATGTTCCATAGAGCAGGAGTCTTAACCTCTTCTGTGAAAAGCACATATCCGCTTGATTTTGTATCAAAATCAACATGCACAGCTTCAATTGTTGCTGATGTGTTATCATCATATGCTTTTACACCAGTTGCGAGAGCTACAACTTCGTGTCGGCTACTTGATTTATTGTTTTTAGAATCATAATAGCTAACAGATACATTTCTATCAAGTACAGCTAAGTTTCCAAAAATATCTGTAATTTGATTGTCTGTGTAAGATACATAAACATCACCAGATAGAGTTGAGTTAAGCTCACTACCAAGTGTAATAGTAGTAGCATTAGTATCAGTAGTGCTTACTGTATGCGATGTAACTGAGATAGCATCAGCCTTACCATCTTTTGCAGCTGTTGTTCCACCATTTATTTTTACAGGCTCACTAAATTTAAGTGTAACAGTAGGGGTGTTGAATCCTGTTGATAGTGCAGATGAAATTGATTGAAGAGTTGGAGCAGTTCTATCAATTGTAAAGCTTCTAGAAGCAAAAGTGATGTTAGAGTCACCTGTATTATTTTCATCATCTGTTGCTACAACTTTTAAGTTACCAGCTTTAACTGTTATTGTACTATCTTTACCTGTTGCACTATTAATAGCACCATATTGGAGAGCAACATATAAGTTTTTACCAGCTTCAAATGTTAAGAAATTAGAATTAGCATTTGAGAAATCACTAGCTGTAAATACAACATTTGCATCTTTTGTAGTTGCATTTTCATCTTTTGGAGCTAAAGTGATTGTCTTCTCAGCAATTTTGTTCTCCTCATTTAAACTTTCGCCAAAAAGTTTAACAGTTTGGAGGTAGCTTTCTGTATCATTAACATCTTGAGTTACATTTACTTCAAGGTTTGTAATCTCAAAAATATAATCTGTTTGAACTGTAATTTTTGCAACATCTAATCTTCCACCAAGTTTTTTGAAAGCACTTCCACTAATAGCATTATCTGTACCACTAACAGTAAAAGCGAATGCACCAGTAGTTAATAAACTAGCAGCTGTTAAACTTAAAAGTCCTGTTTTTAAAACTCTATTACCCATTTAACATATTCCTTTAAAATAAGTTTAGTCGATGTATTTTATAGTAAAAGAGTTTATAAGTCAATTTGGTGAAAACATATATTCTAGTAGCCTAAAGCTCCAAACTGCTTAAGAAGAGAGATTGATGTATCAAGCACGACAATAACACTGTTTTGTCATATTCGAGCTTGACCATAATCTCTCTAATTAGTCGCTTCGTCCAATATCCAAATATTAGAAGAGGTGCTTAGATTGGTGGCATATCCACATCATTATTTAATGAGTCAAGGTTGCTTCGAGTTGCCTGTTGAACCTCTTCATCAATAGTGTGATGTTCATCTGCAAAATCAACGAATCTGGTTTGATGTTTAATAAAATTTAGCTTTACAACACCTGTTGGACCATTTCGCTGTTTTCCAATAATAATCTCTGCCAACTCTTCACTCTTCTCTTCAGCTTGTGAAACATACTTTTCACCTTTAGCTTGAGCCTCTTTCTCTTTCTCTTTTTCAGCTTTTAATCTATAAACATCATCTCGATAGACAAACATAATAATATCTGCATCTTGTTCAATTGAATTATGGACAACAATATCATTTGCAACAAAGTTATGAACTGAATCGACAGTTAAATCATAAGTTTTCTCTTCTCCTAGCTCTTCGATAGAGCTAATGTCGTCCCAATAGATATTAGAGTTTGCTAAATTATCTAGATCTTTATCACTTAAAAATTTAGCGACTCTTTTCATTCTATTTTTAGAAATACCATGTTTAAAAAGAGTGCTACCAGCATATGACATATTTAACTTACCTGCAAAATCTCGCCAAGAGATACCAGCTCTATCCTTAGCTTCTTTAATAGTTGTTGTCCAAACAATCTTATCGATTACACCATTATTAGGATTTGCCTTAATTTGAGCTAAGATTTGAAGATATTCATCTTTTGGCTCTCCTCGTTTTCCAAATGAGTTAATCTTAAGAAGAAATTTCTCTAAATTCTCTTTTCCTTGAATTGATGTATGAAAGATTGGTCGGAACTCTTTACCTTTTTTGGTCTGTCTGTTTTTTCTAATAGTTGAAATAATTCCAAGCTTTAAAAGTAAAGATTGAACCTGTTTAGATAAAACATAGCTAGTTGAAGCATAATAGATTTGGATCTTATCGCTTCTATTGTTTTTGCCTTTTTGTCTAGTGATTGAACCATCAGTAGCCCAAAGATGATGTAAAAAGAGAGCTATTTGCTTTTCTAATAATTGAAATACAATCTCTGGAATCTCTTTATCGTAAGAGCGAACTCTATCTATTCCGAGCTTTTCAAACCATAGAGTGATAGGATTTTTCACATTATGTGTTAAATGATAAGGTGATTTTAGATAGATGTGCCACCAACTCTTCTGTTGAATGATGTTGCCCTCAATATTAAAAAGTCTTCGAACTGTCTGTTGGACAATTTCAATATTTTCCATATCTTGACTTGTATAATGATATGGCTGGTTTGGAAGAATAGAGCCATCTCCTAATAGATGGGCTAAGAGAATAACCTCATCATCTTGAAGAGTTTTATCTCCTACACTATTCATATTTTCTGGTGTTGCTATCTTATCTCCAACTCTTAACTCTTCTAATGGAAACCAACCGTCAACTCTATAAAATTTATGATTTGCAGTAGCCTTAATAACTTTCCCAGATTTTGTAGTTAATTGATAGACTTTTTTTACTCCAGAAAAGAAAGCATTTGTGATGCTAAAATTATCTATCTTTAAGTTGTCACTCATTGCTTTTGTTTTAAATGGAAGTAGTTTATCTCTGTTCTCTACAATATCATCGATTCTATATCTTTTACCAGTGACACCATTAGTAATAAGTGAGTCTCCCGTTAAACAACCACTTTCGCGAATGTCACTCATAATTGGTCGTTTATCATTTCGACTCTCAAGAGATCTATTAAGTTGAGAAAGAGCTAAAATAGGTATTTTCAATTCACGAGCTAGAAGTTTTAGACCTCGGCTTATTTCACTAACTTCAGCTTGTCTATCTTTTGACCCACTTGAACTCATAATCTGAATATAGTCAATAACTGCTAAACCAAGTTCAGGATTTTTAGCTTTCAGTTTTCGGAGTTTTGTTCTGAGTTGATGAATATTTACCCCACCATCATCATCAATAAATAGTTTATAGTTGGCAAACTTCTTCATCGCTTCATTCAATCTGGCTAATTCAGAGTTTTTCAAATCGCCTGTTCTTAACTTCTGAAGCTCAACAAGGGAGTCAATACTAAGAAGTCTTAACATCAACTGCTCAACTGGCATCTCAAGAGAGAAAAATGCCACACCATCACCATTTTGAAGAGATTGATAGACAATATTTAATGAAAAAGCTGTGTTGTGAGTAACCGTCATATCTTCAAGAAGAAATAGATTATTGCCGTCTAGTGTAAAGCCGTAGTAGTCATCTACAATATCCTCTTCAACTCTAATACCAGTCTGATTCCAAGTGCGATTAATACCCCAAGCTCTCGCTTTTTTTCTCTCAATTTTTACAGGTATCTTATCAATATCACCAAAGAATCTCACTCTATGAACTGTTCCCTCATAACCGATAGATTTTATCTTTGCCTTTTTACTTTTAAGAGATGTTCGGAAACCGAGTGAGTCACAAAGAAGTTTAATTTGCTTTGCCAAACTCTCGCTCTTTTGAGTTATCTCATAACCATTCGCCTGTCTATCATAATGACCATCAGAATCGATTAGACCAGCAAGAAGTTGAAGTCGAATCTCTGTACTATTTGTTAAATAGTTTTGTGGAATATGTTTATTATTGAGCAGATTTAGGTCTCTTAACTGAGCTTGAAGTGAAAAATTATTTGAACCTTTCTTACCATTCGTAATACTAAAGTTTGCTGTTCGATTTTTTCCTTTATATTTATGAACTTGTAAATTTAATCTTTCTGCATAACTATATAAGAATTGGACAACTTCTTTATCTGTATTTGTAACCGTTACCGAACTTGAACTACCATCACCAAGCCAAACTCCTAAAAAGTATGGTTCAACTGTTATAGGTTTCTCCTCAAACTCAACAGCAACCTTATACCCTTTATAGTTACTTTTAAATTTATCAGACTTCTGAATATATTCTTTTACAGAGATGTTTAGGACATCTCCATTTTTATGTCGCCCCTCGTTTCTACTTCTTTTAAGTGAAAGAATATGAGACTCATTCACTCGATAGTCAATCCCTTTATTCTGTCTAATCCAGTACATCTTCTCTCGTCCACGAGCAAGAGATAGAACTTTTCTTGGAGTTGAGTCATCTCCCATCAGAAGATCTCCCTCTCTGATATTCTCTACTTTCTCAACACTTCCATCATATTTTATAACATTCGTTCCCAAGGATAAACATTTTCCCATCGCTGGCCTAGCTGCAAGAATTACCAAGTCACCGGCATTAAGACCTGTTGTCATCTTATTAAGAGATGTAAATCCTGTATCAACACCTGTGAGAGTTTTATTCTCTCGGTTTCGCATCTCTTCGATATATGCTTTTGTAATTTCAAGAATCTCAGGAGTATTCTTAAATCCACCTGTTGCACTATCCTGCCCAATAGCAAATATCTCACTCTCGACAAAATTAAGAAGTTCGATAGAGTCTGTATCCTGCTCAAAAATAGCATCTTCAATCTCTTTTGCAACAGATAGGAGTCTCCGTTTTGTGCTTTTATTCTTTAGCTCTTTTACATAAAAATCTAGTTTTGTAACGGGCTGTTCAAGGAAGACACTAAAAAACTCCTCCTCTTTAAACTTATCATTCTCTTCAAGTTGAAGTTTTAAAAGCTCCTCAGTAATAACCCCTTTTTTCTCATGAACTCGTAAAACAGCATCAAAAAAATCCCTGTGAAATGGGACATAGAAGTCATCAACTTTAATTTCAGATATAAAGTCCTCTAAAAATTCTGGTTGAAACATTATAGATGAGAGAATAACTCTCTCAACCGATTTATTAAACAGTTTCTGGTAAGGTATCTCCAAAAGCTACTCCCCTTTCTTCTATTTATTGAAAGAGCGAATTGTAGTGGAGTTTAGCTCCAAACGAAATTGAAGATGAACTTCCATATCCAAACTTATCACCATCAATCTGTTGTAGTTGAACTTCTCTTTTATCAACTTCTATTCTACTAATGTTCTCAACAGTGTTGTAACGGCTATACTGGAGGTATAGATCGAAAGAGTGAGAGATAGAATATCCAACTCCAAATCCATATTGCAAATTTGCAGAATCTATCTGAAGATCACCATTTCCGTAGCTCCGCACTCCATTAACCTCGTTAAACCACTCAACTCCATATTGACCACTTCTGTCACTAAACCCTAAAAGAGCATTTAAATAGAACGGTGGATAACTTTTAAGATAGTATCGATACTCAAACTCCAGATCGTACCCATATAGATATTTCTGCTCAATTGACGATAGGGGAATAGAGAGATTATCAGCCTCCATAGATTGATATGCGGTAAAGAGAGAGAAGTTGAGCCATAGATCTGAGAAAAATTTTGAATTAAATATATAGCCTAAATCTAACTCAACACCTCCAGCAAAAAAATATGAAGTTGAGCTGATAATATCCACCTCATCATACTCAATTCCACCAAACTCAATAGCAGACTTAAATCCAAATCGATAACCGTTATACTCTGGTAATAGTGTATAGCTGTAAGGTTTAATTCCAAAGTTATCAATAACTTTAACCTCTCCATAAGTTGTACGATTTCTATCAGATAACACACCATTTGAAACAACTCGTCCCCAGCCTCGGAGAGTCTCGATGCGACTCTTATTATTATCTGTATCATAAAACTCGATTGGGCTATTTACTCGAATAGTATCATCTCTGGATATGTTCTGAAAGTGTAGAAGAGTTCCATTTATATCAACCACTGGTGAAACTCTTTTAAATTCATCAATCTCATCTATCTGATTTTTGATTTGACTAAAAGCCTTTTGGAAACTTTTTCGAAATGCACTCTTAAACTCTCGCTCACCATCCAAACGAGTTGGAAAAGTTGTGTAGTTACTATCAAAATAGTTTATAGAGTATAGTTCTCGTAGATCATTAGTTGCTCCAATTGATAAAGAGCTTCCCTCAATATCAGCAAAAGGAACAAACTTCTCTGCAACAGGGTTATATCTATAAAGAGCCATCTTTAAAACTAAATCTATATCTGTACTAATTGAGAATCCACCATCTTTACGACTTCTCATAACTCGGAACTCACTATCTATGTGGTCAATGTGTAGAAAGTAGAAGTAGCTTTTCGATAAAACTCTATTTTGAAAACTGGAACTCGGTTTTAGGTTTGTCTTGAGTGATATTCTGGAAAAGAGAGACTTCTGAAGCAGTGTTTTGAGTGGCTTCTGATATTGAGGTGTTCCTGTATATCTCTCAACTTCTACACCCATAGCACTAAAGTTCTGATTTCGAGATGAGAATGGAACATTTGAACTCTTCTCTCCAAAATCTAAACCATTACCAGTCAAAAGAAATATATCTCCCTCTTTTGTGATGAGGTCGAAACTATTTCCTAGTTCCACTCTCTCTATTGACTTCTTAAACTCAGATATATAATAACTATTAAGAGGAATACTCCATCTATTTATCTCTTCACAAGCTCTGGAGCAGTCATAAACTGGTGCGACAACTGTGCTTTTTGATGTGCCAACCTCTTCAAAAGGGATAAATAGCGCTTTTTGTGACTTAATAACACTCTCTTCAACTATCTGACTTGATAGTAAAGGGATAGAAAATATAAATAGTAGTATTAACTTATATCTCAACATCATATTTACCTTTATTTATGAAGTACCCAGCCATGAACGACGAAGCTTCCTAGCCCTGAATCTGCTCATAGAAGAAGATTTGGTTTTTATTTGATAGACAACTCTTTCCCTACAGATTTCATATATTCTAGGTGTAATTTCCGTGCTTTCCACGGTATCTTGTCTATAATTATACAGAAAATTTGTGCCTTATATCCCCGTCAAATGGCGAGGCTTTACGACACAGTTGCTAAACCAATTCTATCTTATTCCGTTAAGGAGAGTATAGAGGTAGGTACAGGAGTATATAACCCCTCTCTTTTGTTAAAAAATAATTTACTAGTGTGAATATAAGCATTATTAAGAACCTAAAAAGACCTCCTGATATCTCTTCTCAAAATCAAGGGTTGCGATTAAAAACTCTTACTATATAATTCTTGATTGAAAAAGATATAGAGGATTTGATTTGAAGATAGGGGTTTCTCACAGTAGATATATTGCAAATAGGGTGGCGATAGATTTAAGTAATAGCTCTTTTGTCAAACTGACAAAAGGACTTGATGCTGTTATAGAGACCACTGAAGAGATTGTGTTAGCAGATCTAAAAAATGAGAATGCTCTTGAAGAGCGAGTTCGAGAGATGTTGGAGGAGCATGAAGCTGAGATTGAGTATAACTTTGCTGATGAAAAAGAGCTTTTTAGAATGGTTAAAAAGAAACTTGCTCCACAATATAACTTTCTTATCTCTCACGAAGATCGATTTAATCATCTCTCTTATCAGGTATTGAAAGGGCTTATTGCTCGTAAATTAATAGAGTTTAAGGTTAGTGAGATAAAGGTTAAAGGTCTAATATTTGACTCAATTGAAAACTACATAGATGATAGATTTAATGTTGAAGATAGAGTTTTAGAACGAATCAAGAGTTATAAACGAAAACTAATTCCTGGTACAGATGAGTATCAGATTGTTTTCCAAAAACTATATGAGAATGAATTAAGAGCAAAGGGAAATATGTAATGGAGAATAGAGTTTCAATATATTTAGAGAATGGACTCTTTTTTGAGGGTGAAAGCTTTGGAGCTGATGGAACTTCAGTTGGTGAGATAGTTTTTAATACATCTCTAACAGGTTATCAAGAGATTATCTCTGATCCAAGTTATGCTGGTCAGTTTATAACATTTACAACATCAGAGATAGGAAATGTTGGGACAAATCTTCAAGATATGGAGAGTGCAAAATCATTCTCTAAAGGAATTTTTGTAAGAAGTTATAATGAGAGATACTCTAATTTTCGAGGTGAGCAGAGTCTAAGTAAGTTTCTGAAAGAGCAAGGTGTTATGGGAATTGCTGAGATTGATACACGATTCATAACAAAGACTCTTCGGAAAGATGGTGCAATGATGATGGTAGCTTCAACTGAGTTTCATACAGAGGATAAGCTCAAAGCTATTCTACAAAACTCACCAAGAATAGAGGATATTAACTATATTGACGAGGTCTCAACAAAAGAGAGCTATATTCATCAGTTTGGCAACTATGATATATCCAAGTTTGATTATAAAGTTCCAAATAAACCGAAAGCAAAGATTATTGCTGTCGATTTCGGAGTCAAGAGAAATATCCTCAATGAACTTGTTACGGCTGGAGTAGAGGTTGAAGTTGTTCCGAACACTATTGATGTAGAGTACATTCTCCAGAAATATAGCTCTGGTGAGATTAAAGGTGTATTCCTCTCAAATGGTCCTGGTGATCCTCTTGTTCTGACAAATGAGGCAGAGATGATTGAGAAATTAGTTAAGGCAGATATTCCAATGTTTGGAATATGTTTAGGTCATCAACTTCTATCTATTGCAAATGGATATAGAACAGAGAAACTTAAGTTTGGACACCACGGTGGAAATCACCCTGTTAAAAATTTAAAGACAGGTGCAGTTGAGATCACTTCTCAAAACCATAACTACTCTGTTCCTGACAATATTGTTGAAATTGCAGATGTTACTCATAAAAATCTTTTTGATGATACGATTGAAGGTTTAATCTACAAAGATAGACCTATCTTCTCAGTTCAGCACCACCCTGAAGCGAGTCCAGGACCACACGAGAGTAACTACATATTTACAGAGTTTGTTAAACATATTATTGAGAGTTAAGGAGAGAAGTTGAATATAGAGAAGAGTGTTGAAGCTTTTGAAGATGCAAAAAAGTATATTGTTGGGGGTGTAAATTCACCTGTTCGAGCATTTAATAGTGTTGGTGGAACTCCTCCGTTTATTGAGCGGGGTGAGGGTGGATACCTCATCGACATTGATGGAAATAGATATATCGATTATGTTCAGAGTTGGGGACCTCTAATTCTTGGACATAGTGATGAGAGAATTCAGAATGCTGTAAAGAGTGCAGTTGATAGAGGATTATCTTTTGGTGCTCCAACTCTAGCTGAAACAGAGTTAGCAGAGAAGATTGTTAATCTATTTGATGGTATCGATATGGTTCGATTTGTTAGCTCTGGAACTGAAGCTGTTATGAGTGCTATTCGACTGGCTAGAGGATTTACTGGAAAAGATAATATTGTTAAATTTGAGGGGAACTATCACGGACACTCTGACTCACTCCTTGTTCAAGCGGGAAGTGGTGCAACAACATTTGGGAAGCCTAGTTCATCAGGTGTTCCAAAAGATTTTACAGACCATACTCTTCTGGTTAAATACAACTCTATCGAGAGTGTAAAAAAGGCTTTTGAAGAGAGTGATAATATCGCTTGTGTAATTATTGAGCCAATAGCTGGAAATATGGGACTTGTTCCTGCTGATAAAGAGTTTCTTATTGAACTGAAAGAACTTTGTCATCAAAATGGGGCTTTACTTATTTTTGATGAGGTTATGAGTGGCTTCCGAGCTAGTTTAACAGGTTCTCAAGGAGTTGTTGGAGTTGTTCCAGATATGATTACCTTTGGAAAAGTTATCGGGGGTGGAATGCCTGTTGGTGCTTTTGGTGGTCGAGAGGATATTATGAATCACCTTTCACCAAATGGTGGAGTATATCAGGCTGGAACTCTCTCAGGAAACCCTATCGCTATGAGTGCAGGAAATGCGATGCTTGATATTCTTCTTAAAAATGGAGCTATCTATAAAACTCTACAAGCTCGTGCAAAGAGATTGATGGATGGCTTTAGCGAAGTTGCTAGAAAATATAATATTCCTCTTCAGACTGATTACAGAGGTTCAATGTTTGGATTCTTCTTTAATGAGAATGGAGTCAAAAATTTTGATGATGCTCTAAAGTCTGATACAGATAGATTTGCTAAATTCCACGGAAAGATGCTAGAGAATGGTGTATACCTCGCCTGTTCTCAATTTGAGGCTGGATTTATCTCAACAGCAACAACTGATGAGATGATTGAAGAGACAATCAGAGTTGCTGACAAAGTTATGTCAGAACTTTAAAAGAGATTATTTATGATGTGGGAGTGAGTGAATCCATACGAGGTTACCGTGTTAAGCACGGCAATAAGACTATTTTGTCATATTGTAACAACTTTGTTTTCGAGCTTGACCCGAATACCTCTATCTACTCACTCTCAAAACTGCCATTTAGTCTCTTATACTCATCTGAAAACTTAAGAAGATCTGTATGAGTCCCATCAGCTACTATATGCCCATTTGAGACTAATAGAATTCTATCAACATCTCTCACTGTTGATAACCTATGGGCAACTGTAATAACTATCTTGTCTTTGATATGCTGTTTTAGGTTCTCTAAAATTTTCATCTCAACTCTATTATCAAGTGCAGATGTTGCCTCATCAAGAATTAAAATAGATGAGTTTCGATATATCGCCCGTGCTAAAGCTATCCTCTGTCTCTGTCCTCCCGAAAGATTAGCCCCAAACTCTTGTAATTCTGTATCTACACCTCTATCCATCTTTTCGACAAAGTCAAGTGCTTCTGCTATCTTAAGAGCCTCTATTACTCTATCACGATCTACCTTATCCCCATAAGCAACATTGTTAAGAATGGAGTCATTAAAGATATAGACTCTCTGTGAGACTGTTGCAATCTCTCTCCTAAAGCTCTCGAGTTTTAAATCTTCAATTTTATGGCTATTTATAGTTATTGTTCCACTTTCTCGATCGTAGAATCGCAAAAGGAGATTTAATAGGGTACTTTTACCACCTCCACTATCTCCAACAAGTGCAATACTCTCCCCTCGATGAATTTGAAAATTGATATTTTCAACTATCTTTTTATCTCCAAATGAGAATGAAACCCCCTTAAACTCTAATCTCTCTATCTTTTCAACCTGAATATCTCCATCAATAATTTTTCGCTCCACACTTAGCAGTTGAATAATTCGTTCTGTTGCAGAGACTCCATCTTGCATTTTGTTAAAGATTGCTGATACCTTTTTGATTGGATCAAAGAGTAGTCCAACAGCTGTTAAAAAAGCGAAAAAGCTACCAACACTCATATCTCCATCGATAACTGCTCGACCCCCAAAGATAATAACTAAAGCGATAGATAGAGAGCTGTATGTCTCCATCATTGGACTTACAAAGTTAAAAATCTTAGTTCCTCTCATTGTTATAAAGAATAGACTTCGATTCTCTTTTTTAAAACTCTCGAGTTCCACTTTTTCAGTTGAGTTTGCTTTAATAATCTCGATACTATTAAAGAGTTCGCTAAGTTTTGAGACAAGGTCAGCACTCTTCTCTTGAGAATCTTTTGATGTAGATTTCATCTTTTTTGCCAAGATAGAGAGCGGGTAAAATGTAACAGGAAGAATAACAAGAGTATAGAATGCTAAAAGTGGATTTTGATAAATCACATACCCTACAAGTCCGAGGATTGTAACAACTTCACGAGATAGTTCAGGTAACATCTCAGAGACAATATACCTAACCCTCATAATATCACCATTAATCCGGCTTATCAACTCTCCACTTCTAATTGAGTTAATATATTGCATATCAAAATATAGAATCTTCTCTAACATCTCATTTCGTAATCTCATAACAATTGACTCACCAATCTTCACTGTAAAATAGGCTTGAAAGTATCTACCTACACTTTTAATAAGATATATCAAGACTAAAAATAGAGGAATGATATGGAGCATATCTTCATCTTTGGCGATAAATATATCATCTAATATAGGTTTAATAATATGAGCAGTAAAGACAGTAGCTACTGCTGTTGCAATAATTCCAAAGATGACAAATATAAACTCTCTCTTATACCCTTTGAGGTATGGTAAGAAATATTTTAAGACATTTAACAAGGTGATCCTTAAAGTGAGATGTACTAGAATAGGATTGAAAAGTTATTTTACCGAAACTCAGAAAGTTAGATTTGAGGACGGAACTTCCGCCCTACATTGTGAAAGAAATTAATAGACTTTTAAAGAAGTTCTATCATCTCAAGAATTGCACTCTCAAGTCCTGTAAAGACTGAACGAGCAACAATAGATTGACCAATATTGACCTCTTCAATATCTTCAATCTCTCGAAATAGTTTAATGTTTTGGTAGTTTAGACCGTGACCACCAGCAACTCTGAGAGATAGGGATTTAGCAAACTTTGCACTCTCTCTCAGCTCATCAATAGATTTTGAGAGTTCGGTTTTCAGCTCTTTTCGAGATAGGTTAGCAAACTCATCTATTGAGTGGTGAGACTTTGGAAGATTGCTATTTAGCATTGCAAAAACATTTGCAAATTTTCCTGTATGAAGTTCGATCCAGTCTGTTTTTAACTCTTTTGAGGTTTTAATTGTCTCTATTGATGGATCAATAAAGAGTGAGACTTCAATATCTGCTTTTTGTAACTTCTCAATCACACTCTTTAACTTCTCGTAGTTTCCTTCAAGATCAAGACCGCCTTCCGTTGTCACCTCTTCCCGCTTCTCTGGAACAAGTGTCACTCGATGAGGTTTTAATTTAAGAGCTATCTCAACAATCTCATCTGCAACAGACATCTCAAGATTGATAGGTAGAACAGAGTTGTTGATAATATTCTCAACATCACTATCTTGAATATGTCTTCTATCCTCTCGCAAATGGATAGTTATCTGATCTCCTCCAGCTCTCTCAACAAGAGAGACAGCATCAATTAAGTTTGGTGAATTAACTCTTCTCGCTTCTCGGAGAACAGCTATATGGTCTATATTAACACCTAAAAGCATTAATACTCCTCTTTTGTTTTAGCACTCTCAATCAAGACAAGTCCTATCGAGAAGAGGTTTGCAATAACTGCACCAATCGCAAGAGCAATAGCAAGTTCAAGTTTTCCATAAACTTCAAGAGCAATAAATGCTGGAATAAGGTGTAAATCAGCAACAAGCGAACCTGCAAAGAGTTCTGCTGAGAGAATATTTCTGACTCCAATTTTAAGGATTGTCGATGCAATATTTAAACTTCCAGCTATAAAGAGAGCGATTGACGAGTGTTCATAAAGAAATCCCGCTGTTGAAGTTAAACTCATCAGAATAAAAAAGACATATACGACTTTTGACCACTCCATAATCTATTTTCCTAACCTCTCAATAAATTCAGTCACCATTCTGACACCTGCACCACTTGCACCAAACTGGTTATATCCCCACTCTCTCTCGACATAAGCAGGTCCTGCAATATCAAGGTGTAACCACTTATTGTGATTCTCCTCTTTGATAAACTCGCTTAAAAAGAGTCCAGCAGTCAATGAGCCACCATATCGAGTTGCACCAGTATTTGAGATGTCAGCAACTTTACTTTCAATCAACTCTTTTAAGTATCTATTAAACGGTAGAGTTGTTACAAGCTCACCACTCTTCTCACCTGCTTTTAACATCTTCTCTTTCAGCTTATCATTATGTCCCATTGCAAGGGTTGTAAATTCACCAACAGAGATAACAGCAGCACCAGTTAAAGTTGCTATGTCTATAATGTAGTCAAACTCTGGCTCACTCTCTTGAGCATAAACAAGAGTATCAGCAAGGACTAGACGACCCTCTGCATCAGTATTTTTAACCTCGATAGTTTTCCCATTTTTAGCTCTGAGAATATCATCAGGTTTATAGGCATTTCCACCAACCATATTTTCTGCAAGACCTAAGAACCCAACCACTTCAACATCTAGTTTTAATTCTGAAATAGCTTTCATAATACCGATAACTGCTGAAGCACCACTCTTATCAGATTTCATTGTTGTCATAGCTGTTGCAGGTTTTAGGCTAAGACCACCACTATCATAAGTCAAGCCTTTTCCAATAAGAAGAACTCTCTTTTTTGAATTTGCTGGTCGATATGCCAATTTAACAAGAGTTGGAGGGTTAGAACTTGCTCGACCAACGGCAAGAAATGCCTCCATTCTCTCTCTCTCCATATCTTTAACTTGAAGAGCTGAGAATTCAAGATTATTAGCTTTGGCTAGTTCTTCAGCCACTTTAGATACATTTTGAGGAGTCATCTCATTTGGCATTGAGTTGATAATATCTTTTGTAAAGTTCGTAGCTTCTGCAATGGTAGTTGCTCGTTTAATAGCATCTTCTACCCCATATTCAGCTCGAATAAAGAGTCGTTCAAGTGGGAATTTCTTTGGCTTACTCTTATATTTTGTAAATCTATAACTGCCAAGAAGCATTCCCTCTATGATATATTGAATCCCTTTTGATGACTCAACAACAGCGGATTTGAAATCCTCATTCTCAAGAATTTTCATAGCCTTTCCACCAGCTAACCGGTAGCTTTCGCTATCACTATTCTCAATTTTGATATATAACTTTTTTGACTCTGGTAGAAAAAGGGAGTCTCTCTCCAGTTTTTTTACAAAGTATATTTTTAGTGTTTTTGGTTTTTGTGATTTGATAATCTCAATTTTCAAACTACATTCCTTGATTTGAACAAATTACAAAGCATGTTACTGATTCAGTGCTTAAAAATCATACATTTACTTTGATTATTCGCTTATCATATGAATCCAAGAGACTTCACTTTTGAATGACCTTGTTATAAAGGTCATTCCTACACACTTATTTTTTATAATCTCTGCAATTCTTGGTTAATAGAACAAAATCTAATATCATTTGAGAAATTTTTAGCATAAGGGATATAAGTGGATTTTAGCTTTTTTTTAAAACTACTTAGAGAGTCTTTTAGAGACTTGCTACCTATTGTTGTTGTTATTCTATTCTTTCAACTTGCAATTATTCAAGTTGTTCCAGAGGGTTGGGTATCAACAGCTATTGGTTTAGTGATTGTAGGATTTGGTCTTGCAATCTTTCTTCAGGGACTCGAGGTCGGCATATTTCCAGTTGGGGAGAACTTAGCACAGGAGTTTGCTACTAAAAACTCAAACTACTGGACTCTTCTTTTTGGATTTATGATCGGTTTTGGTACAACGATTGCAGAACCTGCTCTTGTTGTTATTGCCGAAAAGGCAGCGGCAATCAGTAGCGGTAGAATAGATGCCAGTACACTTAGATTTGTTGTTGCTGGTTCAGTTGGTTTTGCTATTCTTCTTGGTGTCTTCCGAATTATCAAGGGACACCCTATCCACTACTATATTATCGCTGGATATGTATTAGTTGTATCTGTAACATTTGCTGCACCTAATGAGATTGTTGGTTTAGCTTATGACCTTGGAGGTGTCACAACTTCAACCGTAACAGTTCCATTGGTTGCTGCTCTGGGTATTGGTCTTGCCTCAACGATAAAAGGGCGAAACCCTGTTATTGATGGATTTGGTCTTATTGCTTTTGCTTCTCTAACACCTATGATTTTTGTTCAGATTTATGGTGTATTTGTATATAACTTTGTTGAAGCAAAAGAGGTTGCACAGGTTGTTATCGAAGCTAAAGCATCACAGGCTCTACAACTTGATACAGCTACTGTTGTTAATGGTATCTTGAATGTTGTTAAAGACATTATCCCTATTTTAGCAATTATCCTATTCTTCCAATATGGTGTGATTAAGAAAAATATTCACAATATTAAGAGTGTAATCTTTGGATTTATATTTGTTATCATTGGTCTCTATGCCTTTATCTTAGGGTTAGAGCTTGGTCTATTCTCACTTGGTGAGACAATGGCATATCAGCTAACTCACACAGGTCAAACAATTCTTATCTATACATTTGCATTTGCTATCGGTTTCTCTACAACAATGGCAGAACCAGCTCTTATGGCGATTGCAAAGAAATCAAGAGAGATATCTGATGGAAAGATTAATGACTTCTGGCTAAGGGTCTTTGTTGCTCTTGGAGTTGCAATCGGTATAGCACTTGGTGCATTCAGAATTGTTGATGGTGGTCACCTTCACTACTATATTATTGTTGGATATATGATTGTTATTGCTCTAACATTCTTAGCTCCAAAATATATTATCCCTATTGCTTATGATAGTGGAGGTGTTACAACTTCAACTGTAACAGTTCCTCTTGTTGCTGCTCTCGGTATCGGTTTAGCTTCAAATATCGATGGACGAAGCCCACTGATTGATGGATTTGGTCTTATCGCTTTTGCTTCTCTATTCCCAATGATTACAGTTATGGTTTATGGAATAATCTCTGAAAAACTTGATGCTCGAACAGATAGTGATATTGAGAAAGAGGACGAAGGACAGGCTAAAGCTGATAGCTATCAAGAGGACTTTAATGATACAAGCCTACCAACAATTAATATAGATGGAGAGCAACTGCTTATGAATTTAGCATTTAGTGCTGTTGTGGTTATTATCCCTAAAGATAAGAAAGAAGATGCAATTCATGCTGCAAAAGATGGTGGAGCAACTGGTGTGACAATTCTTGACGGTCAAGGTCTTGGTCTTATGGAGATGAATAACTTCTATCGAATGCCTCATGAAGCAGATGATGCGATTCTTCTATTTATTCTTCCAGAGAGACTTGTTGAGAAAGTTCTTCACTCTGTCATTCACCGACTCCATATTACAACTCATGGTGATGGTATCGCTTTTGCATTCCCAATTTCACATATGAAAGGTATCAGTTTAAGACAACAGCATATCTTTGAAGATGAGGTTGAGGAGCTGAAAGAGGAGAAAAAGGGCAAGTAGTACATTGCGAGTAGCTGTTTTAATATCTATTTTCATATATAGTTTAATGGCTCACCAAAACTCTTTTGGAGTTGGAGTACTTCTCTCTGACTCCCCTTATATAGAGAATAACAACAATAGAGTTGTTATTCCATTTTTAAGTTATCAACACGATAAAGCCTATATAAGAGGTGTAGAGGTTGGATATAAATTTCATCATGGATTTTCTATAATTGCTCAACCTCTATTTCTATCTCACGAAATCAGTGAAATGGATAGCCGAAATATGACAGCCGAGATAGGTTTTAAAATTGGTTATCGAACAGAAGATGCAATTATCTTTGAGATGAAATATCTCCATGATGCTCTATCTGTATATGATAGCTATCATACAGCTTTTAAAATTAGCCGTCCATACATCAACTACCCTTTTATAACTATTCCATTTTTTGGAGTGGAGTATCAAAGTAGAGAGTTCAATAACTACTATTATGGTGTAAAGAGTTATGAGAGAGGAGAGTCTGAATATCATCCCAATGGAGACTTTAATAGCTTTGCTGGTTTTATGTTTATCTATAATTTAAGTGATAAATACTCAATCTCCCTGATGCATAAAGAGACTTTTTTGGGAGATGAGATTGTAGGTAGTCCAATTGTGGATAGTCGTCGTAAAAGCTTTACAATTCTAGCCTTTTCAAGAAAATTCTAGCCCTTTCCGCACTCTGGACAGAAATTGAGTATATCTATTTTCATACCACCACATTCACATCTGCTCTTTAGACTGTTTGAGCAGTATGGACAGAAGTTCATACTCTCGTAATTGACTCTGTTGCCACATTCAGAACACTCGCTCTTTTGGTAACTCTCAATAGATGAGATATTACTACTTCTATATCTTTGTATCTTTCTATTTTGAATATATTTCACAAGGAAATATATAGTAAATACACCTATTCCCATCAATATATAATAGAGAAGAAATGTTAAGTGAAGTTTATAGAAGAGTTCAATCAGAGCATTAATCAATACTCTTG
The DNA here is from genome assembly GCA_024281215.1 of Candidatus Thiovulum karukerense. GTDB lineage: Bacteria > Campylobacterota > Campylobacteria > Campylobacterales > Thiovulaceae > Thiovulum_B > Thiovulum_B karukerense. The sequence continues at coordinate 19,324 of JAMJTX010000134.1, read as the reverse complement.
GAAGATAGTTGTAGATAATTGAGAATATAGTTAAAAATAGAGGAATCAGAGATGTAAAGAAGAGGTGTTTATAGAGAGTGTATTTCAGATACTCATCTCTCTCTAATCGTCTTTTCATCTGGTTATAAAAAATAGCAACAACTGGTATTATAAATAGGAGAGAGACTGCATACATCTCAACTTGATAATATTTAAGTGCTGTTTCGTAATCTGCATTAACTTTATCTCTGCTCTTCTGAAGATAGTTTCGCAACTCAACAACATTAGAATTGAGTTCTAAAAGCCTCTCGTAATCTTTAAGTAACTCTCTTCTATTTTTTAATTTCAACTCATATTGAGTTATCAGTTTTTTTAATTTAATCGATCTATTCTTATCTCGATCCGCTATTGTCTCCAGAAGAGATGTATCATAATGTTTGTAGCTACTGTTTAACTTCGTTTTTAAATCTGTAATCTCTTGTTTTGTCGTATATATCTTTGATTTTGTCTCTGTAATCTCAGAATCATTTATGACAGATTGCGAGAGTTGAAGAATCTCTCGACACTCTGAACTTAGCTCACTTTTATTAATATAGTTAAGTTGATAGGTACTACCGCTATATAGATCAGGATTTTCACTCTCTGTTAGTTTTCTACACTCATAAGGGTATTCAACTCTTGGATTAGTAACTATATCTTTTTGGAAAGATACCCCATACTCAATAATAGTAAAAACAAAAACATCTAAGATAAGTAGGAAAAAGATAGACCAACGACTTAGCCGCTCTCCTCCCTTATATTTTAAACTCTTTAACATTAAAGCTCAATCACTCCAAAGAGATTCAACATTAAAAAGAGAACAGCTATTGGTGAGATAACTCTTATAGAGAAGTACCAGACTCTAAACATCACATCACCCATCTCAATCTGAAGTTTTTTCAGATCAACCTTTCTAATCGCATAACCTGTTACAAGAGCTATAAAGATTCCAGACAGTGGTAATAGAAGTGAATCTGTTGTTGTCTCAAGAATGTCAAATATCGGCTTTCCAAAGAGTGAAAATGTTTCACCATAAGTTGTTGAATATGAGAGAATTGCAAATATTCCAATCAGCCAATAGACGAATCCCATAGAGATAGTTGCTCTAAATCTACTCATATTGAATCTATTGATAACATATAGAACAGCTGGTTCAACAAGTGATACAGCCGAAGTTAATCCTGCCATCGCTAGAGCTGATAGAAATAGAACAGATATTACTGAGCCTATCTCACCCATCTGAGAGAAGATCACAGGCATTGATATAAACACCAGTCCAGCACCCTTTGATGGCTCTTCACCATACTGAAATAGGAATGTAAATATAACCAGTCCAGCAACCAGAGCTATAACTGTATCAAAGAATCCAACAGTTAGTGCTGACTTTGTTAGGTTAATACTGTTTGGCACAGAAGCTGAATAGGTGATAATTGCTCCCATTCCAAGAGATAATGTAAAAAATGAGTGTCCAACAGCTCGAATAAATGCTTCAGAACTTAGTTTATCCCACTCTGGATAGAAGAGAAATTTAAATGAGTCACCAAATGCTGGAAGAGTCATTGAGTAGATTAGAAGTCCAACCATAATTACCAGAAGAGATGGAATAAGTAGATTATTTAATTTCTCAATCCCCTTTTTGATACCACCATTAACAAAGTGGAGAATAGTTAAAGTTGCAAATGTATGGAAAAATATCTGAGTCCATATATTTTCACCAATTAAAGTTGAGAACTCAGTTTCAGCTTCACTCACAGTTGTTGGTAATCCATTGATTGCAGAGTAGATATAGTAGAAGATCCAACCGATAACAACTGAATAGAATGTCATAATAATGAGACCATTAAAGGTCATAAACCCTAAGTACCTCATCGATGGTTTTTTCTCTGGAAGTTCGTTTCCAATCATCTCAAATGTTGATACAGCATCACTCTTTCCGTAATTTCCAAGAAACATCTCTGCAATCAGGATTGATATACCGACAAACATAATTGTTAAGAGATAGACAAGAACAAATGCCCCTCCACCATACTCACCTGTGATATATGGGAATTTCCATATATTTCCAAGACCAACAGCACTTCCAACAGTGGCGAAGATAAACCCCCACCTTGTAAATCTGGTTTTTCTACTCTCCATGACTAATCTCTATCGAGTAGATTATCGATTCTCTCAAAAATAGGGTCAAGACTCTTCTCTGTAAATAGTTCGCAATCCCCTTTAAGAGCTTTCTTGAAAGATAGAAGTTTAATCTCCTGCTTATCTCTCTTCTCTTTTATAGCCTCTCGAAGTTGTCCAGCAAGGTCTCTATCAAGGTGTGCAAGTTCCCAAACTGTTGTTCCGAAACTTCGGCAATATTTAATAGCATCGCTATCTGCAAGAGTTACATAGTTTCTATCTTTTTCAAGAACATTCTCGATAAAGCCTTGAGTATCAAAGAACCCTCTTTTGTCGCCGAGGAAAATATCAAATTGTGAATGAATATCTCGGAGTTCGTTATATCTATTAAGAATAAATAGAACTTTTACATCACTTCCACTCTCTTTAATTTTATAGTAGAGTTCAATAGCATTAATTGAGTCAAGTTCTCCATCAGACAGTGGAATCACAATCATATCAATAGCATCAATCATACCGCTATCTATAAGAGATGTCATAAAGTAAGTTGTTGTCTTATTCGCTCCTACATCAACACACATAGGTTCATCTCGCAATACAATATCTGTAATTACATCTCGCAGATTACTCTCTGTAACTTTTATCTGTTGTGAATTTACAAGTTTTGAGTTGATAAATGACTTGCTATCCTCATTCTCATCATCAAACTCATAATAATTTATCATCTTGTTTCCACTTCTTGTATATAGATAGGGGACAACAACTTGCATTGAGATTGTTGATTTTCCAACCCCACCTTTTGCATTTAGAATTACTATCTTACTCATACTCTCTCCATCATTCAATATAGGGAAATTTTACCACACAGCTTCATATTAATCTGAGAATGATAACTATCTTTAAATCTACTTTAAGCTTTTTGAAACAGAGGTATTATTTTTAGCTATAATATTTTATGAACTATAAATACTAGGGGGATTAAATGAAATTTAGTAGATACTCACTTATTGCTATATCAATGTTGGCTTCACTAAACTTAACTGGTTGTGGAAGTAATGATGATGAACCAATTGCATCAACAACAGAGACACCTGCAACTTCTGAAGATGACAGTGCAACAGAGACACCTTCAACTTCTGAAGATGACAGTGCAACAGAGACACCGACAACTTCTGAAGATGATAATGCAACAGAGACACCGACAACTTCTGAAGATGATAATGCAACAGAGACACCGACAACTTCTGAAGATGACAATGCAACAGAAACACCTGCAACTTCTGAAGATGACAATGCAACAGAGACACCTGCAACTTCTGAAGATGACAATGCAACAGAAACACCTGCAACTTCTGAAGATGATAATGCAACAGAGAAAGATCTTTACTCTGTACAGCCGTTCTTAAGAGTTGCAGAGCTAGATGGAAACTGGACAACAGTAGGTGAAGTCGCAACTCTTATTGCTCAATATATCGATGAGACTGATGAGACAAACCTATCTTATGGAACAGAGGGTAAAACTTTTCCAAGTAACTGGGTTGTTGCTGGAGAGGAGAGTGATGTAACAGCTGATGTTCTCGGTGTGCCTCTTAGTGATGGGAATAAAGTTAAACTTGTGGAACTCTGTAATAAGGAGTATGCAGGTATGGCCATGGCAACAGGAGCATATCATGCACCAGCTCTACCATGTGAAATAGCTGTTCATAGTGATGGTAATAAGACATATGTTGATATTCTTGATCCAGAAGCTATCTTCTCTCTATTCTTTGTAGATGCACCGGCAGAGATGATGGAACAACTTCAATCTATGCCTCTTGATGTGAAAAATCAGATTAAAACAATGATCTCTTCTGCTCTTGAAAGCAAAGAGATAACTACATTAGATATTGGAATGGGTGCAGAGATCTCATCTGATGAGTTTATGAATCTATTTACAAACTTAAAGCCATTCTTAGTAGAGAACCTTAAGCCAGAAGAGAATAAAACTTTTACTCAAGAAGATATCAATGATATTGCTGAGTCGATTCTTCATACAGCATTAATTCATGGTCAAACAGAGTATCCAGATTTAAATGCAACAACAACATACTATCAAGGTAAAGAGTTAAATTTATCTACTTATGATTGGGTTACTGCAAGACATGATCCTCTTCCAATTCCTGGTGGGACAAAGGTCTTTGAATTCTGTTCTCCAACTTATGCAAAAATGGCTATGGATACAGGAGTTCATCATGCAACAGCTCTACCGTGTGAAGTGGCAATTGTTATGGGCGAGAATAACAACTCAATTGATGTAAGTTACTTAAACCCTACCTATATGTTCGGTGTTCTATTTGCAGATGCAATGGCAAATATGAGCGATGAGCAGAAAACTGGTTTTGGACAAGTTACAACAAGCATTGTCAGTGACTTAAAAGCAATCGTTAATAAAGGTATTAGTGATAGTGGAGTAATTACTTCCGAGGATACAGCAACTTCTGAAGATGATAATGCAACAGAAACACCTGTAACTTCCGAGGACACAGCAACTTCTGAAGAGTAGAACTCTTATGCGGTGGTGCTTTTTGCACCACTCTTGTCATAGTTGAAAACTTTTACCGTGTTTTGATTATCTCTATAATCTCTTTTTCTGGAGACCCTTTTAGAATCTCTTGCAGTCTTTTTGAGTTTTCTAGAAATCTCTCATAATCAATATTTTCTGAAAGTTCTAGCAGTTCATCAATATTGAAATTTTGTAAAAACTCCCTATGAAACTCAATATTTAATCCCATCTTCTCAAATATAATATTAGCTAAACCAACATATTTCAGTTTAACAAACCTTTTTCCAATAGCAAACTCTAATGGTGAAGTCTTATATACAAGAACAAACGGAACTCCGATAAGTGAAGCTTCAAGGGTTGCTGTACCGCTACAAATATATGCAAACCGACTATCTGCCAGAGCTGTCTCAGTATCTCGGTAGATGGTAAACCCAGAAATATCTCCATATATCGATAAATCTCTAAGATGCGGTGGAATAACAAGAATCTTTTCACCATCTAACCTACCTGCTAACTCTCGAAAAGTTGGCATAAGATTTTTTATCTCACTCTTTCGACTTCCAGCTAAAAATGCAACTGCTCCATCTTTTTGAATCTCATTTCGCAAATTTTTTAATTCACTTAGAAGCGGATTCCCAAAATAGAGCGAGTTCCCATAGTAATCTTTTTCAAATGGGAATATGGCTATCTGCTTATCGATATATCTATTAACTGCCTCTATTCTCTTTGGTTTCCAAGCCCAAACCTTTGGCAGGATATAGTAGATAATCTCTTTATCTGGATATTTAGCTTTTATATTTTTTGCAAGGGGCAGATTAAATGCAGGTGCATCGATAAGAAGAATTTTATCGCTATCTTTTGCTAACTCAACCATTTTGTTGAGACTCTCTTTAGCCTTAAGAAGCTTTGGAATCACTGAAAATATGCCCATTACTCCAAAATCGGTCGATGAGATGTTGGGACTCCCCAAAGAGGGGTCGAAGAGTCCAGAGACCTCAATATCTCTAAAATCTTCACTTCTTAAAATCTCTTTTAGATGGAGATTCGCAGATGGCTCAAGAGCCGAAATTAGAAGTTTCAACCTTTTAGCAACTACAACTACTACCAGAAGAGTGCGAACCACCGCCTGTTGAACAAGCAGAGACACCAGAAGTTGGTTGAATAGCTTCATTACTAGCGATACCCTGCTCATTGATTTTCTCAATCTCACCCCAAAGGATTTCAACAGCTTTAAGGTATCTCTTTGCAACTTCGCTATCTGGTTTTGCATATGTGATAGGACTTCCACTATCTCCACCAACTCGGATTGATGGATCGATAGGTAGGTCAGCCAAGATAAAAGTATCATATTTTTTTGCTAACTCGTCAGTTGTCCCTTTTCCAAAGATGTCATACTCTTTTCCAGTCTCTGGACAGATAAACCCACTCATATTCTCAACAATACCAGCAACAGGTATATGGAGTTTTTTCAGCATAGCTAAACTTCTCTCTGCATCATCAAGAGCTACTGTTTGAGGAGTTGTAACTGTTACACCAGCTGTAACAGGAATAGATTGAGCAAGAGTTAATTGAGCATCACCAGTCCCTGGAGGCATATCGATAACAAGTACATCTAAATCACTCCATAGAATATCTGTCAGGAACTGCTGAATTGCTTTAATAATTAATGAACCTCTCCAGAGAAGAGCTTCGCCCTCACCCATAAGAGAACCCATACTGATCATTTCGATTCCATAAGCCTCAATAGGTTTAACTTTATTTCCAATAACCTCAGGTTTAATTTTCTCAACACCTAACATTCTAGGAATATTTGGACCATAAATATCAGCATCTAAAAGACCAACTCTCTTCCCTTTCATAGCTAAAGCCACAGCTAGATTGACAGATGTTGTAGATTTTCCAACTCCACCTTTTCCAGAACTTACCATTACAAAGTTCTTCACATTTGGAGCTATGTTTTTACCTTTTGATGAGGTCTCTCTTGGAATAGCCGGTTTATTGATTTTAATAAACACCTTTTCAGCACCGGCTTTTGAAAGTTCAAGATCGATATCTTTTCGTAACTGCTCCTCAACCTCATTTGCCGATGATGTAACTGTGATTTCTACTGTTACATCTGACCCATCTGTCTCAATCTTATCCACAAAGCCGAAAGATACGATATCTTTCTGAAAACCTGGATAGATAACTTTTGAGAGGGCTGATTTCACTAACTCTTCATTCATTCTATCTCCTTAAAATATAATTGTCGAACAATAGTCGTTTTTTATTAAAAAATAGCTTTAACTTCCAACCATCTGCTCTATTTTAAAACAAAACAACATTTAAGCTTTCTTTAATTAGAATCTTAAAATCGATTTTTTGTTATTTTACGGAGATATTATGTCAGATAAAAAGCTAGATATTAAAGATTATGTTTTTGACGAAAGCTACCAATTAGAGCAAGTAGAGTATGATGAAGAGGTTGATGGAGATAGTTTTCCAGATCGTGATGAACACCTGAAAAAGAAAGATGAACTACGAGACCAGTATAAAAACATTAAAGATCAGATAGCACGAAGTAGGGTTCGTAGATAAGAGATAGAGATTCGGGTGATTAATCCCGAATAAGACTATTTGCTTAGAAAATAATAGGAGAGAGTTGTTTTTCCAAACTTTCTACTCTTATTTAAAGAAAAGCTTCTAAAACTCTCTTTAGGTTTTTCCGTAGATAAGTGTTCAATAATTATATATTTAAACTTGTTACTCTCAACAAGCTCATCTATTAAATCATATAGCTTATTATATATATTCTCCATTCCATCTCGAATTGAGAAAGGTGGATCAATATATAGAATTGAACTATTGTTTTGTAGTTTATCTAAAATTGTATAGATATTTTGAAAACTATCTCCTCCGATAATCTCAATATTCTCATCTGAAAAACTCTTTCTGTTCTGCTGAAGAGTCTTTAGGGCAACTCGATTCATCTCAAACAGATATAGTTGAGAAGCTCCTCGACTTATCGCTTCAAATCCAACAGACCCACTTCCACCAAACAGCTCTATAAAAGTTTTGTTATATACCTCATTTTGGAGGGTATCGAAAATTGAGTTTCTAACAATTGATTTAGAGGGACGAGTTGTCTCTACATCGGGAAGCAGTATTTTTTTACCCTTATATTTACCAGAGTTTATATGTATATAGTTATTTTTTTTCAAAAAGAGCCTCTATCTTTCTATCTCTTTCTTGACTGCTGACAGTTAAAAGTTCAAAAATCTCCCTTTTAAGAGTTGCTAACTCCTCACTACAATCACAATCTTTTTTAGCCTCTAAATTTGATTGCCTCTCTCTCTCGTTCATAAGAGTAATAATAGCCTCTTGTTTTAAAGGTGGTTGGAGATGAGAAATATTGACCACATTAGAACCCCTAATATCATCTCTATCAGTAACAATCAGTTCAATGTGACTATTCTCTAATCTACTCTCAATAGACTCTTTTAAAACTCTTTTTAATATCTCCTGAGAGATAGGAGATTTACAATCTACAACTACCATCTAATTTAACCTAATAGGAGCTTCTAACACATCTAACATAGTGTTGGCTCGATGTGTATGTCCAGTCATCGTAACCAGCCTCAAAATCGACAAACCAAGCCTCCTCCTCTTCACTTCTAGCAGTACTTGCATAATCTGAAAGAGACCAGTAATCTCCCTCTGTTCCCATATTGTACTGGAGTTCAGATCGTATGAAATAACCATTATTTTTATATCGCTCACTTCGTAAAAACCAACTATCCCAGTTCTCATTATACTCTCCATAGAGTCTTATGTTGGAGATGGTTCGCAACTGTGAAGTTGATGGTAACCACCAATCATCATAGCCATCTAATACTAGATGTTCGCAATAATCATTTGCCTCTCTCCAATCATATTCATACATTATGTTATACTCATTTTTTACTTCCCACATGAGATATGTGTTTGAGTCTATCCAAGTAGCTCCTACAAGCTCTCCTAATAGTGCAATAAAGATATAGAAGATATTGAGGCTTTTATGCATAAAATAACTTTACCACTTTTTTTGTTAGAATTTTAACATTATTTAAAACTCCGAATTTAGATATATTTCGGATTAAAATTTATTTTACTTTAAGCGATTCTATCTTTAATTAAAATGTAGTTGAGATTGTATAAGGGTTTATAAAATGTTGAAAAGAAATCTATTTATATTAATGGTGTTGATGTACTCCGTTGTCTGGGGAAAAGAGTACTCTATTAATATGAAGAGTGGTTGGCAACTTATTGGTCTTCCAGCTGATACAGAGAATATGAGGCTATTTAACCGCTCTGATGTTCGACTTGTCTGGAGCTACAACAGTGAATATAATGACTGGGAAGGTTTCTCACCTGAAACTTCTGTCCTTTCTGCTATTGATAGTCAGAATATTAATCGATTAAACAGAGTTAAGCGGTGGCAAGGTCTCTGGGTCTTTAGTTACAACAACTGGACTTTAACAGTTAGTGAGAGTAACGAACCATCTCTATCATCTCAACTTCTTGACTCTGTAACCGTCTCTCGTGGCTGGAATCTTCTATCTATCCCTTTCAATGCTGTGATCTCCCCTAAAGTTTTAAGTGAGTTTAAAATATGGAAGTATGATAGAGACTCGCAATGGCAGACAAATCGAGACTACACATTTTTTGACTTTCCAGAGGTTGATGAGCTTAATAGTAAAAGAGGATTTTGGCTCTATTCGCCAGAAGAGAGAACAGTTGATTTAGCAAAGCGAGGAGGGGAGCTTCTCCTCACAGGTAGCGACGATCAAATCACCTCATCATTTACAACACTAGATAGTGTCCATAATCATATATCAAAAACCTTGGTTATAAATAATCGAGAACAGAACTACTGGAACTGGAGTGAATCAATAGACATATTCCAGACTGATACAACAGTTACAGATAGTTATACTATTGTTAGCAATGGCATTACAAACGGTAATAGTGGATTTGAGAAGAGATACAATGGAGTTGAGATTCCAGATACTATCAAAGAGTACAATGAGTATATTTTTTATAAGCAAGATAACTCTGTTAGAGCTGGAATGATAAGTAGGTTTGCCTCAAATGATGTTTTCACTCCAAAAGAGTTTAAATTAGAGTATAGTGAAAATGGACAACTTAAAACATCTTCTCTAAAAAATTTCGCTATCAGTGGTGGAAGATTAATTAGTTTCTCGACTATTAATGACACAAAAATATCTCCATCATTTGCTGAAAGATGTCGAGAAAAGAAGAGTGCTATTACTATTCACGACTTGAATCTCAATCCTATTGGATATCGAGCTAAAAGAGATATCTTCATTGATGGAGAGGTTAATAGTTCAAGGTTAATTGACAATAGTCTATATGTTATTACAAAGTTTGAACCATGTGTAGAACTTCAATATCCACGAGTTCTTCTTCAACAGAGTGATAGCTGTTTTAATCCAGAAGATACAGCAGATTATAGAGCGAGATGTTATGATGTAAAATCTGATGAAAATGGAACTCTATATCGTTACAACTATGAATATCCAGATCTGAAAGAGAGCTATTTAACTCCAAAATATTCAGACTCTACTGGAGTTTGGCAAGAGTTGATTAAAGACCCAAAACAGTTTTATGCATCAAGCAATTTAGCTCAAAACAGTGATCTATATACTGTTTCACAGTTTAATATAGAGAGTGGAAAACTTCTTACTAGCCTAACAGTTATGGGCGAGATGGATTTAGTAAAATTTACAGAGAGTAGTATATATTTCACATCTTCTCAGTCGCCTCACAGAGTCTCATTTGAAGAGACAACTGGACGAACAGATATCCATAAGTTCTATTTTAAATATCAGCCTAAATATGTTGCTTCTACCGAACTGAACTCATCTTTAATCGATCGATTTAGTTTAGATGAGAGTAGTGTAGATAGTGGTGTAATTCGAGTTGCTTCACGGAGTGAATTATCAACTGGAGATAAGGGACGAGGAAGAATAGATATTCTGAAAGATAAGGGTGATGGCACATTTGATTCTCTTGGAACTCTTCAAGATATTGTTGATTATAGATACTTCTTAGAGGGGGTTAAGTTTTACGACGATATAGCAGTTGCATCATCAGAGAGTGCTAATAAACCTCTCTACTTAATAGACTTAAGTGATTTAGAAGCTCCAAGAAAGAGTGGAGGCTCTATCACTCTTAATGGTAAAAATAGCTATATACACTACTCAACTGACGATAAGAGGCTGTTTTTAGTTGGTCAAGAGGTTGATGAGAAAGGTATAGATGGAGGAGTTACCCTAAGAGCTATTGATGTAGAGGTGATTGATACACCTGTTGAGTTGGCAAGTCGAACAATAGGTGATTATCATAACTTCTCACCAGTCTATTACTCTGGTAAAACATTTGGATATAAAGATAGTAGAGTTGTATTACCAATTCAGAATGATGGGAATAGCTACTCTCCTTCAACTGTTGCAAGTAGTGTCTATTCATATAGACTTGAGAGTGATGAGAGTGGTAATTCAGCTCTAATTCGAGAGAGTGCTTATAGTAGTGATAGCTTTATCAATAGTTATGACAGTAACTCAAGAGTTCTCTTTATGAACTATTTAAGCAGTAATTATATTCTCTATCTTAATAACGGAAAGTTATTTACAAAAAGGATTGCTGAATGAGAATAGATAAACAATATATATTGGCACTAATGATTGGAGCAGCAGCTCTATTGAGTGGGTGTAATGATAACAGTACAAATCTTCAAGATGATACTGGTGGAACAGAGGTCTCTCCCAACAATAGTTCAACATCTGATAATCAATCACCTCCCCCTGCAAATAGTAGTTCATCAACATCTGACTCAAGTTCAGACAACCCCTCTAGTAGTGATGAGCCAACATCAAATAGCAGTGATTCAAGTGAAGAAGATACTATTGAGCCAACTCCTGTATGTGAGGGTGAAGAGTGTATAGAATTAACAGATGGAACAAAAGTAAATCGAGCTGTGCCTCACCCTATTCCAACTTCAACTAATGATGAGTTTCCCCCTCAACCACCTGTTATATAATAGACTTGATTAACAAACTGTAATCACCTCATACTCTTACATAGTATGGGGTAAGGTGATTTCTTTCACACACAATTCTTTTTTAATATTTTTTGCTAAAATTAAAAATAGATTTTAAATACAAAATAGGAATAGGGTTTTTATGGCATTAAAAGTTGCAATTAACGGTTTCGGTCGTATCGGTAGAAGTGTAGCAAGAATCATCACAAAGAGAAGTGATGTTGAGCTTGTGGCAATCAATGATTTAGCAGAACCAGATATGGTTAAGTACCTTTTAGATAATGATAGTGTCCATGGACATTTTGATATTGAGACAGAGCTTCTTGAAGATGCTTATATCAGAATGGGTGATATGAAGGTTAAGATGTTATCTGATAAAGATCCAAACAACTTAAACTTTGGTGAGTTAGGTGCAGAGGTTGTTCTTGAATGTACAGGTGTATTTTTAACAAAAGAGAAAGCTCAAGTTCATCTTAAAGATGGTGTTAGAAAAGTTGTATTCTCAGCTCCTGCTAAAGATGATACTGATACTTTTGTTATCGGTGTTAATAACGAGGAGTATACGGGTCAAGATATTGTCTCAAATGCTAGTTGTACAACAAACTGTTTAGCACCAGTTGCACGAGTTCTTGATGATGCTTTTGGTATCGACAAGGGTCTTATGACAACTATCCACAGCTACACAAATGACCAGAATATTCTTGATGTAAAACATAAAAAAGACAAGAGACGAGCAAGAGCTGCTGCTGTTAATATGATTCCTACAACAACAGGTGCAGCAAAGGCTATTGGTCTTGTCCTTCCACAACTCAAAGGGAAGCTTCACGGTCAGAGTGTAAGAGTTCCAACTCCAAATGTATCTATGGTTGATCTAAATGTTCTCGTTAAAAAGAACACAACTAAAGAGGAGGTTAATGCGATTCTTCGAGAGAAAGCTGAGGGAGAACTAAAAGGTATTATCGCAATTGATAGCGAATACAGAGTATCTCAAGATTTCCAAGGGGATTCAAATAGCTCAATTGTTGCAGAGGATTTAACTCAAGTTATCGATGGCAATATGGTTAAAGTTATGGCTTGGTACGATAATGAGTGGGGTTATTCAAACCGACTTGTAGATATGGCTGTTTTTGTGAGTCAAAAGTAGGTTATTACCATGACACTATACAACCTTAAAGATTTAGACTTAGAGGGAAGACAGGTATTTATCAGATGTGACTTCAATGTTCCACTTGATGAATTTGGAAATATTACAGACGACAGAAGAATTAGATCGGCTCTATCAACAATTGAGTACTGTTTAGATAATAATGCCTCTGTTGTCCTTGGTTCTCACTTTGGAAGACCAAAAGGTAAGTATGATCCAAAATACTCTCTGAAGCCTGTTCAGAGACGACTCCACAGTCTTCTCCATATGGATATTCAACTCGCTGATGATGTTGTTGGAGATGATGCAAAAGAGAAAGCTAAAAATCTTAAAGTTGGGGAGGTTCTTCTTCTTGAAAACCTCCGATTTGAAGCTGGTGAGACAAAAAACGATGAGGAGTTCTCAAAGGCTCTATCTGAGTTTGCTGAACTCTATATAAATGATGCTTTTGGTGTTAGCCACCGAGCCCACTCATCTGTTAATGGAATTACAGAATATTTTGAAGTTGGGAAAAAGGCTGCTGGATTCCTACTTCAAAAAGAGATTGAGTTCTTCTCAAAACTTCTCAATGCTCCAGCAAGACCATTTACAGCAATTGTTGGTGGAAGTAAAGTCTCTGGAAAACTTGAGGCTCTTCAAAATCTTCTTCCAAGAGTTGATAAACTTGTAATTGGTGGAGGAATGGCATTTACATTCCTTAAAGCTATGGGTGAAGATGTTGGAAACTCAATTGTTGAAGATGATCTAATGCCGGAGGCTCTCAATATTATGAGAGAGGCTAGAAAACTTGGTGTTAAGTTATTCCTGCCTGTTGATGTTATTGCATCTGATAAATTCTCAGATAAGGCTACAATTAAAGCTGTAACAACAAAAGAGATTCCTGATAAGTGGATGGGGTTAGATATTGGACCAGCCTCTGTAAAATATTTCCAACTTGCGATTCGAGACTCTCAGACTATTCTATGGAATGGACCGATGGGAGTTTATGAGATTGAGAAGTTCTCTCGAGGTAGCTTTAAACTTGCTCATACTGTTGCTGATAGTTTTGCAACAACTGTTATTGGGGGTGGTGATACTGCTGACCTTATTAAACGAACAGGTCTTGATGAGGATATGAGTTTTATCTCAACAGGTGGTGGAGCTTCTCTTGAGCTAATTGAGGGGAAAGTTCTTCCAGGTGTTGTACCTCTTGTAAAAGAGGAAAATTAGTACTATTTGCAATATAAATAGGAGGGGTTATAAAGCCCCCCTGTCTGATTTAAAGAGCTAACATTCTCTCAAGAGCAAGTTTTGCATTTTGCTGAACAGTTGAATCCAATTCAACCTCATAGAATGGCTCACCATCTTCGATACTTTTAAGAGTTCGATATAGATCCTCAAGGGTAGTCTCATTCATTGTTGGACATTCTGGTTTTGTTGAAGATAGAACATAAGTATTCTTCTCTCTCAGTCTATTGACCATATTAAACTCAGTTCCAACAACAACTTTCTGATCTTCTGGTAAATCTTTGATATATTTAATCAGCTGTGAAGTTGAACCTGTGAAGTCAGATTTCTCAACAATAGCTGGATCGCACTCTGGATGAACAGCTACAAGAATATCTGGATACTTCTCTCGGTAGAAATCTATATCATCAGTTGAGAAGAGCTGATGGACAGAACAGAAACCATCATAACAGATAACATCTGCTTCTTGATGAACCTCATCAGCCCTATCATCAAGAATATTAACAATCGATGATTTTAATCCCATCTTATTTGCAATATTCTGTCCAAGACATCTATCAGGAACAAAGAGAATCTTCTTTCCACTATCCAGAGCATTGGTAATAATCATCTCAGCATTTGAGCTTGTACAGACCATTCCGCCCATCTCTCCAACTTTTGCTTTTACTTCAGCACTGCTGTTGATATATGTAATGGGCATAATATTCTCTTTAGCGACACCGCTCTTCTGAAGAATCTCAATAGATTTATCATAGTAGTTTCCATCAATCATCTGTGCCATTGAGCAACAAGCCATTTTAGGCATAATTACTCTCTTTTCTGGATTAAGAACTTTAACACTCTCACCCATAAAACCTACACCACAAAAGACAACAAACTCACTATCACTACTGACTGTCTTTTTTGCAAGTTCTAGACTGTCACCAGTTATATCAGCTAACTGAAAAACCTCATCTTTCTGATAGAAGTGAGCGACAACAGTAACATCAAGCTCTCTCTTAAGTCGCTCTATCTCCTCTACTAAATTGATACTATTTAGGCTCATACTATATTTGGCACTAAAACTGAATCTAGCACCTCTCCCTTAAAGAAATTTGGTAACCCCCAAACTCTTTAGGGGGTAAAATTGATTGCGAATTATAATCTATCTATCTTTTCGATCTCAGTGATAGATCACTAACTCATCTATGGTAATAACAGAAACTATTAAAAGTCTCTATCCCAGTCATCTTCAAAGGTTAATGAACCTTTTGTGTAGTTGGTAACATTCCCCTCAAAGAAGTTTGTTCGCTGGTCATTAAACTTTGCAAAATCATCAACCCATTTAAGAGGATTCTCATTAACTAAATATAGAGGTTGCATACCAACTTTTGAGAGTCTCTGATTTGCAAGATATTTGATGTAATCTTCAATAAGTTTATCTGTCAATCCAAGAATCTCTCCATCGGTAATATATTTACCCCAAGCTGTCTCAAGTTCAACTGCCTCTTTAAACATATCTTCAACCTCTTCAATGAGCTGAGTTGTAAATAGGTCTGGTCTCTCTTTCTTCAGATCTTTAATCATATTTTGGTAAATTAAGAGGTGTGTCACCTCGTCTCTTTGTCCTTGATGTTCAAGTAAGGTCGTTAATCTTACTCCGGAACTATATCCAGCTATATGTTTCCATATAGAGCAGACTATATCACACTCTTCAGCAATCATTGATTCTGCTAAGAGTCCTCCCGTTTCGAATCACTTGATTCTACTCTACTCGCTTCCAGCTTTTCTGTAAGCTGTGCTTTCGATAGTCGTTCGGCATTAAATGCTTTTGTTCTTTTTCTACAAGAATATGGAACTTCTTCATTTTGATACATTGTCTCCCATAAATGTTTCCATCTTTTTTTACCTCTGATTAAAGAGACATATCTATCGTGCAGTTTAAACTGTTCTGCTATCTCTATATTAGATAGTCCCTGCATAACTAAATGAATTATTTTAATTGCATCTTCTTCTTGTAGCTTGGATTGAGAGTTTGCACTACCCTTTTGACCTGTTCTAAGTCCAGTTCTTAATGCATGATGATTATTCTCTTTTGCTGATACCCATTCAAGGTTAGCAACATCATTATTCTCTTTATTACCATCAATATGATTGACTTGAGGTAAATTATCTGGATTAGGTATAAAAGCTTGAGCTACTAATCTATGAACATATCTTGTTTTCGATTTTTTATCTCTAATAAGATTTACCATTTTGTAGCCTCTTTGATTATACATCTGTGCTAACTCTTTCTCTTTTGTACTGATACCCTTTCCACTTCTTCCTGCAACTCTCTGATTTGAGATAACTTTTCCATCAGATGTTACTGAATAGTTTGGATAATCCAAGATTTGTCTCATCTTAATATCCTTTTTGTCGAGATGAGATACTGTAAGATAAGACAACTTAAAGCACTCTTTAGCAACGGATTGTCTTCGACACGACTCGGTCAGAGTTTCCCGTTTTAAGGAGGTTTTCTATATACATTTCTGTTATATAGTCACTATTAATTTAATGAACTTGATCATCTGAGAACTTCCTAACATCTTTCCACTCTTTGCAAGAGCATATATATATGCAAAACCAGAGTAGAAGTAGATCCCCTCAAGAATTTGGTTTGCAAAGAGAGATTTTAGAAAGTTATGAGCTGTTGGTTTCTCTGCTAACTCCTCATAGACTCTTGCGATAGAGTCATTCTTGGTCTTCAACATCATATCTTTTCGCCATAGTTGATAAATCTCATCACTATTTGATGAGATAGAATCAACCATAACAGCATACGATTGACTATGAAGAGCCTCCTCAAACGATTGTCTAACCAGAATAAGATTAATTTCTGGTGCTGTAATGTATGGATTTACATTATCAATAATGTTGTTTGTCTGTAGAGAATCCATAAAAATAAGTTGAGCAAGAGCTTTATCATAAGCATTCTTCTCTCTATCACTTAGACCATCACGATAATCCTTGACATCGCTATTCATATTCACCTCTTTTGGAAACCAGGTGTTATTTAACATCGCTTCCCAAAGATTATAAGCCCATTGATATTTAATATCATTAAGCTCAAAAATACCCGTCGGATTTCCGCCAAATATCTTTCGCTCTTTTGTTATCTCTTTCGAGTCAGGATTATAAATCCTCTTTTTATCAATCATACTATTAACCCTTTTGAGACTCTAAGAACTTCTCTATTCTATAAACCACCTCATCTCTTCCAAGAATTGATACAACATCAACAACTGATGGACTTTGAGCAACTCCAACAAGAGCAATTCTAACTGGTTGAGCTAATTTAACCATTCCAGTTCCACTCTTTTCAAGAATAGATGAAAAAATCTCTTCACAACTATTTTCACTACTTTTAAGTTGCTCTAAAAACTCCTCTAAAAGCTCTCGATTCAACTCTTTAAAGTGTTTTTTAATTGATTTACTATCATAGCTTTCTGGTCGAAGAAGAATCTTATCAATCTCTGTTTGAAGCTCTCCAAGAGTTGAACATCTATCTTTAACAAGATTAATAATTGGGGTTGGTTCAATATTTAAATCTTTTGCCAACTCTTCTCGACTTCTTTTTTTAAGATACTCTCCATTAATCCAATTGAGCTTATCAATATTGTATATAGATGCTGACTTACTAATATCTTTTGGATTAAAGAGATTTAACATCTCATCCATTGTAAATATCTCTTGATCTCCATAGCTCCAACCAAGTCTCAAGAGAAAGTTTAGGAGAGATTCAGGGTAGTAACCCTCTCTCTTATACTCCATAACATCTGTTGCACCATCTCTTTTTGAAAGCTTCTTTCCACTCTCATTATGAATCATTGGTACATGGTAAAAAGTTGGAAGTTCAAAGCCTAAAGCCTCATAAACAACAATCTGTTTTGGTGTATTAGAGAGATGGTCATCACCTCTAATAACTTCATTTACACCCATTAAAGCATCATCAACAGCAACAACAAAATTATAAGTTGGAGAGCCATCAGCACGAGCAATAATAAAATCATCAAGAGTATCAGCTACTCTAAACTCTATGCTCCCTTTTATCCTATCATGAACAACTATACTTCCCTCTGTTGGTGCTTTAATTCTAATTACTGGCTCAACCCCTTCTGGAGGAACTCCAGTAAAGTCTCTATATCGTCCATCATATCTAGGTCGCTCTTTTTTAGCTGTCTGCTCCTCTCGGAGTGCTTCAAGCTCCTCTTTAGTCATATAACATCTATAGGCTCTATTCTCTTCTAAAAGCTGTTCAATATATTTTTTGTATATCTCATCTCTCTTTGATTGATATACAATCTCTTCATCGCTCTTGAGTCCTACCCATTCAAAAGCCTCTAATATAGCAGTAACTGCATCTTCATTGTGGCGACTTCTGTCTGTATCTTCAATTCTTAAAAGAAATTTTCCACCATTTTTCTTTGCCCAAAGATAGTTTAAAAGGGCCGTTCTTAATCCTCCGATATGGAGATACCCTGTTGGACTGGGTGCAAATCGAGTAATAATCATAAACTTCTCTCTATTTTTTAAAATTTAATTTAATATGGGTGTTCCCACCATTTCAGGTGGGAGTAGTTTTATTAGTGAGGTATTTTTTGTTGAGCTTGTTGATCTCTTAGACTCTTAATCTCATTTAGAATCTGCATCATTCCAACCATTGCAAGGTGGTATGTGAATGGACCAAATCCTGAAATTTGTCCAGCGACAACAGAAGCTATCATAGACTTTTGTCTAAACTCCTCTCTTCGATAGATATTGCTAATATGAACCTCAATAGTTGGTAGATTGATAGCACTTAATGCATCTCTAATCGCGATTGATGTGTGAGTGTATGCTGCTGGATTGATAATAATCCCATCTGAATCACCTAAGCACTCTTGGATTTTATCAACAATCTCACCCTCTAAATTGCTTTGAAAAAAGTCAATCTCAAAACCATTTTGAGAGGCTACATCTCTCATCTGTTGGTGAATCTGCTCAAGTTTCATTCCACCATAGATATTCTTCTCTCTTGTTCCAAGCATATTTAAGTTTGGACCCTGAATAACTGTAATTTTCATTTATTTACTCCCTTTTTTATCTTTTTATTAATCACTCAACTCTAATATCATAATATTTAAGCTCTTTACTAACTTGATCAATGGCACTCTTACTGACCGAATTAATCTTAAAT
>JAMJTX010000133.1 GCA_024281215.1 Candidatus Thiovulum karukerense | reverse complement strand
AATATTTATCTTAATTTTTTACACCGTTGATTTAATGAATGAAATTATTAAAGTTTCAAAACAGAAGATAGGGGACAACTCTATAAATTCAGTTTCAGCTAGAGATTTGCATAGAGCTTTAGAGGTTAAAAAGGATTTTTCAGACTGGATAAAAGCACAAATTAAAAGAGCAGGAATTGAAGAGAATATCGATTTTATCACCGTCTACCCAAAAGGGGACGGGTTAAAACAAAATTCAAGAGGACTCTGGATAAACGAAAAAGGTCAAGTTGTAGGAGTTGATTATATTCTTACAATTGAGAGTGCAAAACATATTGCGATGATGTCGGGAACAGCAAAAGGGAAAGAGGTTCGTAACTATTTTATTGAAATCGAAAAACGATATTTTGAGAAGTCTGAGAAGATAGATTTGGACTATCTTTTAGAGGCTTCCGAAAAACTGATCAAACTCGCTAACCTTTTTGGATTTTCTGGAAATCAAGCTTTTCTCTCTGCTGATAAGGGTGTTCGTAAGATTACGGGAAATTCACCTCTTGAAATTCTGGACGAAAAGCACCTCGTTTCTGATTCCAAAAATCAGATTTTAACTCCAACTCAAATTGGTCAAATTATCGAAAAGTCAGCAATGGAAGTTAATCTTCTTCTCCAAGATTTAGGCTTCCAGAAGAAGATAGAGAAAGTTTGGCACTTAACTGAAAAGGGAGAAGAGTTTGCCGAAATGCTAGACACAAACAAAAAACACTCCGACGGCACACCAGTTAAACAGATTAAGTGGAAAAGTGAAGTTTTGGAGAAGCTGGTTATCGTGTAGCAACAATGGAGGAGTTTGAAGAGGCTATCCGAGATGCTGTTGAGAAAAATATTATAAAGTTCAACACCAGTTTTGCCAAGTGTTCAGACGAAGCTACCGATTATCTCAATGGTTTAATGGGGCTACTAACAGGCAGAGCAAAGTTTTGATATGTGAAAATTTGATAAGATTCCAAAATAGAAAAAATTAAACTCTTAAGGTAGCTTTTATGGAAACAGATTCAACTCTTTTTGCAACTCTATTCTCCGTAACTCCCCCAAACATAGTTTTTACAATACTTATAGCTGTTCTTGTTGTTGTTGATCTTGTCTTTAAAAAAGATCTCAAAGCTCAAATAGTCAGTGTTGGTGTTCTTGGAACATTTGTTGGGATTTTTATCGGTCTTCAAAACTTCGATCCAGAGAGTATGAAAAATAGTGTTCATAGTGTTCTTGTTGGACTCAAAACAGCTTTTGCAACCTCAATTCTTGGAATGAGTAGTGCGATATTTTTAAGTATCTATCAGAAAATACGAGATCAGATCTCAGATGATAATAAATCAGAAGAGGAGCTACTTGCAGAGATAAATAGCAAACTAGCAAATATGGATAGTTCATTATCATATCTACCAAGAATGGATAATTCAAGTGTCGTATCTAAACTTGATGATCTGGTTAAAGGTCTCTCAAATATTAAGGTTGGCTCAAGTGGTAGTGATGAGAGTGAAGCTATTCTTAAAACTCTTATTGAGATTAGAAACCATGAGATTAAATCATCTTTTGCTATTCAAGAGATGTTGTCGAAAAACTTCGAAGAGCTAAATAGCTCTATGGAGGAGGCGACTCGACAACTCTCAAAAGGGGCAACTCAAGAGATTATTGATGCTCTCCAAGGAGTTATCAGCGACTTTAACAACAACCTCACTGAGCAGTTTGGTGGTAACTTTGACAAACTTAATCAAGCAGTCTTTAAGCTTGTTGAGTGGCAAGATAACTATAAAAATCATGTTGAAGATATGGAGAAGCGACTTCAAGACTCAACCTCATCAATCGAAAGTGCAAAAGATAGCATTGTCACTATTGCAAACGAAAATGAGAGAATCATAAAAGTGTATGACGGTCTATCAGATATGATAAAAACTGCAAAAGAGCAGAGTGATTTACTTCAGAAAAACCTATCTCTATTTACAGAGATTATCCCTAAGACAGAAGAGATGTTTAAAAATATGGACGGAGAGTTTAACCAACTATCTGAAAGTTTTAAAGAGCTATCTTTAACTGTTGTTGATGGTAACCGAATGCAGAGAGATAGTTTTGTTGAGATGAATAGCTCTATTGTTGATCTTATTAATGAAAATGGGGAGATGATTACAAACACATTCCGAACAAGTATGGATAGTGTAACTGAGAGCTTTAAATATGCTTATGACTCCCTTGAGAGACAGCGATATGAGATTAATGTTATCACAAACCATTTCCGAGTGATGGGTGAGCAGATTCCAGAGGCACTTAGAATTTCACTTGATGAACTCAACTCGGCACTCACATCTATAACAACAAAGTTCCAGAGAGATTATGAAGAGTTGATATACAAATATAAGGACTCTGTCGATGAAACACGATTCTAATCAGTGGGTCTCTATCTCCGATATGATGTCGGGGCTGATGCTTGTCTTTCTATTTATCTCTGTTGCTTATATGATTGAGGTAGAGCAAGAGAAAGAGAAGATGAAGAATATTGCTGTTGCCTACAATCAGGGAAAAATAGCCCTTAATCAAGCCCTTAAAGATGAGTTTGAAGAGGATTTAGTCGAGTGGAATGCGGAGATTCTTGATAACAACACTATTCGATTCAAATCTCCAGATATTCTATTTGAGACTGGAAAAAGTGATATCAAAGATAAGTTTAAATATATTCTTGATGACTTCTTTCCAAGATATATAAAAATTCTAACAAATGAGAAGTTTCGCCTTGATATAGATGAGATTCGGATTGAGGGACACACATCTTCAAGTTGGGGTACTGCTCAAAACCGTAATGAGAGATATATTCATAATGCTAAACTCTCGCAAGATCGAGCTTTTCAAGTTCTAAACTACTGCATAGATGTTGAGACGGTTCAGAACGAGTTGGACTGGCTAATAAAACTATTTCGAGCTAATGGTGTCTCATTTGCTAAACCTATTATAGAAAATGGTGTTGAGAATGAGGAGCTGTCGAGAAGAGTTGAATTTAGAGTTATTACAAAAATGGAAGATAGAATCTACAAAATTATAGAGGCTTCAGAGTAATTAAACTCCAAAACTACACTATATTGCCATCAAGCACGGCAATGAGACTGCTTGATCATATTCGGGCTTGACCCGAATATCTCTATTTAATCACTCCTCAGTCTTAAAAGCTATCCAATATTCACCTATGTTACTATTCCGCAAAAATTATAAGGAATATTTTTGCTTAATATAAAAGATACTTTTATAGGTAAAAGTGCAAAAAGTGATGTTCTCTCTGGGATTGTTGTTGGAATTGCTCTAGTTCCAGAGGCTATCGCTTTCTCGTTTATCGCTGGTGTTTCACCTCTTGTTGGTCTATACACAGCATTTATACTTGGACTCATAACAGCAATTATTGGTGGTAAAGCTGGAATGGTATCAGGAGCTACTGGTGCTGTTGCTGTTGTTCTTGTTGGACTTGGAGTAGAGGTTCGGGAGCTTTTTCCAGATGCCGATGCGGAGATGATTCTTCAATATATTCTCTTAACAACCGTTATGGCAGGATTGATTCAAGTGACAGTCGGAGTTCTGAAACTTGGAAAGTTAATTCGACTTGTTCCACAACCAGCGATGTACGGTTTTGTTAATGGACTTGCGATTGTTATTGCAATGGCTCAATTCCCACTTTTTGAGGGTGAAAACTGGATTATGTATGCTCTTGTTGCTCTTACAATGGTAATAGTTGAGTTCTTTCCACGATTCTCAAAAGCTCTACCATCTGGATTAGTTGCAATTATTACAATTACTCTTATTGTTGTTCTATTTGATTTAGATACAAAACGAGTTGGTGACCTCGCTGATATTTCAGGTTCGCTACCTACATTCTCGATTCCAGATGTTCAAATATCACTGGATACTGTTTTAATGGTTCTACCTTATGCTGTTCTTGTAGCTCTTGTTGGACTTATTGAGTCTCTCTTAACTCTCTCTGTTCTTGATGAGATGGGTGGAAAACGAGGAAGCGGAAATCAAGAGTGTATCGCTCAAGGTGTTGGAAATGTGACCTGTGGAGCTTTTGGTGGTATGGCAGGTTGTGCAATGATTGGACAATCGATTATTAACTTTAGTAATGGTGGTTGGGGTCGTCTCTCAGCAGTTGTTGCGGCTATTCTTCTTATCCTTTTTGTAGTAAGTTTAACTGACTTTATCTCTGTAATTCCTGTTGCCGTTCTTGTTGGAATTATGTTTATGGTCTCAATTGGAACTTTTGAGTGGGAGAGTGGAAACAGAATCAAATATATGCCAAATAGTGATCGATTTGTTCTTGTTGCAGTAACTGTTATAACAATTTTCTTTGATTTAGCTATTGCGGTTATTACAGGGATTATTATCTCTGCTCTTGTCTTTGCTTGGCAACATGCAAAAGTGTTTGCAAGAAGTTATATCGATAAAGATGGACAGAAGATATATGAACTTAATGGACCTCTATTCTTTGGTTCAACAACATCATTCTATGAGCAGTTTGATGTAGCTAACGACCCTAAGTCTGTTATTTTAGATTTCAAAGAGTCAAGAGTAATGGATATTTCAGGAGTTGAAGCAGTTGATAACTTAACTAAGAAGTATCAAGAGGTTGGTAAAACTCTTCAAATTAGACACCTCTCAAATGATTGTAAAGCTATTCTTAAAAATGCTGGACCATTTTGTGAATATACTGAAGAAGACCCAAACTATAAAGTGGCTTACGACTACTAAGTTTTGTCAAAATCTATTGCCGTGTGTAGCACGGCAATGACGAAAACACTACTATTTGATAAGAGCTTATTACAACTTCAGATATAATTCAGATATAAAAGATATCTTAATATAAGGAGTTAGATTTGAAGAAGTTCAAGTTTCTAAGTATCACAGTTACAGCTTTAGCTCTATTTTTAAATGGTTGTAGTGGAGCAATCAATAGCTTAAGAGAGGCTGGTTCTGCCGCTCTTGAAAAGCCAAATGTTGAGAAACAACTTAACCGAGCAAAACTTGGTATAAATCTAGCTAGAACAAATAGTGATATTCTCTATAATATGCCTATATCAGTTGATGCAACTTGGCCAACTCAACTCTCTCAAGAGATAACTCCAGAGAGACAAAATGAGTTACAAGATAGATATATGGAGAAAGATCCATTCTATGCAACTGTCAAGTATAGCGATGTCGCTTCTGGTTCTCTTCCAACTCTCTCACCAATTGCAGTTGATTTCTATAACAGAGTTGATGTTCTATATTCTGAAACTCCAGATATTAATGCTCTACCAGGTTTAGATCTTCAAAAGTATAGAGAGTTTCCAGATGCACAACTGAATAGAGTTCAAGCAGTTAAAGGAAAGCTCTATCCCAATGTTGAAGAGGCAGTTATCTCCTTAACCCCAGAGAGCTATCAAGAGGATCTAAAATCAGCTAATAGTGAAATGAAAGATGCTATTGAAAAAGTCCTATCTAAAAAGGGTGAGATAGGTGATATTGAATCATATTTAGAATCTAATGATGGTATTCCAGATATTTCAGCAAAAGAGCAGGAGTTAGCCGTTAAAGAGAAAGAGTTAGAGGAGCTTGAGAAAGTTGCTGATGAGAAGAGCAATATCTATTTCCATAAGTTTGAAGAGGCAGCAAAAGCTGTTGAAAACTCTATCTCTCTATCACCTCAACATGTTGAACTAGCTCAAAACATTAAAAAAGCTTTAGATAGTGTAAATAGCGGAGCAACCCAGACAGGCTCTCTTTTTGTTATAGCTCTTGCGAAAATCAAACCCTCGCTTGAACAGTTGGATCAAGAACTGTTAACTCTTAAAGCTGTTCAAATGAGGCTTACAAGAGATCCTGCTCCTTGGAGTCAAAATGCAGCAAAGCTAGTTGGAAAGAGAAGTGCTTCAATAGGGGTGAATGCTATCTATATGTTGCCATATATCGCTATTGGTTCTTACTACTCAATTCAACAAGCGATGATCTCATCAAAGTATAGTGATATTGTCTCAATTATCCTAACAGCTTATGAGACACAATTAGCACAAGAGAGTGCAGAGGCAAAGGCAAATTAATATGTTTAAATTATATAGTTTAAGTGGGCTTCTAGCTCTCTCTCTTCTAACATCTGGTTGTTTCTCAAAAAGTTCTCCAGCACAAGTCCCTCTTAAGAGTTCGACACAACATATTAGCAATAGCAACTCAAATATGCCTAGTTGGTATAACAATCCTCAGCAAACTGATTATCAAAACTATTACGGTGTTGGAGTGGGTGATAGTGAAAAAGAGGCGGTTGCTATGGCTCTTTCAAAGATAGCTTCTGAGATATCAACAACTATCGCTTCTGTTTTTGAGAGTAAATCTACGGTCAAAAATGGAGAGAGTTCAAAAGAGATGCTTCATCAAGTAAAAGCGATTGTTAAAGGGGTTACCTTTAATGGTGCGGTTGTTGAAGAGTCAGATATTACATCTGATGGTGAGTATGTTGTTATGATGAGAGTTGATAGAAAGAGCTTTGCTAATGACGAGAAGAGAAAGTTTCAGCAAGAGCAGAAAAAGGTAGAGACTCTCTATAACCATACAATGTCAAATGATAGCTTTGTAGTTTTAGCCAACTATCAAACACTAGAGCAAGAGCTGAATAGACTGGTTGCAAGAGCATCTTTCTTAAAAGGGTTAGATAGCAGTTTTGATTACTCTACTGTCTCTCAAAAGAGTAATAGTATGCTCTCAAAACTTCTTGCAAAGAGTGGTGAGATATATCTCTATGTTCCAGAGAAGAGTAGTTTAGGTTATGAGACTCTTGTACGAAAGTATCTGACTAAGAGTGGATACAAGATTGCTAACTCCTCAAAAGGTCAAGGTGATATTTTAACTGTTCATGTAACGATTCATCATCAACCAAAAGAGATTAGAACAACTAACGAGAGGCTCAAATCTCTAAAATTCGCAACTGTTGAAGTAATCTTATCAACTGTTAATAGCAGGGGTGATGAGGTTGCAAAAAACAGATTTGAATTTACTAATAATGGTGTTAGCTATGAAGATGCAATTAGTGATCTGAAAAAATTTACTAAACGACTTGATAAAGATGGAGTTGTCAAAGTGCTAAGAGGAGAGTAGTTAAGTACAACAATAAGGCTCTCCAGATAGAACTTTTGGAACTGACTAAATAGCATTTTTAAGGTTATAAAAATTGGCTAGTTTTCGATTTAAATGAGTAAAGCATTTTGAGTGCTTATTACTTCTTCTTGTGAGATAAGAAATTGAACTACGAAGACTATTGTTTAGGCTTTCAATAAGATTTGTAAAAACAGATTTTTTCATTGTTGCTTTATCCCCAAAAATCGAGTTATAACTGATATTTCCATCACAATAAACTTTCTTTACTTCTGGTAACTGTTTCTTAAATTCAATTAATGCTTTGTTATCTTTCTTCTTTGATAAATGATAATAGTAGTGCTTCTTACCATTCGTATCTACCGCTATTGCAGACCAAACATAAGATTTATCGCTTTTCTTCTGGACAAATGTATATAGCTCATCTATTATAAGATACTCAAAAGTAACTTTCTCTTTTTTCCCTTCTACTTCTTTGTTGTATTTTTTTACCTGATCTTCTATTTTGTCAATGTGATATTGAACTGCTCTAAGGGTTATGTTTAAAACTCTTGCTATTGCTCTCAATCCTATGTTTTCGTTATACATTCTTCGAATTAGTATCTTTGTTTCTTCTGATAATCGGCTATATTTTTTATATGGTTTCATATCCAGATTTTACTCTATTTAGTCAGTCCCTAAAATGCTGTGGTTAGTCCGCCAAGAAGAGCTGGAAGAGATGTTTCTACACTCTTGTAATCAAAATCCCAAAGCCCAACTGTTACACCGATAAAGGTTCCAAGAACTCCAACAACCGTAACGGTCGATTTAATACTCCGCTTTTTCGGATAGAAGTAGAACAGCTCAGCAAAAAAGAGAAGAGTGATAATAGCAATAATAGTTGAGGTTAAAACCATAAAGACAGCCTTTTATAATTTTTGTTAAATTATAACAAGTTATGATGCTGATCAGAGATTGCCGTGTCAAGCACGGCAATGAGACTCTTTTGTCATATTGTAGAAACTTCGTTTTCGGGCTTGACCCGATAATCTCTATTTAGTCACTCCCAGAATAACTATTTAACTTCGTACTGCTCTCGACCCTGTTGATAGAGGTCAGCTCCGAAAGTATCATTAATAACTGTTACAGGAAAGTTCTCAACTTCAATTTTTCTAATTGCCTCTGGTCCAAGCTCAGGATAAGCGATGACTTCAGAACTTTTGATTCTTTTTCCAAGCAAAGCTCCAGCTCCACCAGTTGCACCAAAATAGACTGCACCATCTTTTTTACAAGCCTCTTTAACAGCCTCGTTTCGTTTCCCTTTTCCAATCATTCCACGAAGACCGTGTTGAATAAGAGTCGGAGAGTAGCTATCCATTCGATAACTTGTTGTTGGTCCAGCACTTCCAATAGGCTCACCCGGTTTTGGTGGAGTTGGTCCAACGAAATAGACAACAGCACCATTCAGATCAAATGGTAAATCTTTTCCCTCAGCAATTAGATCAACAATCCGTTTATGGGCTGCATCTCTTGCTGTATATAGAACACCTGTTAAATTGACAATATCTCCAGCTTTTAACTGCTTTACATCAGCCTCTGATAGAGGTGTAGTTAAGTTGTATGTTTGACTCATGAATATCCCCTAGATTGTGATGTGAGAGTGTCGGCTACTGTGACACTGAATATTTACACTTACAGGTAGTGAAGCGATATGACAAGGGTTGCTCTCGATATGGACACCAAGAACTGTTTTTGTTCCACCCATTCCCATTGCACCAATTCCAAGTCTGTTAAGCTCTTCAAGAATTACACCCTCAAGCTCAGCCATCTCTGGATCGCTATTGACACTTCCAATATCTCTAAAAAGGGCATGTTTGCTACTGATTGCAGCTCTCTCAAAAGTTCCACCAATTCCGACACCAACAGTTAATGGAGGACATGGGTTTCCACCACCATTTGAAACAGTATCTTTTACAAACTGAATCACACCCTCTTTTCCAGCAGCCGGAGGAAGAACAGTTGCTCGGCTAACATTCTCAGAACCACCACCCTTTGCAGCATACTCAATATCAAGTTTATCACCAGCAACTAAATCGAAGTGGATAATTGCAGGTAAGTTATAACCCTCTGTCTCTTTTAAGTTTGCTCTTGTGAATGGGTGGCAAGTTGAAGCTCTAAGATAACTCTCCTCATAAGCCTCAGCAGTTCCTTTGTTGATTGCATCTCGAAGAAGACCACCTTTGATTTTCATATCTTCACCAACTTTTACAAAGAAAACAGCTAAACCTGTATCTTGACATAGAGGTCGAGACTCACTTGAAGCGATATCTGCATTCTCTAAAATCTGTCGAAGAACTTCCTGTGCAACTGGAGACTTCTCCTCCTCCATAGCCTTTTTGATAGCATCAACAGAGTCTTGTGGAAGATTGCTACCAGAGTAGGAGATTAAGTTTTTAACCGCCTTTACGACCTCATCAAACTCTATCTCTCTCACTACTGATCTCCAAAGAAGTTATTTTTATTAAGTGTATCAACAAGAGATTGAACAGAAGCAACAGATTTTGCAAATTGAGACTTCTCAAGATCGTTAAGAGTAACTTCAATAATCTTCTCAGCTCCATTTGCACCAATCATTGTTGGAACACCAGATACGATACCCTCATATCCATACTCACCTTCTAGCATTACAGCAGTTGGATGAATCTGTTTAGTATCTTTTAGAATCGCATCAACCATAATTGATGTAGCTTTTCCAGGTGCATAGTATGCTGAACCGTTTCCAAGAAGTTTAACAATCTCAGCTCCACCATTTTTTGTTCTCTCAACAATTGCATCAATCTTCTCTTGAGGTATAACATCAGCAAGAGGAACTCCAGCAACAGTAGAGTATCTTGGAAGTGGAACCATATCATCACCATGACCACCCATAACAGATGCTCTAATCTGTCCAGCACCATATCCTAACTCTTCGTGAATAAAGTGAGCCATTCTTGCACTATCAAGAACTCCAGCCATACCGATAACTCTGTTTAGAGGGAATCCACTCTCTTTTGCTGCTACATACACCATTGCATCAAGAGGGTTTGAGACAACAACAATTACAGCCTCTGGTGAATGCTCTTTAACTCCTTGAACAACCTCTTTCATAATCTTTGCATTTATTAAAAGAAGATCATCTCTGCTCATTCCTGGTAGTCTTGGACTCCCAGCTGTAATCACAACAATATCGCAATCTTTAAGTTGATCCATAGTTTCAGCAACTGTAACAACTGTATGACTTCTGATACTCTGTGCAGCTTGAGACATATCGAGAGCTTTACCTTTAGCAATTTCAACCTTGTTGTCTCTTAAAATAATTTCGTGACAAGCCCCTTGAACTGCCAAACTGTAAGCAACAGTAGAACCGACATTACCAGCTCCAACTATCCCTACTCTCTTTCCCTTTCTATTGTGCATAGATAGACTCCTTACAAAATTAATAATTCCGATATTATAATAGAGACTCTCTTTATTACTTATTATGTAATGTCTGGACTATTATTCTTAAATAATTTAAACTAGACTCTTTTTTGCGATCTCTTCAATAAAGGTTGTTGCATAGCTCCCTTTTGGAAGTGTGAAGTTTAGTTCAAACCAGAAATCATCTTCTCGATATCGGCTCTCAACATCTGTTGGGAATATCCAAGCATATCGTCTCTCACCATCAACAACTCTTACATCTTCAAGGAATTTATCTTCAAAAACTGCTGAATCACCTGTTGTGCTTTTAGCTCGTTTTCCAAGAAGAATTCCAGATGGAACACTATCTCGCTCTCCAAATCTTTTAACACCCTCTTCAAACTCTTCAGATTTTAAAGCAAACCCCTTACCGAATGGGTAGTGGAGCATCATATCACCCTCAAGAAGTTTAAATGGGTGAGGCTGGTTCTGTAAAAGTTCAGGATATTGGAGTTGAATCCCAAGATTCTCTAAAACAGATGGTAGTTCATCTTTAGAGAAGCTATCAACAACTCTACTAAATTTTATTCTCTCTGATAACCACTGATTAAATATATGGCTCTGGTAAGAGTTGATAAAGAGTCTCTTTTTATTTTTATCTCTTATCTTTGATTTACCGTCAATAATCTCTTTTCCAACAAGATAGTTATCTCCATTCACTCCAAATCTTTGATAGCCAAAAAAGTTAGGCATACCAAACTGATCAAGGTTTTTAACAGCTTCTGCAATTTTTGTTGCAGATGTTGGATTGACCTTTTTCAAACGAATAAAGAATCTATTTCCTTTCAGGTGTCCTAGCTTAATTTTATTGTTGTGGTAGTGTTTCTCAAGGATAGATATATTCTTCTCATCAAAATTCTCAAATTTATCTTCAAACTTCTTTGGAATTGATATATACTGCATAGTCATACCATTACGATCTTTTAGACCAGCATAGCCGATATCACGACTATCCGCACCCGCTATCTTTGCGATAATTTTTACCATCTCCCAAGTTGTCAAATCTCTTTTTCTAACTTTTAAGATGAGGTGTTCCCCCTCACCACTCCACTCATATAGTGGAATCTCATTAACAACAAAGTCTTTACTATTCTGAGCGAAGTGGAAATCTATTGGGGAGTGGGTTAAAAAATACTCTCTCATGGTTACTCTTTCTATTTCTGAAAATTGTAGCAGGTTTAAGAGAATATGTTAGAGATGAAGGTTATTCCCGCTTCACTGCGGGAATCGATCTACTCTGAATAGAAAAGATTCTCTCCATATTGATCAAAGAGAACAGCTATTGAGCTTTTACCATTGGTGTCAATATTGTCGAAGTCTATCTCTACTTCAAACTCATTTAGAGGATTGTAGCTATCACCTCTATCTTCAGCATACTCTAACGACTCCCTTAATGAGTATAGTAGTTCGTCGTCAGCAATTGTTGGGTCGTCCATATATTTATGAACAAAGTCTTTTATGGGAGTCCAATCTTTTATATAGTAGGCTTTTGTGATAATCTCACTACTATTAAAAGTCTCATCAAGATTAACAGTCCCAAAGACTAGACAAGAAGCATCAAAGTCGCTATCACTCTCGATAACAACCTCTCCAAATGTTCCTTTTTCAATAGAAGCTCCTCCAAAATATCCAGCAACATCGTTATCTTCATTATCAACACCATAAAGATCTGGATTTGAGAGTGAGAAGTTAAAAGAGTTAGAAGCTGAGATAGTTTTTGACTCTCTGCCCTCTTCGGCTATATCTAAGTTTGCCTGATTATAGTCTGCCCCATAGAGGTTAAGTACATCATCATAATCATAGAAATTCACCTCATCACCATTGACATCATCATTCCAAGCACTTAACTCACTGTTTTCAGCAAGTTCTTGGAGAGCCTCAAAGCTCTCTCCATCTGTTACACTTCCTAAGCTATACTCTCCACCATATCCAAATATAGTGATCTTAAAAGTTCGTTGTGCCATCTTATATAGTCTCCAGTTTTACCCGTTCCATATCAACTTTTTTAAGTTTCTCCTCTGCTTCAGCTAGGCCTTTTCGATTTGTCTCAATAACATCAGCTGGAGCATTTGCAACAAACTTCTCATTACTCAACATACCGTTTAGTTTAGCTATCTCTTTTTGAAGTTTTTCAGCCTGTTTGTCGAGTCGTTTTACAATTGGCTCTAAATCAAGGGATTCAGCAGAGATATATGTTTTCACACCATCACCAATATCAGATAGAGCTTTCTCAACATCGTTATGGACAAAAACAACCTGCTCAACTTTTGCAAGTTTCTCAATATATGGCTTAACAAGTTCGTTACTAATATCACTACCATCAAATCTTACAGAGATCTCATCAACTTTTTGATTTGCCAAATCAACAGTAGCTTTAAGTCTTCGGATAGATACAATAGATTCAATAATGGTATTGAATTGAGATTCAATATTTGAGTCAATTTCACCAACTTCTGGATATTTTTGAATCATAATTGAAGTTCCACTCTCAAGTGATTCACCACCCAACTCTTGATATAGACTCTCTGTCATAAATGGCATATATGGGTGAAGAAGTTTCATAGCCTCTCGGAAGATAGCACCAAGTTCAGGAATTGACTCTTTATCAGCTTTTGAAAGCTCAATACCCCAATCACAGAACTCATTCCATAGGAATCTGTAAATTGTTGTAGCACCATCATTAAATCGATAACCCTCTAAAAACTCTTTTGTCTCAGCTGTTGCTGTTCGCAGTCGAGATAGCATATATCTACCAAGAGGTGTATTGATTTCCGTATCAGTTAGAGTTCCAAACTTCTCACTATTCATAAGTAGGTATCGTGAAGCATTGTATAGTTTATTCGTAAAGTTTCTACTCCACTCAAGCTTATCTTCACTCAATCGAATATCTCTACCCTGAACAGCAAGCACTGCTAGTGTAAATCTGAGAGCATCAGCTGAATACTTCTCAATTGTGTCGAGAGGGTCGATAACATTCCCTTTTGATTTAGACATCTTTTCACCATTCTCATCTCGAACAAGGGCATGAAGATATATATCTTTAAAAGGTAACTCTTTCTGGAAGTAGTCTCCCATCATAACCATTCTTGCAACCCAGAAGAATAGAATATCAAACCCTGTTACGAGAAGTGAGTTAGGGTAGAAGTCGTTTATATCATTTTCATTAAATGTCTCGTTTGGATTTTGCCCCCAACCAAGAGTTGAGAATGGCCATAGAGCAGATGAGAACCAAGTGTCGAGAACATCAGGGTCTTGAGTTATATGTGAGTGTTGGCATTTTGGACACTTCACTTCACCATCTGGATTTTCTGAAGCCCACTCGTGATGACAAGAGTCACAAGTGAATACTGGAATTCTATGACCCCACCAGAGTTGTCGAGAGATACACCAATCTCTGAGATCGTCCATCCAAGCTGTATATGAGTTAATCCAGTGAGCAGGGTAGAATTGTCCCATTCCATCTTTCTGCTCTTTCATCTTTGCGATTGATGTTTCAGCAACCTCTTTTTTCAAAAACCACTGTTTTGAGATATATGGCTCAACTACATTTTTACATCGATAGCAGTGTCCAACTTGATTTGTGTAATCTTCAATCTTCTCAATAAAGCCCTCTTCAGCAAGTTTGCCAACAATCTTTTCACGAGCTTCAAGTCTCTCTTCACCTTGGAACTCACCACAATATGAGTTTAGAATACCTTTTTCATCAAAGATAGTTATATACTCAAGGTTGTGTCTCTTTCCAACTTCATAGTCATTTGGATCGTGAGCTGGTGTAACTTTTACAACCCCTGTTCCAAACTCCATATCGACATGGTCATCAGCGATAATCTCAACTTCTCTATCAACTAACGGGAGTCTAATTTTATGTCCGATGAGGTGAGCATATCTCTTATCGTTTGGATTAACCATAACAGCTGTATCCCCAAAGAATGTCTCTGGTCGAGTTGTTGCAACAACTAAATGAGCAAACTGGTCAGCTAACGGATAACGAATATGGTAGAGTTTCCCCTTGTTCTCTTGATACTCAACTTCAATATCACTTAAAGCTCCATCGTGAGTACACCAATTTACAAGATAGTTATCTTTAACAATCATTTCATCATCATAGAGTTTTTTGAAAGCTTTTGTTATGGCATCTTTTAGTCCATCGTCCATTGTGAATCGTTCTCGACTCCAAGCTGGAGAGACTCCAAGCTTTCGGAGTTGATGAACCATTGTTGAACCAGAGTGTTCTTTCCACTTCCATACTCTATCTAAAAATGCTTCTCGTCCAAGTTCCTCTTTAGTTTTACCCTCAGCTAGAATCTGCTTCTCAACAACATTTTGTGTTGCAATTCCCGCATGGTCAGTCCCTGGTTGCCAGAGAGTTTTATAACCCATCATTCTTTTATATCTAACGATAATATCTTGAAGTGTAAATGTTAATGAGTGTCCAATATGTAAGCTTCCTGTTACATTTGGAGGAGGCATCATTATTGAGAAGTTTTCACCATTCTGAATATCCTGATTTCCATCTAACTCAAAATAACCTCTATCTTCCCATATCTTATAGTAACTCTCTTCTATCTCTTTTGGATTATATGCCATATATCTTTTCCTAATTTTTAGGCGAATTTTATCGAAAAGGATAGAGTTTGACAGCCTTTGCAATTTAGTTATATTTCATATACAATATCAATACATCATATAATAAAGGAGAG
>JAMJTX010000132.1 GCA_024281215.1 Candidatus Thiovulum karukerense | reverse complement strand
ATTGTATTATTTCAAATTTTATATTTTTATATTGAGGCATAGTCATTCCTACATTTGCGTTAATATAAGTAGGGTCTGCAATAGTGTAAACATCATTATTGAATTTAAATTTATCACCCGTTGTATTACTTGAAAATCTAACTGCTGTTGCCATATGATCTTTATATTTAACCCCTACAACTTTTAATCCAAGAATATTTTTAACTAAACTAGCAAACATTATGCTTCTGTCTTCACAGTCACTATATGGATAATGTATTGTTTCATCTGCAAACATAACTTTTTCATAGTGAAACTGGTCATCATCTGTTTTATATGCAAAAGATTTTTGAGTAAATTTAAGTAGAAAATCTACAGCTTTTAATTCACTCATACCTTTGATTTTTTCTGACAGATTATTAATTAAAGAGTTTGAGACAGTTGAGATAAAGAACACATCTTTTAAAGGGGAGTTATTTAGAGATGGTGATCTATTTTTTCTAAAACCATCAACATATATGAATCTATCTGGAGACTCTATATCTGCGGTAAAGAACTTCTTTAAAATCGAAGATACAGTAATTATTCATGATGATTTAGATCTCCCTTTTGGTGCAATTCGCTTCAAAGTTGGTGGTGGAACAGGTGGTCATAATGGTCTGAAATCTCTTGATAATTTTACAAAAGAGAGTGCTATCAGAGTTCGTATGGGGATTGGAAAACCAGTAGATTGTAGTATCTCAAGTTATGTTCTCTCGAAATATAGTGATGATGAGATGAGCTGTTTCTCAGAGTGGGTTGAACTCTCAAAAAGAGCTACTCTTGAAATTATTAAGGGCGATTGGAACAGGGTTGCATCAATTCACTCTAAAAAATCAGCAACAGTTTTCTGTAATAATTGACATTTAGAGATTTCCTTGTCGAGCATGGCAGTGACACTGTTTTGCCATATTGTAGCAACACAGTTTTCGGGCTTGACCCGAATACCTCTATTTAGTTACTCCCCCCTAAATCATCTCTCCTTAATTTAAGCTCATAATGTAAAATAAGTTAATTGACTTGTATGCTTCAAAACTTAATAAAGGTAAAATTGCACCCAATATAAAAGAGTGGTTTCTCAAAACTTCTAAACAAGGATATAGATGTATATTCCAAAAGAGTCAAAATTTGACCCAATTAATGGACATTTCGGAATTTTTGGCGGTAGATATGTTCCTGAAACACTTATGCCAATTCTTTTAGAACTAGATGAAGAGTATAAAAAAATAAGATTTGATAGTGAGTTTTGGGGTGAGGTGAATAGTTACCTTAAAGAGTATGTTGGACGACCATCTCCGCTCTATTTTTCAAAAAATATCTCTGAAGAGTTAGGGGCAAAAGTCTATTTAAAAAGAGAAGACTTAAATCACACTGGAGCTCACAAGATTAACAATACAATTGCTCAAGGTCTTATGGCTAAAAGACTTGGAAAAAAGAGAGTTATTGCTGAGACTGGAGCAGGTCAGCATGGAGTTGCAACTGCAACAATATCAGCTCTTCTTGGACTTGAGTGTGAGATATTTATGGGTGCAAAAGATGTTGAACGACAATCATTAAATGTATTCAGAATGAAGCTTCTTGGGGCTAAAGTTCATGCCGTAACGAGTGGAAGTCAGACTCTAAAAGATGCGATGAATGATGCTATTCGACACTGGGTTACAAATGCACGAGACACTTTCTATATTATTGGAACAGTTGCTGGACCTCATCCATACCCAATGATGGTAAGAGATTTTCAAGCTATTATTGGAACAGAAGCAAAAGAGCAGATTCTGGAGAAAGAGGGTAGATTACCAGATAAGATTATCGCTCCAATTGGCGGTGGAAGTAATGCAATGGGAATTTTCCAGCCATTCTTAGAAGATGATGAGGTTGAGTGTATCGGTGTTGAAGCTGGTGGTTTAGGACTCGATACAGATAAGCATGGTGCTTCACTTGAAAAAGGGCGACCGGGGGTTCTTCACGGACAGATGAGCTATCTGCTTCAAGATGACGATGGTCAGATCCTTGAAGCTCACTCAATATCTGCGGGACTTGACTATCCAGGAATTGGACCAGAACACTCATTTCATAAAGATAATGGTTCAATTCGATATGACTCAATCACTGATAAAGAGGCACTAGATGCTTTTGTATGGTTAAGTCAAAAAGAGGGGATTATTCCAGCTTTTGAGAGTTCTCACGGTATCGCATATCTTAAAAAGATAGCTGATGAGATAAAAGGGAAAACAGTGATAGTTAATCTCTCTGGACGAGGTGATAAAGATATGGTTCAAGCTCGTGAACTTCTCCACTTTGATTAGAGGGTAAAATAGAAGTTTTGAAAGAGATTTTAACTTTTGGAAGATACCTAAAAGATAAGTTTGGCGAAAAAGTCTATAAAGTTCCCATCGCACTCTCTGGATTTACATGTCCAAATATCGATGGAACTTCCGCACGGGGTGGTTGTACATTTTGTGAGAATGAGTCATTTAACCCAAGCCTTAACCGAGTGGAGAAGATAAAAGGGTTTTCTCTCAATATGAACTCAGAAGATAACCCTCTTCTCCAGAAGCAGTTAAGCGAGTTGGAGAGTCAGTTTAAATCTATATCAGAAAAGATGAGACGAAACCATAAAGCTGAGAAGTTTCTTGTCTATTTTCAAGCTTTTACAAACACCTATGCACCTTTTGAGACTCTCCAAGCTCTATATGAGAAAGCTTTAACTTTTGATGGGGTTGTTGGATTGAGTATCGGGACACGAACAGACTCAATTAACCATCAGACCCTCCACTATCTTCAAAAGCTATCAGAAGATTATGAGATATGGGTTGAGTATGGAATTCAATCAGTCTTCGATAAAACTCTTCAGAAGATCAATAGAGGGCATGACTATCAAAATATGAGAGAGTGGATAACTATCACTAAAGATTATGGTCTAAATGTTTGTGGTCATCTTATATATGGATTACCAGATGAGGATAGTGATATGATGCAGAAGAGTTTTGATGAGACTATAAAACTTGGTGTAGATTCACTTAAAATCCATCCTCTCTATGTTGTTGAGCGGACTGCTCTTGCGAATGCTTATCGCAGAGGTGATTTTCAGCCAATATCTGAAGAGGAGTATATAGATAATCTGGTCAAATCACTTAAAGAGTTACCTCAAAATGTATCGATTCAAAGGGTAACAGCTGGAATCGAGAATAGTACTCTTATATCACCAGAGTGGTGTTACAATAAACAGAGAAGTATGAGAAATATACGAGAGGCTTTAGCAAAAGAGGGTATTAAATATTAGGCAAGTAATATGGCACAATTAACAAAAGAGCAATTTTATGACTTTGCAGTTGAGATGAAGAATGATTCCACACATCTATTTGAAAAACAATCGTATCATAACTCTGTCTATTTAGCCGGTTATGTTCTGGAAGCCTATATAAAAATTATATTAATTGATAAAAATCAAGCTGACTATTCAAATCATTTAAATAGCCAAAGGCTTAATGAATCATTGCAAGATATTTTAAGTCTATATCCAGAATACAGTGATTCAATTCTTTATCGAAATAATGCAAAATATCCAAGAAGATTATTTAATGGTGGTGGTAACAATACCATTAAAGCTAGTTGGAAAAGTCAGTTTCGCTATGATGTGATTAAATGGAGTGATTGTGAAGAACCCCGCCGTAAACGGCGAGGCTTCCTAGAAACTCCAGACTATTGTCCAGATATTATCAAGGCTTAGACG
>JAMJTX010000131.1 GCA_024281215.1 Candidatus Thiovulum karukerense | reverse complement strand
TCCATATTCAATTTTATTTTTGAATTTTATGAAAATAAATCTCCAGAAACACTGTCTTAAAATCTCAGTCCATTATAAAAGATAGCTCTTGTTGTTGGAAATTCAGAGTATAAGCGGAGTGAGAACTTTGCAACTCTTGATAATCCTGTCAATGATGTTAAGGCTGTTTCAAAGAAGTTGCAAGAGTTGGGTTTCAAAGTTATCGAGGGTTACAATCTTTCGGCTCTAGCACTTGATGATAGAGTGATGGAATTTACTTCACTTCTTCGAGCCAAAAAAGATGGTGTTGGGCTTTTCTACTTTGCGGGACACGGAATCGAGGTTGGAGGAGTCAATTATCTAATTCCAAGTGATATTCGAGTTAGCAATCAGAAGTATATTCCCTATAAATCGACACCTCTAAATCCAATTATTGAGATGATGAATGAGACGGGAAAACGGCTAAATATCGCTATTCTTGATGCTTGTCGTGAAAACCCTTTTACTTCAACTCGAAATAATAAACGGGGAGGACTTGCCTCTTTTTCAGCAAGTGGAACTTTTGTAGCCTACTCTGCTGAGAGTGGAAAACTTGCAGAAGATGGAAGCGGGAATCTTTCACCATTTGCCGAATCATTTATTAAAGAGCTTGATAGACCTCAAACAATTGAGCGACTCTTTAAAAATGTCCGAACCGATGTTCATACCAAAACAGGTGGAAAACAGACTCCCGAGACTAAGAATCTGATTATGGGGGATTTCTATTTCAAATTACCAGAGGAGTCTCAAGACCCTTCGTTGCACTCAGGGTTCAGAGTCGAGAGGTCTCAAAATATTTGGAGAGACCCAGATACAGGTTACACTTGGCAGAAGCCCATTGACAATAAAGAATACAACTGGAGAGAGGCTGTTCAATATTGCGAAGATTTAGAACTTGGAGGTTACTCCGATTGGAGATTGCCAAGTAGAGGTGAACTCCGAACAATTATGACAGAGAATAGCTATCCAAATAGTAAAAGTTACTCTGGAAAAACTTATATTAAAAAGCCTCTTCTGGAAACTATGACAATGAAATATCAAATTTTTTGGACAGCAACAAAATATAACAGTGATTCATCGTATTCATGGGTATTGAGTTTCAACAATGGGAACGATGTCAGCAGCAATCGAAGTGGTAGTTGGTATGTTCTGTGTCTAAGATAGCTCCTTCCTCTTCCCTGCGGTCAGAGTTCAGGACAGGGGCTTATCTATTTAACTATTTTTCACTTTATCTATTTAAAAGGATTTTAAAATGCTAACAACTCTTAAAATTCTTCAAACTCTTCAATCTTTAAAACCGACTCTTAAAAAAGATGGTTTTGCTCTTGTGGGGATTTTTGGAAGTTATGCTAGAGAAGAGGCAGATGAGAGTAGTGATATGATTATATGTTTAATAAGGAAAAGAAGTGACCATTGAAGTAGATATGAAGAATTCTCAAGTTGAAAATATTTTTAATAGTTGGGATCGAGTCTCAAGTTTTTTAGAATTTATTGTTCAAAATCGAAGAGATGTAATTGATGAATTTTTTAAAAGAGAGAGTGGAAAGAGAGAAGAGTTTTTAAAAGAGATGGATATCTCAAAAAGTGATATTAAAGAGGGACGAGTTTCAGATTTTGATTTTGATAGCTTTGTGAAAGATTTAGATGTATCAAATTAGAAAAACTGATTTCTTTGAGAGAAAAGCTAAAAAGTTTTTTCGCAAACAGCCTCAACTGATAACAAACTTTAAATCTGTTGTTGAAAAACTCTCTTCTGACCCATTTCAACCAAGCTTAAAGAGTCATAAACTCTCTGGCGAGTTGAGTGAATTCTATTCGTGTAGCTTAAATTATGAGTATCGAGTAGTTTTTCTGTTTGAGATTCGAGACAGAGAGATTATCCTTTCAAATATTGGTTCTCACGATGAAGTCTATTAAACTTAAAATTTGGAGATGGGGTTTTAACCCCGCTTGTGCTAAGCTTTGCAGAATTAAATCCTGATTGCAAGTAGGAGAGAATCTATGCTTTTAAAGAGAGTTCGAGAGTCATTAGGAGATAGCGATCTATCTCCAGTATTTGGTCGAATAAAGAAGATTGACTCAACAAAAATAGTTGGTGAGAATTTATCTGTTAGAGTTGGTGAGAGTGTTGTTGTAAAAGCTCAAAACATTAAACACTCAACTCTCGGAATGGTTACAGAGGTTGATGATGAGAGTTTCTCTGTAACACCCTTTGGATTTATCGAGGGGTTTAAGAATGGAGATAGAATCTATAAGAGTTCAAATGGTCTATCTATCTCTGTTGGTGATGGTCTGCTCGGTCGGGTTGTAAATCCATTTATGGAGCCGATTGATGAGGCGGGTGAGATTGCTGGAAATAGAGTTGATGTCCCTGTTATGAAAGCTCCAATTAGTGCTATGAAACGGGGAATGATTGATGAGGTCTTCTCAACAGGAGTTAAAACAATTGATGGAATCTTAACTCTTGGTAAAGGTCAAAAAGTTGGAATCTTTGCAGGGAGTGGGGTTGGAAAATCGACTCTGATGGGAATGGTTGTCCGAGGTGCTGATGCCCCAATTAAAGTTGTAGCACTTATTGGTGAGCGGGGTCGTGAGATTCCTGAGTTTATCCATAAAAACCTTGGTGGAAATCTTGAGAATACAGTTATTGTTGTTGCAACAAGTGACGACTCAGCACTTATGCGAAAATATGGAGCTTTCTCTGCGATGAGTGTTGCTGAGTATTTTAAAGCTCAGGGTCGTGATGTTCTATTTATTATGGATAGTGTGACTCGTTTTGCAATGGCACAAAGAGAGATAGGTTTGGCTCTTGGCGAACCTCCAACATCAAAGGGGTATCCACCATCTAGCCTATCTCTTCTTCCTCAACTTATGGAACGAGCTGGAAAAGAGGAGGGGCAGGGTTCAATAACTGCTCTATTTACTGTTCTGATTGAGGGTGATGATATGAGCGATCCAATTGCTGACCAGAGCCGAAGTATTCTTGATGGACATATTGTCCTTAGTCGAGATTTAACAGATAATGGAATCTATCCACCTATCAATATCTTAAACTCTGCATCTCGGGTTATGGCTGATGTTGTATCTCCTGAACAGCTTCAGATTGTTCAGAAGTTTAAGAAGCTCTATTCACTTCTTAAAGAGAATGAGACTCTAATTAGAATAGGGGCTTACAATAGAGGTTCTGATCCTGAGCTTGATGAGGCGATTGCTAAAAAAGGGGTTATGGTCGAGTTTATGTCTCAACCACCTTATGAGATGGTTGATTTCAATAGCACACTAACTGAACTTGCTAAGTTTAGTCAATAGAGTTTTTAGATTGCCGTGTTAAACACGGCAATGATACTTTTTGTTATATTGTAGAAACTTTGTTTTCGGGCTTGAGTCGAATATCTCTATCCAATCACTTTAAAAAAGAGTGTAATGAGGTTAAAATCTCTATAAGCATTCTTTAATTACAATGCTTTCATTAAATGCTTTGAAAAAGATAAAAAGCCTTTCAAGTTCCATAAATAATAGCAATAGAGACAAGATAGATGAATAAACAAGATGTTATTAAATTTCTCGAAGGGTTAAAATACCCAAACCTCGAGAAGACACTAGGTGATTTAAAGTTAATTGATAGAGTTGAGATAGATAGTGACTCTCTCCATATAGTTCTATCAATGGTAAGCGAAGACTCTTTTAAAAAGGTGAAGCCGGTTATTGAGAGTGAGTTAAAGGATAAATTTTCAACTCTTAAAATTGAGAAGAAGATTCGAGAGAGTGAGCAAGAGGTTAAAAAGACCTCATCAAACCCTCCATTAGCCCACGGTTCAACTGGAAAACCGAATAATCGAGCTCCATATGCTAAAAGAGTTATAGCTGTCACAAGTGGTAAAGGTGGAGTTGGTAAAACAACTGTCTCTGTCAATTTAGCAATTGGACTCGCTCAGAAAGGCTACTCTGTTGGTCTTCTTGATGCTGATGTCTATGGTCCAAATGTTCCAAGAATGACTGGAACAGAGATAGAGAAGTTAAAGTGGAATGATAGAGATAAAATAGAAGCATCAGAGAACTTTGGAATTAAGATTATGAGTGTTGGCTACACAACTCCAAAGAGTGACACCCCTCTTGTCTGGAGAAGCTCTGTTGCAGTCTCAGCTGTTACTCAATTCCTAGAAGATGTTGATTGGGGAGATTTAGATTTTCTAGTTATCGATATGCCTCCAGGAACTGGTGACATTCAGCTAACAATGGCTCAAGAGTTACCTCTAACTGCTGGTGTGATTGTTACAACTCCTCAGCAAGTCTCTCTTGATGATGTAAGTCGGGCAGTTGTGATGTTTAAAGATATCGGTGTGAAAATTGGGGGTGTTGTTGAGAATATGAGCTACTTTATCGCTCCCGATACAGGTGTTAGATATGATATCTTTGGAAAGGGTGGAGGTGAAAAGATAGCAAAAAACTACAATATCCCTCTTCTTGGTGAAATTCCTCTTCAGAGTGAGATTCGCGAACTTGGTGATAGTGGAACTCCTCCTGTCTCTCTTGGTGATGAGTCTCAAAAGAGTTATTACAGAGAGATTGTTAGCAACCTTTTAAAAGAGATAGGGGTTGAAAAGTGATAGGTTTAGATTTACTTCTCTTAAAAGAGTTCATTATCAACTTCTCTATTCAGTTTGGATTAGTGATTTTAACCCTTTTTATTGCAACAAAGGGTAGAAGATTTATCACTCAATTCAACCCAAATATGGCACACCATCAGAAGAATAGAGCTGTTATTGTTTCAACGATAGGCTACTACACATCGATTGCTATTATTATACTTTCAGCAGTGAGTGGAGTCTCATTAGGATATTTTTATGATATTGTCTCAACTCTATCTATTCTTCTTTTAGGATTCCTCTTTTTGGCTCTAAATCGCTGGTTTATTAATCTTCTATATCTAAATGAGTTCAACCCAAAACACGAACTTGAACGAGAGAATATAGCTTTTGCACTATTTCAGAGTGGAGGTTTTCTAGCAACATCAATTATCTTCTACCACTCATTTGCAGGTTTTGAGTTTAATTTAGGACTTCTCTTTGTAGGCTCTACATATTTTATTCTCACTCAACTTCTTCTTCTGATTTTTGTAAAGATATTCATTCTGAAGACACCGTATGATGATATTCTTGAGATTCAGAGAAGTAATTTAGCAGTAGCTATTGAGTTCTTTTCGCTATTTCTAGCTCTCTCAATTCTGTTTGGAAATGTAGCAGAGGCTGTTTTAGATATCGACTTAACCTCTATTGCAACACTCTTAATTTACTTTACTATATCTTCAATATTTCTTATATATGTTCCAACTCTTATTACATCTCTTATAACATCTGGTGATGGGGAGATTGATCGAGCAATAGCTGATGGAAATATAGTTGTTGCTGTAAAGGGTGGAGCTGTTAAAGTTATTATAGCGATTGTTGTTGTATCAACAATGTCTCTCTCAATTGTGATAAGTTAAAGACCATTAATAGATTGCCGTGTCAAGCACGGCAATGAGACTCTTTTGTCACTCCTGAAGAGTTACATCCAATCAATAATTTTTGAGACCTCATCAACTTCAAAACTATCAATCTTCAACTTTTCAGACGGTTTTTTAGGAAGTATCGCCTTTTTAATCCCTTGTGAAATAGCCT
The DNA here is from genome assembly GCA_024281215.1 of Candidatus Thiovulum karukerense. GTDB lineage: Bacteria > Campylobacterota > Campylobacteria > Campylobacterales > Thiovulaceae > Thiovulum_B > Thiovulum_B karukerense. Next base: position 9,907 of record JAMJTX010000131.1, on the reverse strand, counting down.
CTCTCAATCTGATGTCAAGACTAAAGACATCTCTAATATCTCCGATTAGGGAGACTTCACCAACAAAAATAGTCTCTTTTGAGAGAGGTCTATCTCGAAAACTAGAGATAATTGAAGCCAAAATTGCTAAGTCTGAAGCTGTCTCGCTAATCTTAATTCCACCTGTAATATTGACAAAGACATCATAACCATTAAGAGGAAGTTCGAGTTTCTTCTCAAGAAGAGCAAGGAGCATATTGAGACGATTGTAGTCGAAGCCATTAACACTCCGTTTAGGATTTGGAGAGAATGATTCACTTACAAGAGCTTGAACCTCAACAATAAGCGGACGACTCCCCTCCATAATCACAGTAAGGGCTGAACCAGATTGAGGTTTGGAGCGAGAGAAGAACTTTGAAGCGATATTTTTTGCACTAACAAGCCCACCCTCATTCATCTCAAATAGACCTATTTCACTAGTATTTCCAAATCTATTTTTAAATCCTCGTAAGATTCTAAGTTCGCTACTCGGCTCACCCTCAAAATAGAGAACAACATCAACCATATGTTCAAGGACTCGCGGTCCAGCAATTGAACCCTCTTTTGTAATATGTCCAATAATAAAGACTGAGATACCTCTCTCTTTTGCCAATCGCATAAGCTCAAATGTAACTGTTCTAACTTGGGTCACACTCCCTGGGGCTGATGAGACTTCACTACTATATAGTGTCTGGATTGAGTCAATCACAAGGGTTGAATATTCGCCACTCTCCACTTTTTCGCGAATCCGTTCAAACTCAATCTCAGAGAAGAGATATAGACTCTCCTCATTGACATCTAATCGATTTGCTCGAATCTTTATCTGGTTAAGAGACTCCTCTCCACTCACATAAAGAACATCACCATCTTTAGCAAGATTTCCAGCTACTTTTAAAAGAAGAGTCGATTTTCCAATCCCTGGACTTCCACCAATCAGAATAAGAGAACCTCGAACAACTCCACCACCTAAAACAAGGTCAAGCTCATCATCTCCCGTAGAGGTTCGTTCAACATCTTCAGCTTCAACATCAACAATTGAGATAACTTCACTATCACTCTCTATTCGTCTCCTCTTCTCACCTGATGGAGTTGGTAACATTGACTCTTTAACTTCAATAAGGCTATCCCACTCTTTGCAAGATGGACATTTACCCATATATTGAAGAGATTGATAACCGCAGTGCTGACACTCATATATAGTTTTACTCTTCTTTTTCGCCATAACCTAATATCTCTCTACCTGTGCTTTAACCTGTTCAATAATCCAGTCTGGAGTTGAAGCTCCAGCAGTAATACCACAGAGACGACAATTTCTAAACCAATCTTCGTTCAATTCAGCCTCTGACTCAATATGGTAACAGCTATTGCAAACCTCTTCACAGATGGTAACTAGCTGTTTTGTGTTAGAGGAGTTCTTTCCTCCGATGATAATCATCACATCAGCCTCTTCTGCTAACTCTTTAGCAGCTATCTGATTCTCAAAAGTGGCATTACAGATTGTATTAAACACTCTCACCTCTTTATAGTTTTCAATGAGATAACTAGCTATATTTTTGAAGTTCTCTATCTTTCTCGTTGTTTGAGCTACAAGAGCTATTCGATTTGAGAGTTCAATATGTTCAAGTTCAGAAACCTCTAAAATGACATTAGCTGGTTTCTCAGAGTAACTCATTACACCTTTTATTTCAGGATGAGATGAGTCTCCAAATATAACAATATCGTACCCCTCACGACTCATATCTCGGACAATCTCTTGAGGTTTTGTAACAAATGGACAAGTTGCATCTATATAATCTATCTCGTTCTTTTTCAGATATTGAAGATCTCGTTTCTCAATACCGTGAGTTCTGATAATCAACTTATCACCCTGTTGAAAGTCTGTAATTTTCTCTTTTAATCCAACATTGAACCGACTCTTTAATCGATTGATCTCTAAGCTATTATGAATCAGAGGTCCAAATGTATATGAGTTTTGATGCTCTTCCGCAATCTTAATTGCTCGTTTTACACCGAAGCAGAATCCGTGCTTCTTTGCTAACTCAATTCTCATTCAAACTGTTTTGGCACAGAAACCTCTAGCTTCAGCTATGGGGAGGAAGTGCCTTCTCCTTTCAAATTTTTTGTATAATTCCAACAATGGAGTTGGAGAGAGATGCAAACAAAATACCTACTAACAGGTCGCTTTTTGCGATTTAACAAACAACTTAACTGTTAGTACCTTTTGTTAAACAAAAAGTAAAGGTCAGCGAATAGCTAACCCGTACGGGTGTGTCAAGCATCCACCCCGATTAAGAGAGTTATATCTTAATCACAAGCCTCTAGCTTTACTATGGGGTTCTTTACTCAAACATTGCTCGTAAGAAAAAGACTTTTGGTCGTTCAATCTCATCTCTCTTGAACCAACTCATATCTTCTCTATTTTTATAAAACTCTCCACCCTTTGGCTTGTCAAGTTTATTGTAGAGAGCGATTATCTCTAGATTGAGTTCAAATTTTGCCAATGTCAGATTTGTCTTCATTGTCTCAACATATATTCGATATTTAGAGTCTGGATAGTCGTATAAATATGCATTAACCAGCTCAAGGGCATCAAGCAGAAGTTTTTGATCTCGTTTCGGTCTCTTGAAGCCAAGATATTTAGATTTAATTCTCAAGAAATCTATATACTCTCTATTGTCAGATGTTCCAAAGAGCTTAATATATCTATCCATATAGTGATCAGCTAAAAGGTAGTTCTCCTGTTTCATATGAGCTTGAATCATCAATAGAGTTGCTGTTGGAAGTATTGGAGAGTGTATATGCTCTGTCTCAAGAGATATATATGATTCATCAGCATGATCCATATCTCCAATCTCAATATATTTGATAATATCTTTGTACCAAAAATCATCACTCTGATTAAACTTACCCTTATTAGCACATCCGCTATAAGTAAATGTTAGCAGTATTGCTACTGCTATTAAAAATCCTCTAATGTTCAATTAATATCCTCGATTAAATTCAGGTTTTATAGCTCAATTATATCTTTTTTGACATATCGATAATCATATTAAATTGCTGGAAAGCTTTTCCACTATCTATACTATCTCTGGCAATCTCTAAGCCATCTTGAATATCTCTTGCTCGACCCTCTGCAACAAACCCAAAAGCTGAATTTAGTAGAACAATATCCCGTTTAGCTCCAAGCTCTTGACCCTTGAGAATATTGAGTAGAATATCACCATTCTCTCGAGCATCTCCACCTTTAATCTCATCAAAAGATGCTCGTTGAAGACCAAACTCTTCAGGAGTCACTTCACCCTCAGAGATTTTTCCATCTTTTAGCTCTCGATAGTATGTCTTATCAGATATAGAGACTTCGTCCATTCCATCAGCTCCACTAACAACAATTGCCGATCTCATATCAAGAATTTGGAGAGCATCAACAATTGGTGGTACAAAATCTTTGTGAAATACACCTATTAGTTGTCTCTTAACATCAGCAGGATTTGTAAGAGGTCCAAGAATATTGAAGATAGTTCGATGAGGTATAGATTTCCGGATAGGCATTATATGTCTCATTGCTGGGTGATGCTGTTGTGCAAACATAAATGTAAATCTACTATTTTGAAGAAGCATAGAGTGTTGCATTGGAGAGAGGTTTAGATTGAATCCTAAAAGCTCAAGAACATCAGCACTTCCAGATTTACTTGTGATACTTCTATTTCCATGTTTAGCAACATAGCTTCCAGCTCCAGCCATAACAAAAGCAACAGTTGTTGATACATTAAAGCTTCCACTCTTATCTCCACCTGTTCCACAATTATCGATAATTTTATCTCTAAACTCATCATCAACATGGACTTTGACAGAGTGAGACTTCATCGCCTCCATAGCCCCAGCTATCTCCTCGCCACTCTCACCTTTTTCATAAAGAGATATTAGAATCTCTCTAACTTCACTGTTACTTAACTCATTTTTAAATATTTTATTAAAAAGTTCTCTACTCTCATTCTGGTTCAATTTAAAACTCCAACTATTTATTTTATTGAAAATATTTTAACAGATGTTTCTATTAAATAGAGATTGAACAAATTGCTTTACTATCCCCTTTTTTAATGGCACTCCTCTGTTATAATTTCGCAATTTTAAAATAGAGAAACAGTAGGATAGATTAGTGGAATATAGAGATGAGCAGAGAATGGCAGATACTATTAGGTTTCTTGCTGCTGATATGGTTCAAGAGGCTAATAGCGGACACCCTGGTGCACCAATGGGACTGGCAGAGATTGCGACAATTTTAAGCAAACACCTTAAGCACAATCCAAAAAATCCAAAGTGGTTAAATAGAGATAGAGTTGTATTTAGTGGAGGACATGCAAGTTCATTAGTCTATTCACTTCTTCACCTTTGGGGTTATGATGTATCACTTGACGACCTAAAGAACTTTCGACAACTTGACTCAAAAACACCAGGGCATCCAGAGTATGGACACACTTCAGGAGTAGAGATAACAACTGGTCCTCTTGGACAAGGTGTCGCAAATGCTGTTGGCTTTGCTATGGCAAGTAGCTATCTTGGAAATCAGCTAAATCGTGAGAATGCAAACCTCATCGATCATCAAATCTACTGCTTCTGTGGTGATGGAGATCTTCAAGAGGGGATAAGTTATGAAGCTTGTGCTTTAGCAGGACACCATCAACTAAATAATCTTACTCTTATTTATGACTCAAACAGCATCACAATTGAGGGAGATACATCTATTGCTTGGAGTGAAAATGTTCGAGATAGATTTCAAGCTCAAGGCTGGGCAGTTTTAGAGATTGATGGACACAACTTTAAAGAGATTGATTCAGCTCTTGAGTTCTCAAAAAACTCTTCAAAACCAACAATTATTATTGCTACAACAACAATTGGAAAGGGTTCTGTCAATTTTGCAGGTAGTCACGAATCTCACGGTTCACCTCTTGGAAGTGATGATATTTCACTTAGTAAAGAGAGAGCTAATTTCCCACAAGAGAAGTTCTATATTCCTGAAGATGTTTTAGTTAGATTTAGAAGTGCTGTTGAGATGGGTGAACTTTATGAGAAGCAGTGGATTCATCTTCAAAAAGAGCTACCATATCCTGAGCAGAATACTCTTCTCGAAAGAATGGAGAATATTGACTGGAGTGAAGTCTCATATCCAAAGTTTGAGGCTGGTTCAAAGAGTGCAACTCGAGATAGCAATGGAAAGATAATTAATGCTATTGCAAAAGCTGTTCCAAGTTTTGTTGGTGGAAGTGCAGACCTCGCTCCATCAAATAAGACTGAGCTAAAAGATATGGAGGACTTCCCAAAAGGTAAGAACTTCCACTTCGGTATTCGAGAGCTATCAATGGGTGCAATTGGAAATGGTCTATCAGCTTATGGACTCTTAAAACCTTTTACAGCTACATTCTTTGTATTTAGTGATTATGTTAAACCGGCAGTTCGAGTTGCAAGTCTCTCAAAACTTCAACACTTCTTTATCTGGACTCACGACTCTATCGGTGTTGGAGAAGATGGACCAACACATCAACCGATTGAACATCTAACTCAATTCCGAGCCTTACCAAACTTCTATCTTTTCAGACCTGCTGATGCAAATGAGAATGTTTTAGCTTGGAAAAAGGCTTTAACTCTATCTGATGCTCCATCTGGATTTGTTCTATCTCGACAGAAACTACCTGTTTTAGATTTAGGTTCAGATGTTGCAAACTTCGATAGAGGTGGATATAAGATTGTTGATTCTGCAAATCCAAAAGTTACACTTCTTGCAACAGGTAGTGAAGTATCTCTTGCTATTGATAGTGCAAAAGAGCTTGAAGAGAAAGGTATCACTACACGAGTTGTATCTGTTCCATCTTACGATCTACTGATTGAACAAGATAGGGAGTATATCGATTCACTTCTTCCAAAAGATAGCCTAAAAGTTGCTATTGAGATGGGTCGAGGTCTTGAGTGGTATAAGTTTGCTGATGAGGTAATAGGAATGGATAGCTTTGGAGCATCTGGACCAGCTGAAAAACTCTTTGAGAAGTTTGGATTCACAGTAGAGAGTGTTGTTAGCCGAGTTGAGGAACTTCTTTAATGATGCTTGAGCAAGATATCTTTACAATAGCCCTTTTTGGGCTAATTACAAATCTATTCTTCTCAATTATGTTTGGTGTTCTGATTAATCAAAATGTTGGCATTATTGAGGTTATGAAGATTGTAAAAGGTAGAAAACAGCCTTGGTATCTAGCTTTCTCTTTTCTAGTACCATTTGCAAAAGCGATAATCACACTCTATCGAGTCTATATTCTTCAGGTATATTTCCTCAATAGAGGAAAAAGTTATCAGGAGTTTTTAGCTTATATTGTTAAGTAGATAAATAACTAGATTGCCGTGTGATATACGGCAATACAAGTTAGCATAAATATATTTTAAAATTATCCCCAATATTTTCTTGACTGAAATTTCACATACAATCTTAGGAGAATAGATGATAAACAACAAACTAATTAAAGAGCTTCAAAAAGGTGGCTATCTTCGAGTGATTGAAGATGAGTTAGATGTAAATCTTGAGATTCCACATATCACTTATGTTGAGATAAAAAAGGAGAAGCCTCAAGTTCTTCTCTTTACAAATCCAGTCGATAGGGAGCGAGGTGAGAAGTATGATATTCCTGTTCTAATGAATATATTCGCCTCTTTTGAACTTACAGAGAAGTTTTTAGGTCGTTCAGCAAATGGTATTGCTGATGAAATTGAAAAACTTCTAAAGATGAAACCACCATCAAATATAGTTGGAAAGATAGATATGTTCAAAGATCTATTCTCTTTAAAATCAGTCTTTCCAAACAAAAAAAAGAGGAACATTAAAAGCACTCACAGAGAGTTTCCTCTAAATCTTCATAAACTACCTATTCTCAAAACTTGGTCAGATGATGGTGGTAAGTTTATAACAATGGGGCAGGTCTATACCCACTCTCTGAATGGTGAAGTTTCCAATGTTGGAATGTATCGACTTCAAGTTCATGATGAGAGGCATCTTGGAATGCATTGGCAGATTCATAAAGATAGTACCCTCTTTTTTGAGGAGTATCGAAAAGCTGGAGAAAAGATGCCCGTAACAGTTGTTATTGGTGGTGACCCGCTATATACTTGGGTTGCAACTGCTCCACTTCCTCACGGAGTAAATGAGATGTTGCTCTATGGATTTGTGAAAAAAGAGAGTGCTAAATTGGTTGAGTCAAACTCTATGTATGTTCCAGAAGATGGGGATATTGTGATTGAGGGGTTTGTCGATACATCAACTCTCAAAACAGAAGGACCTTTTGGAGATCATACAGGATACTACACTCTTGCAGAAGAGTATCCTCAAATGGAAGTAACATCTATTCGAGTTAAGAAGAGTCCAATCTACTATGCAACAGTTGTTGGAAAACCACCTCTTGAAGATAAGTATATGGGCTGGGCAACAGAGCGGGTGTTTCTGCCTCTTTTAAAGACAACTGCTCCAGACCTCATCGACTATGCTATGCCAGAGAATGGAGTGTTCCATAATCTGATTCTTGGGAAAATGGCCGTTCGATATAAGGGACATGCTCAACAGTTTATGCATGCATTTTGGGGTGTTGGACAGATGAGTTTTGTTAAACATGCCATCTTTGTAGGTGAAGATGCTCCACATCTTGAAGATTATGAGAAGATTATTCCATATATTCTAAATCGATTTAGCGATAAAAACATTATGATAACTTCAGGAGTTCTTGATGCTCTCGACCACTCTTCACCAGAATCTTTAGTAGGTGGAAAGCTTGGAATTGATGCAACTGGTGATGAGGTGGAACTTCCAGAACTAAATCTACTAAGCGATGATGAACTTCTTCAAAAAGCGAAATCAACTTCCGAGAATGTTAGAGGTGTGAAGCAATATTTCACCGATACACAAAATCCAATTACAGTTATAGCAGTTGATAAGCAGAATCTTAGCTTAAGCTCATATCTCTCTAACTTCTCTGCTCTAAAAGATAACTGTCGAGTTATTATCCTTGTTGATTCACATAATAATAGTATCAATAATCCATATATGTTGGTCTGGAGAGTTGTAAATAATATTGATTCTCAAAGGGATATATATATGAATGGTGATTTCTATGTTATCGATGGAACAAATAAGATTCCTTATGTTGATGATCTCCAGAGAGAGTGGCCTAATGATGTGGTTTGCGATAGAGATGTTCTACAATCTCTAAGAGATAGAGATCTAATAGATGTTAGTGATAAGCTAATTGAGAAGTATCAATTAGTTTAGTTTAGCTCGTCCATATTGGACGAGACTATCTTAAAACCAGTTACCGTGTGTTAAAGAGACACCTCTATTCTGAGTTGGTTCGCTCTTTTTCACTTCATCAGGATAGAGGTCAGAGACTCTTCTCTGAATCTCAACATTTGTTTTTAGTTTTGGAAACTCTTTTGATTTTAGTAACATTACATCAAAATCACCAAAAATTTTAAGAATCTCTGCTAACTCACTTTTTAGCTCATCTTTTGAAACTTCTGGAATAGAGCTAAATATCTCGTTGATAGTTCTTTGACCATCAATCAATCTAAATATCTTCTCTGTATTTTTAAGAGGTTTGAAATTTATATCACCCTGATTTTTGACAGAGAATTTAATATTTTTTTCTGGGTTGTTAGCGATAATATCTGCCAACTCCTCACCACTCTTATCTAATGAAGCGAAATATGGAACAAGATGACCATCTTTAACTGATGCTTTTGCATCTTCTCGAGAGCCTCGGTTTGTTAGATAAAAAGTGTGTTTTCGTACATGCCCTGACATAAGTTCAGCTATCGCCTGTTGCTCAATTTTTGGGAGTTGTTGAACTTTTTCAAGCAGTTGGGGATCTTTTATAAATGTCTCTGGTCTATAACCTATTTTTCCTTCAAGACCTTGACCAATAAAGTCAATAATCTTTAAACCAACCTGCTCTTCAACCCACTCATAGAGTTGTGGAACTGTATAGGCTCTATCTTGTGAGTGTAGGAATAGATCGTAGATACCAATATCTCCAAACCCTTCAACATCAGTTTTCCATCTATTTTCATCTCGTTTATACCAGTTTGTATTTGGAAGAGAGCCTAAAATAGTCTTTGTGTTATCAACTTTTGTCTGTAAGTTTGGTTCATCACTATTTATCTTTCTCATTAGCTCTTGAATCTGATATATTCCAGTTCGTCCATAGAGACCATAAACCATAATCCCCATAGCTCCATCTGGTTTTAGAACAGATTTAAGAGCTTTCAGACCATCAACTGGACTCTCAAGATGGTGAAGAACTCCAGAGCAGTTTATATAGTCAAACTCACCAATATCCATATCTGGAAGCTCAAGAAGTGAGTTATGAATCCAAGTAATATTATCTAGTTGTCTAATCTCTGCTCGTTTTTTTGCAACAGCCATACTTGACGAACTCATATCAAGATATACAACTTCTGCATTAAAATCTCTTAGAACTTCAGCGGAGTAGATTGCACTATCTCCAGTTCCACCACCAGCTATTAAAAATCTTATCTTCTCGCCCTCGCCTTTTGGAGAGAGTTTCATATCACCCTTAAAACAGTAGTGACTTAGTGAGTCTAGCCTCTCCATTCCAACTGTTAGTAGCTGACTCTTCTCGTTCTCTGGTTCTCGTTTTGGGTATGGATAGTTCTCATACTGCTCACGAACCTCTTTCAGATATTGTGCATTCTCTATCATATTACTCTTTTGACACGGAGGATAGTGCCTTCTCCTTTTAAATTCTTAATTTTGGCAAAGTGTAGCAAAATCTATCTTTTTTAATATAACGGCTAAATAGGAGAGCTATATAGGTAGGGTAATAATAAACTTTGCACCATC
>JAMJTX010000130.1 GCA_024281215.1 Candidatus Thiovulum karukerense | reverse complement strand
GTTCAATATCCTGTTCTACAATATCTCTATTATCTTTCATTAATATATGTTCAAGAATAGCAACTCTTTTCATTAAATACTCAAACAGCTCTTTATCAATATCAGGTAGTTTGTTGTGGCTTAGAGGATTTATACATCTCCCTTTATCTATAATTCTTGCAGGAATTCCTATTGCTGTTGAGTTATCTGGTACATCTTTAATAACAACAGAGTTTGCACCAACTTTACAGTTTAAACCTATTGTTATATTGCCAAGCACCTTTGCACCTGCTCCAATAACTGCACCACTCTTTATTGTAGGGTGTCTCTTCCCTTTTTCAAGACTAACACCACCTAATGTTACACCTTGATAAATTAATATATTATTCTCAAGAACAGCCGTTTCACCGATGACAACCCCAAAACCATGGTCGATAAAAATGCTATCCCCAATAGTTGCTCCTGGATGAATATCTATATTTGTTAATATCTGAGACACTCCCATTATAAAGCGAGATAGTCGATGGTAACTCTTTTTATAGAGCCGATTTGCAATACGATAATTGAAGATTGCCCAAAAACCTGGATAGTTAAAGAACAGCTCCACTTTTGACTTAATGGCTGGATCATTCATTAAAACAGCATCTATATCTCTCTTTATCTGTGCAATTAGCCCTCTTTTTTTCACTCTATACTCCGCTCTAAAACATAATCTTGAAAGATACCATTTTTTTCTTGTGAAAGCTTCTAAAGAGTATTTATTAAATTTTTTTTTAAAAATACCCTAAAGCTGATTCTATTTAAGCTCTTTTTTATCTAAACATCTATAAAATTCCGCAGTTCAAAAGGACAGATGGGTGAGTTGGCTGAAACCACTTCCCTGCTAAGGAAGCGTATTCGTAAGGGTACCGAGGGTTCGAATCCCTCTCTGTCCGCCACTCCTACTATTTGTTTCTTCTAAAAACATCGGATTTCTAAATGATTAAACTTTTTATATTTTCTATAATATCTTTAACACTATTAACAGCAGAAGAGTACCATCGTGTTCCTTCACCTCTTCCTCTACCAGAAACAACTATTTTAAAACGAGACTCTATCAATTATGATGAAGAGAGACTCCATCAGTTTTTATTAGATGGAGATATATTCTCGTTTTTAGCATACTCTTCAGAGAGTATGAAGAGCTTTTCATTAAGAGAGAGACGATTAGTTCTCAACTCTCTATTTAATGTTTCTACTCCAAGAGAGTTTGATGGTATTAAAATAGCTCTTCTTCTCCCTGAGAACATTATAGGAAGATATAGCTCATTTACAACAAAAGCAGTTACATCATATCTTCTCTCAAAAAAGAGTGAATTTCAATTGAAAAACTACTTTATTAAAGATGAGAGTAATGAGACTGTATCATCTGCTTTAGAGGAGATTATGAGAGATGAGGTTCAGTTTGTTGTTGCTTTGATGAGTATAAATGGGGCAAAAGTTGTAAATGAGCTATCTCCAAATCTCTTTATCTATTTTCCAACTGTTAATAGATCTAAAGTGGAGACAGATAGCAACTATCTATATTTTGGAGGTATAGATTATCAGAGACAGATAGAGAATCTTCTATCATATTACAAAGGTGGGCAGATAGCTCTATATTATGATGCAAGTAGTAGAGGTGAAGAGTTGAATTCAATTGTAATGAGGGAGCTAAATATCTCACACCCTGATGCCAATATCACAATGGTTAAAAGCATCTCTAAATCGGATTCAGACTTCTCAAAGATATATAAAGACAATAATGATACAGTTGGAAGCTCATATTTCTTAAATACCACTAAAGTTAAAAGTAGTATTTTATTGGCTCAACTTACATCATTTGATCAAGAGCCAGAGTTAATTTTATCAACTCAAAATAACTACACCCCAATTTTACTCTCTATGACTCAATATGCTGATAGAAAAAGTATGATAATAGCAAACTCTATCTCTGGCAGTTTTGATGAGACAATTGGAGATATTAACTCTCTTTTAAATAATGATATACACTATGACTGGATAAACTACTCTACAACCGTTGGTGTTGATTACTTCTACCATTTAATGAGCGGGGAGGAGAGAAGTTATCGAGAGAGTATAGTTAATAATCAGATCAACTACACTATTCGATTTATGAAGCCAATTGAGGCAAAATTCTTAGAGGTTGTTCCAGTTTTTGACGGAGAGGAAGATGAAGTTCAAACTCCTAATGATGAGGTTGTTGTTGAAACTGAACCAAAAGATATTAATTGAGCTACTGAACAAACTGAGGAATATAGTTAAATATTCTTTCGGTAAAGTCTATTGTTAGATTTAACATCCAAGGCATTGTTAAGACCATAACAACTATAACCCCTATAATCTTTGGGATAAAGGATAGTGTCATCTCATTAATCTGTGTTGTTGCTTGAAATATAGAGACAGCAAGACCTAAAAACATACCTGTCAAAAGAGTTGGTAAGCCGAGATATAGAGCTAGTTTAAAGGTCTCTATTCCCAATTTGATTAATTCATTTTCCATCTATAACTAATCCTTAAATCTCAATAGAGACAGTTGTGTTTTCATCAGAACTCTTGACAATTAGCTTACCGCCCATATGCTGTTCTACAATAATTTTTGACATATATAGACCCAATCCAGTCCCCTTAGATTGATGTTTTGTTGTAAAGTATGGTTCAAATATATTCTCAATAATATCTTCACTAATACCACCTCCATTATCTGTGATCTCAACAACTGATATATTCTCTCTTTTTTTAGCTGAGATTTGAATAACTTGTTTAAGTTTTGGCTCTTTTATAAAAGCATCTTGAGAGTTTCTAAGAATATTTAGTAGCACTTGCTGGTATTCGTGTTCATAACCTGTAAGCTCAAAATTATCATCAACTGTAACAATAACCTCCACTTTAAAATTTTCAAGACTCTCTCTTAAGATGTTAATTGCAGAGTGAATTGTGTTTTCAACGAAGAACTTTGATTTTGTAGTATCTGGCTGAAAGAAATTTCTAAAATCATCTATAACTTTTGACATATATTGAACATTATCAACACTATCTTGAATAATCTCTCTCATCTCATCAATATCAAAACTATTTTCACCTATTGAGAGTTCTAAATCTTGGAGATTGAGAGCCAGAACATTGAGAGGCTGTCTCCATTGATGAGCTATCATACTTACCATATCTCCCATTGCAGCTTGGCGAGACTGTTTTAAAATAACATAATCTTTTTCTCGTATAGCATTAACAGATTGGCTAACTTTTCGCTCCAGATTTCTATTAAAATCTTTGATAACCTCACTACTGCATTAACACATGGTAAATCAATAGAGGTTCGTGGCTTTGGTCGCTTCACAGTTCGTATAACATCAGCTCGGTCAGGACGCAACCCCGCAACTGGGGAAGAGATAGCAATACCAGAGAAAAAGAGAATACACTTTAAACCTGGTAAGATTTTAAGAGCAGCCCTTAATCCCGAACCTATAAAACCTAAGAGGAAAGTGGTAAAATCTACCAATGACAAACGACAACCAACCAAAACTAAGCCCAGAGCAAATACGAGAACTAAGAAAAAAAAGAAGTAATGGGAAAACTGTAGAGGCTCTAGCGGAAGAATATGAGATATCTAGGGTATCTGTTTATAATTATCTTGGCAATTTTAAGATGACCAACAGGCTATACCAAGAAAGCTTTCAACCTGAAACTAAGACTATGAATATGCTAGAGATGTTTTTGTACGGAAAAAATAGAGCATCCAAATAACGC
>JAMJTX010000129.1 GCA_024281215.1 Candidatus Thiovulum karukerense | reverse complement strand
CTAAAGAGATATTCGGATCAAGTCCGAATATGACAGAGAAGCAAAATCCGACAGTGACAGATGAACCCAAACATATTTACCCAACCACCCAGACCTCATTTTTCTCTTTTCCCAATCTTTTGATAATCCTTTTCTTCTCTTTTGTCGAAAAATTGAACTGGTTTTGCGATGCGATTTTTTCGCAACTCGAAGTAGAGATGAGAGTCTTAAAAACTCTAAATTTAGATTCATATTAAAAACACCATTCAGCAACTATCTAAAATTTGATTTTTATCACATTTTTAAAGATTCTTACTATATATTGAGTTTTGGAAAACCTTTTGCATAATTTTTTAGAGATTATCGGGTTAAGCCTGACAGTGACCATATTATAAAAGGCTTTTCTATTTTGCATTTCACAGAAGTTTTGATTGCTATTTTGGTAAAATTTAGAAAAAAGGTTTTATATGAAACTCTTTTCAACAGCAGATAGCAACTTCCAAGAAAATTTTAATGAACTATTAGAACGAGGTAAGATGGATATTGAGAGTGTCTCAAGTATTGTAATGTCAATTCTGAAAGAGATACGAGAAGATGGGGATAAAGCTCTATTTAACCATATTGCAAAATTTGACCGATGGAGTCCAGCTACCTCATCAGATTTAGTTGTAACAAAAGAGCAGATGGCAGAGGGGTTTGAGCGACTCTCTCCAGAACTAAAAAAGGCTCTACGAACAGCTTATAATCGTATTGAGAAATTCCATAAAAAACAGCTACCTCAGAGCTGGATAGAGACAGAGGCAAATGGAACAATTGTTGGGCAAAAGGTATCTCCAATTGAGAGAGCTGGTCTCTATATCCCTGGAGGAAAAGCTACATATCCAAGTTCCCTATTGATGAATGCAATTCCTGCGATTGTTGCGGGTGTTAAAGATATTATCATCTGCTCTCCAACTCCAGATGATGAACTCAATGATTTAGTCTTGGGTGCTGGTTATATGTGTAATGCTTCAGCTATCTATCGAGTTGGTGGAGCTAGTGCAATTGGTGCAATGGCTTATGGAACAGAGACAGTTCCAAAGGTTGATGTGATTACAGGTCCAGGGAACATATTTGTAGCTACTGCTAAAAAACTTGTTTTTGGTGATGTTCAGATTGATATGATTGCAGGTCCAAGTGAGATTGGAGTGATTGCCGACAAAACAGCAAATCCAAACCATATAGCTATCGACCTGCTATCTCAAGCTGAACATGATGAGATGGCTAGTTCAATTCTTATTACCGATTCAAAAGAGTTTGCTGAAGAGGTAAAAGATGAGGTCTATGGTTGGTTAAAAACTCTTAAGCGAAAAGAGATTGCTCAGAAATCAATTGATGAACGAGGAGCAATTATCATAACAGAAGATATAGCTGAGGCTATTAAGCTGATGGATCAAATTGCACCTGAGCATCTCGAAGTTGTGACAGAGAATCCTTTTGAGCTTCTCCCAAGGATCAATAATGCAGGAGCTATATTCCTCGGAAAATATACACCTGAAGCTATTGGAGATTATGTAGCTGGTCCAAACCACACTCTTCCAACAGGTGGAAGTGCAAAATTCTACTCACCTCTTTCGGTTGAACACTTTATGAAAAAGTCATCAATTATCGCATTCTCAAAAGAGGGAATTGATGAGGTTGGTCGAGATTGTGAAGTTCTTGCATATACCGAGGGTCTGGAAGCTCACGGACTATCTGTGAAAGTTAGGTTAGATAGCTAATGCGATATATTTTACTATCTACACTTTTTATTACTCAGCTCTTCTCTTCCCACTTTACAATCTCAATGGTTGATGAAGATAGCGAGTCTGGAGAGGTTGAAGAGAGTTTAGAACTTCCTGTTGGCACAACTGGAATTGTTATAAAAACATTGCCAAACAACTATCAAGCTGTTATCTCTTATGGTGAAGTTGAGAAAGATAAAAGAGTGAAGTTCTATGAGTTTGAGACATTAGAACAGGAGAATCTGCCTCACGGTCTCTGGAAACCAGAAAAAGGGGATAAGATTCGATTTGAGGAGAACTATGACCGAGCTTTAATTGTTGCTAAAAACCTTGACCACTTTTTGAGAATCTCAAAAATGTTTAGAAAAGAGTGGGTTCATCCAGATATATTTACAGCAACACTTAGCACAATTGGACATAAATCACCACTGAAAGATGACTTTCACTACTTCTGTAGAGAACACTCTGTGGGACTCCTATATATTGGTTTAGATGATGGTGTTTATGAGGTTGATTGCCTCTCGCTAAAAGAGATTAATCTACATAGCGGAGATTTTAAAACTGATGATATCCAGAAGCCTATGTATAGTCGAGTCAATGAGATTGATTCAAACTGGTTTGGTGAAGGTATCAATGATATTCCAGACTTTGAAGAGTATTATAGAAAACTTATTAAGTAGTCAAGAACCCCATAGCTAAAGCTAGGGGCTTGTGATTAAGAGATGAAAAATAGAAGGAGAAAAAGTGTTTAAACAGTTCTCAATTAATGGTGGAGTAACAGCTCCAGAAGGTTTTTTTGCAGATGGTGTTAGTGCTGGTTTAAAAAAAGATGAACAACTAGATTTAGCATTTATATATAGTGATAAAGTTGCAAATGTTGGAGCGATCTTTACAAGCAATAGATTTCAAGCTGCTCCTCTTAAACATTTTCAGAGAGAGGATATTAAAGAGACAAATTTTCTATTAATCAACTCTAAAAATGCAAATGCAATGACAGGAGAAAAGGGGATAGAAGATATTGAGACTATATTTTCATCACTATCTCAAAAACTTCCTATTAAAAATCCTATAATGAGTTCAACAGGGGTTATTGGAGTTCATCTACCAACAGATAAGATTATTGCAGGAGCAGAAAAGTTTGATTTAAACTCTAAAAACGGAGAGATGGCTTCAAAAGCTATTATGACAACAGATGCCTATCCAAAAGAGATAGCTGTCAAAGTTGAACTTCCAGATGGTAGAACATACTCTGTTGGTGGAATGGCAAAAGGTGCAGGAATGATAAATCCATCAATGGCAACAATGTTAGCATTTATCACAACTGACCTCCAGATAGATAGTGAAACTATCAAATCACTTCTTCAAGAGACCACTCGAACAACCTTTAATGCAATTAGTGTTGATGGTGATACATCTACAAACGACTCTGTCTTTCTTTTAGCAAATGGCAAAAAAGAGTTTTATGATGAGATCTCATTTAAGGCTACTCTCCAGATGGTTATGAAATATCTAGCTCTTCAGATTGTCAAAGATGGTGAGGGTGCAAAGAAGATGGTAAGTTTTCATGTAACAGGTGCAAAGAGTGATAGCGATGCTGAAAAGGTAGCTAAGACTCTTGGTGATTCTCTTCTTGTTAAAACAGCTCTCTTTGGTGAAGATCCAAACTGGGGTCGAATTGCGATGGGTGTTGGTGCAAGTGGTGTTGAGGTTGATGAGACAAGGCTTACAATCTCCTATGAAGATGTGACTGTTTTAAAAGATGGTGAGAATCTATTTGATGATGAGGTTGAACAGAGAGCCTATAAAGTTATGAGTCGTCCAGAATTTACCGTATATTGCGATCTCGGAATTGGAGATGGTTCATTTAAAAGTTATGCTTGTGATTTAGGTTATGAGTATGTCAAGATCAATGCTGATTATAGAACTTAAACATATTAAAAACTATAAAATAGTTTGCTACAATACTGAAAACAAATTATTTAAAAGGATTGCAGATGGCAGTTTTTATTAATGATACTTGTATC
>JAMJTX010000128.1 GCA_024281215.1 Candidatus Thiovulum karukerense | reverse complement strand
TCAGAGTCAAGTTTTGCTAACTCCTCAACAAGTTGAACATAGATTGGTAAGAATTTATCAAATAGTTTAAGAGTGTTGCTATCAACATCGTTTCTTTTTGCAAGTTTAAGGAAAGTAACGATACCAACAAGGTTAATTTTCAGTTGAGCACCTGTCTCTTTCGCCTCCGCATACTCAGAAACAATTTTAGAGACATCTAAACTTAGTTCATCACCAGCTGAGAGTTCAGGAACGATATAGTGGTAGTTAGAGTTTAACCACTTTGTCATCTCCATAGCTGTATGAGTCTTATCACCTCTAGCCATTGCGAAATATCTAGCATTTCTATCTTCAATATCTCGGAATCTGCTTGGAATTGCACCAAGAACAAACATTGTATCTAGCATAATGTCATAGTAAGAGAAATCATTTACAGAGATACAGTCGATTCCAGCTTCAACTTGGTAGTTCCAGTGTCTAGCTCTTAACTCTTTTGCAGTAGCCTCTAAATCAGAAAGAGAGATTTCACCTCTCCAATACTTCTCAAGAGCAAATTTCAGTTCTCGTTTCTCCCCAATTCGTGGGAAACCTAATACATAGTTCTTCATTCACTATCCTGTGTAAAATTTCTTCAGTTGTGGAATTTTATCAAAGTGTGGCAAAAACCCCATATATTTTAATTAAAAAGGAAGGGAGAGACGGCTTAAAGCCGTACATCTTCAATTGACTCTATCTCTATTGGTACATATCAAGATAATCTCTGCTAAGTTTTCCCCATACATTTTCTGGTGATGAATCATAGCTCTTTTGAAAGTTCTCTTTTGATTTTTCACTGTTACCAACATTCTGATAAGCAGACCCTAACTCATAATGAACTCTTGCTTTCTGATCTGCTTTAATATCTCGTTGCAACAACTCCTCTCCAACCTCAATAGCTCTCTCTATTTTGTTTTGATGTTTTAGAGATGTAATCAGTAGAAGCTCTATTTCAGGTGTCTCAATATAGCTATTTAGTCTCTTCTGAATTTTTATGATTCGTTCTGCATACTCTTCAATCAGGAGATCGTCTTGTCTCTTTTTTGCAATAGTTACAACACTCTTAAATGGCTGGAGATTTCTATATGTTCCATTGAAATATCTATCAAGAGCATTGACACTCTTAATTAGATTTTCATCATCTCCTAAGATATTGAATGCTTGAAATCTATCGTAATGAATATCCAGATACTTATCAACTCTATCAAGCTCCATTAAGGAGATAACCTCATCAGAGACAGGTAAAAATGCTTTATACTCTCCCGTCTTAATAAGAACCTGAGATAGGCGATAAACCCAATCAAGAGTCTCTTTGCTGAACTCAATATTTCTTCTAGCAATCTCCTCAGCAAGTTGATACTTTCCAGCTTTCATAGAGCAGTTATAGAGCTTTAAATCATTATCGTAAGGTAGTTTAATTTTATACTTTACAATCTGTGTGATAGCTTTTGCACACTCATCTATGTTTAGTTTCTTAATAGAGTCTTTAATGGCTGAACTCTCCAGAACCCTTTTTGAATCTGGGAACATCTCCATTGCTGTTGCTAAATCATCTTCAATTGCAAGAACCATTCCATGCTCACCAGTATCGTGGAGTAGTTTGGCTTTCTCATATATTGCCTGTTTTCCAATGTCAGACTCTAATGTATATGTCTCAATCAGCTTATTATAGTTGGCAAACCTTTTTGAGGTATTCATCTCCTCTCGCTGAAAAAGAAGTTTATCTTGATTAGTTCTGATAAGTTTATCATGAAGACCATAGTCGTATGTATCCAAGTATCTAGCATACTCTCCATATGCCTCATCAACCTCTCCAGCCATATCTAACCAGACAGCTAAATCTTTTAACATATCCTCATAATCATCAAGATCATTGAATGTCTTATCTTTAAGAAGGACTCTCATAATATCTGACGAGAGTTTTGTTTTATTGTAGTCTGCTAAATCTTTTGCAAGTTTATAGTTTGCAGGAACATTATTGTTAAAATAGTCTCCATTACCCTCAACTACTTTTGAGAGAAAGAACTCTGCCTCATCAGGTTTTAGATCTTGAAGATATATATTTCCCAAACGATAAGCTGCTTTCGTTGCAATTAGCTTATCTTTTGTATTGTATAGAGCCTGTTTATAGAGTTTGATGCCATCGCCTCTTTTTCCTTGATATATTCTATCATCTCCATAATAGACAAACCCCATATTTCTAAATTCACTATCTTTATGCTCTTCAAAGAGTCTCTCAAAATAGTATTTTGCATAGGCTAGAAACCCTAATTTACTATGAACATAAGCTGTATAGAGTAGTACTTCAGGAACAGCATCATCACCAGAGTAGTTTCTAAGAAAATCTTTAGAGATATTGATTATCTTTTGATATGCATTGAGTTTAAATAAGGCTCTCATCTGATAAAGGATAATCTCTGGTCTAAAGAGTGTATCAGGAAACTCTCTAAGTAGGGAGTTGCTACTATTAACAACAGCTCGATAGTGTCCTTTCTGAAACTCTTCTCGCAGTTCCATATAGTCTGAAACATCTTTGGCATTACCCTCTTTAATAGGGTGTCCATCAACATCTAATGCACCTATAAAAGGTAACTGTTTATATTGGAGCTTTAAGGGGAATGTGATTCTTTTTGGATTGTAGATATTTCTATCTTTAATAAATGGAGGTTCATCACCTTGAAAACCAACCATTAGCCAATGTTTAGCCTCTTCCAACTCCTCTCTTGGATAGAAGTATTCCAGAGTTGGAATATCTTTATCAGAGCTAAAAAGTAGTGAGTTAAATCGAGGTTGAATCTTTACAGATGTCTCTTTATTAGAGACATCTACTCTAACATCAAAATAGCTGTTTGAGAAGTGTTTAAGTTTTTTGTCATATTTTGAATGAAATATACACTCAACTTCATAGAGAGTCTCAAACTCATCAAACTTCTTGACACATTTTACAGGTTGCTCACCTTTGAGGTTGAGAGTTGAAAACTTCTCTCCACTCTCTTTTCCTTCTCGTAACTCTATCTCAATTCCATAAACAGCAGACAAGAGACCAATAATGACTAAAATGGTTAGACTTCTCAACATAACAATCCTCTAAGGTATCTCAACAATATAAGAGATAAGTATAAGCTTTAAAGGTGAAATCCTATCACATCTATCATCTCTGTGGTAGATTTACCTTTTTGTTCTATTTATTATCAACAATCTCTATACTTTTATAGAACTCTCCACCTGTTTTTACACCATCTAAATAGACAGTAGGAGTTCCTCTAACTTCAAGTTCAGAAGCTACCTCTTTATCTTTTAGTAGAGCTCGAGTTGCAAGAGGACTGTTTAGATCAGCCATTGTATATTTAAGACCTGTTGCTCGGTTAAATGCCTCTAAGATTTTTTCATCACTCGTCTCTTTTGAGCTGACAGGTGTATGATAAGCAGTTCCAATAGCATCTTTATCACCTCGAATCTGAGCCATATACATCAATTTCGTAAGTTGAACAGCTGCTGGGTGAATTCTCTCAAGAGGGAGGTGATAGTAGAAGACAGCAAATGTCTTTGGATACTTCTTTACATAATCTAAAAGAGGTGGGATACTTCTTTGGCAATATGGACATAGTGGATCACTAAAAATTAGAATCTTATGTTTAGCATTTAGGTTTCCGTGAATCAGATGTGTAGCTGAATAGTGCTTTAGCTCTGGCTTTGGCACAAAAAGAGTTTTCCAGTCAGTACCATCTAAAGCTGTTAAAGAGTCTGTAAAGTTCTCTCCGTCAGTAAAGAATATCTGATTCTCAGAAAAAGGTACATATTTACCAGCTTTATTAAACTGACCTGAGAGATTAAGCTTTATACCTTTCCACATATTTTTTGAGTTTGGAATTGTTGCACTATCAACAACATCAATCTTTAGCTCTTTAATATTTGGGTTAGAAGAGTATCGGCTCTTTAAAAAGTCTGTTAGTTTAGTTTCACTGCTCGTTGCTCCGCTCAGTAGTGTTGTTGCCACAAGTGATAGAGTAATTAACTTTGATGTTATCTTTCTCATTATTTTCTCCTATGAAAGTTTAATTAGAAAATTATATCTTAAGAGTTTCTCAAATCTTCTCTTTAATCAATTTAAGACGACTTGATGCTTGAGAGTGAGTTCCCTGTTGATGAAAAGCTTTCAGCCACTCATCTCTTGCTCTATGAAACCGTTTTTGGAGATAGTATATCTCTCCTCGTTGAAGATATATTAGCCCCATCTCAAAGTTTCCATTTTCAGCAACCTCATCAAGAAGTTGGAGAGATTTTTCAAACTCTCCATTCTCAAACTTAATAATGGCTAGTCTATATAGAAAGAAGTTATCTCGTCGAACGACTAGAAGAGTCTCAAGAAACTTTTCAAGTCTATTAAACTCCAGAAGTTGGCTATATATATCAACTGCCTCAACTAATAGATTCCCTTCAATATTCAATCCACTGTTGAATCCATACTCTATTAACTGAGCAACTTTATGCTCCATACGATTCTTGCTAAGAAGTTGATATATCTCTCTGAAACGACTCTCACTATTAATGCTATTAAATAGCTCTGCTGTCTCTATTGTCCTTATATCTATCCCCATTCTTTTGGATAGATCTATCCAACTATCCCAATACTCTATCGATGAGTTACCATCTAAAAACAGCTGAAGATGATCATAAGCTTTTGAGTAGTTCTCCAGTAGTCGGTAAGATAGAAATCTTAACTTTATTACCTCATCGCTACTATCTAAATCATTCAGATATTTTAATGCTGTAAGATACTCCTCTCTATCTATATGAAGTTTTGAGAGTTGAAGTTTAATAGTCTCTATAATTTCACTATCATCAATCCGTGAATGAAGAGTTGATGTGTAATTGACAATTGCCAAGTTATATCGTTTTTGGAGGTAGTAGATATTACCTTGAAAGTACCTGATGAGGTCTCTCTCAAGAGGATTTAACTCTCTATCAAACCAGTATAGAATATAATCTAAACTCTCTTCAGCTTTTTGGAGGCGATTCTTTTCAATCAATATTTTTGTCTCAGAGAGTTGAGAGTGTATATCTGACGAGACATTCCACCCTGCTAATAATTTATATGTGAGAATGACAATTGATAGAATATACTTCAGAGTTCTAACCAGAGTTTAGTTATCTTCTTAACCAAAAAACTTCCTTAACTCTCGTAATGGCTTCTGGTCAGTATAGATTTTTATATATCTAACTCCTCGCTTCTTAAACTCAGCAAAAAGTTTTTTATCATGCTCAATCACTTGTTGATGATATTTTGAACCATCTCCAAAGTTCCCATAAACTCTACTTCCACTCTCACTATCAACAAGAGTGGCACTACCAAATGAAGGTGGATTCTCCTCGTATCTATCTCGAACAATAATGGCGACAACTTCACTCTTTTTCGCTAAAAACTTTAATTCAGGTAGATGGTAAAAATCAGATATAAGAAAAATAAGGCTTTTTCGTTTAACCTTTTCCATTATTGTTTTAAGAACAAATTGAGTATCGATACTTTTACCAACAGGATCGAAGGTTAAGATATCTTGAACCCCTTTCTCTACGGCAAAATCTCGTTTTGAGGGTTTGTTATAGAGAAAACTATTCTCAGCAAATATAAAAGAGGAGAATATATCCATATTTTTAACAGCCGACAGTCCAAGAATGGAGACAATTTCGCCTATTAAATCCTGTTTCATTCTCTTACTTCCAAAATATACTGAACCACTTAAAAGAGCTACGGAGACAACATTAAGCTCTCGTTCTTCTTGAAAGAGTTTTACATATGGTTTGCCAGACTTTGCAGTAATATTCCAATCTATTTTACGGATATCATCACCAATTTGATAATCTCGAAGCTCAACAAAATCGTAACCCTCACCCTTAAATATTGATGGATTATTTCCAATCTTATCGCTAAATATCGATTTTTTAGCTTTTAAGATCAACTCTCTTGCCCTGCTCAAAACTGCTCCTAATGATATTTGGTAAAAATTATAGCTGAACTAGAGGATCGCTGAAAACTAGAGAAAACCTAGCAAAGAGAAAAAGAGCTACTCTGAACTACCTCTGTTCGTTTTTGAAAGTTTGAAAGATAGCGGTGTTGCCACTCACTCCAAGCTCTCTCTTTAGTATCTTTTTCATAGAAATATATACTATCCCTATATGCAGTTTGGAAAACATCAAGACTCTTTCGATCAGATGCATCCCAATAGAATAGGTCATAATCATTTTCAACATATCTACTGACTGGGCTAAGATAGAGGCGAACTTGATTCACTTCACCATCAAACTCTCCATCAACTAGAATATCTTCAAAAATCAGATCTACTCTATCAAACATATCTGATTCAACTTGAAGAGAGAATGAGAGGGTTATCCCCTCAAACTTTCTACCTTTCTCATCTACTCTCTCGTGAAAAAGAGTTCGGAAAATAGTATCTTCAGAGATAACTGTATTTTCGATAAAGCCATCATCACTGTAACCTGTAAAGAGAAGCATAGTCTCAATAACACTATCTTTTATCTGTTCAGCATAGGAGAGACCAGAACCATTTTCATAAATATTCCCATGAAATATCTTTAACTCTTCACGATTCCAAGGTCTCCACCAGCCAAAACCTCTTTTACAACGATATTGGTAAATAGTCTCTAAAATTGGTGTTAATAACATCTAGCTTAAAATTGAGAAGTGATAACCAGCCTCTTTTAATTTTGTCTCAATTTCCTGACGATGGTCATCTCCCTTAATCTCAAGATCAACAGAGACATTTGCATCACCATAGGATATTGAAGTGGCTGTTCGGTCATACCCTATCTGAACAATATTAGCTTTTAACTCATCAAAAATTTGGGTAAGTTGAAGCAATGCCCCATGTTTATCGATAAGAGTAACAGATAGTTTCAGTTTTCTATTTGATTTTATAAGCCCTTTCTCAATAATCACAGAAAGCATTGTTACATCAATATTTCCACCGCTAATGAGAACAGCTACATTTCGATATTTTGATAGGTCGATTTTGTTGTAGAGAATTGAAGCGACTCCAACAGCCCCCGCACCCTCAACTATAATTTTATGGTTTTCAAGAAGAAAGAGAATAGCACTAGCTATCTCCTCATCATCAACAGCAACAACCTCATCAACATATTTTTTAAGATATTCGAGAGTAATTTGTGACCCATCGCGAACAGCTATTCCATCAGCAATAGTCTTAACTGGTCGTGAAACAACTTCACCACTCTCATAAGACTCTTTGAGAGCTGTTGCTCCAGCAGAGGCTACCCCAATAATATCAATCTCTGGTCGAAGTGATTTAATAGCAGTTGCAACACCGCTAATTAGACCACCTCCCCCAATTGGGACAATCACCGCATCAAATGGTGTGCCACTCTGAAGGAGTTCAAGACCAATTGTTCCTTGACCAGCAATAACATCACTATCCTCAAATGGGTGGATAAAGATATTATCGTTCTCTTCAGCATATTTGAGTGCAAATTTATAGGCATCATCATAAAATGCACCATGAAGAATTACATCAGCACCATAACTTTTTACACCATTAACTTTTGTAAGAGGTGTATTCTCTGGCATAACAATTGTTGTTGGAATATTGAAATGTTGACCACTGAAAGCTACACCTTGAGCATGGTTTCCAGCACTTGCTGCAACCACACCTCGAATTCTCTCCTCTTGTGGTAGGTTTGAGATCCGATTAAAAGCACCCCTAAGTTTAAAAGAGCCTGTATTTTGTAGGTTCTCTTTTTTGAAGATAATATTGACACCAAGTTTTTCACTCAACTTTGGAGCTGGAGTAAAAGGTGTTTTAACGAGAACCTTTGATAGGTTCTCTTGAGCTGACCAGATATCCTGAAGTGTTATCAAAATAGTTCTCTATGCTCTACCATTGAACATCTATTCTGAACAACTTTCATACCGTTAGCAACTGCTTTCTCTGCTGCTTCATTATTGACTATTCCAATTTGAGACCAGATAACATCTACATCACCCCGTTCAATTGCTTTCTCAACAACAGGAAGAACAGCAGCTGGTTTTCGGAAGATATTTACCATATCAACTTTTTCAGGAATATCAACTAAAGCTCGATATACTTTTTCACCTAAAATAGTCTCCTCTTTTGGATAGACTGGATAGATTTTATACCCAACACTCTGAAGATACTTTGCTACTCTATGGCTATCTTTTGATGGGTCCGGAGATAGTCCAATAACCGCTACACTCTTTACACTCTGGAGAATCTCTTTAACTTCATCTCTATTACTATTTACAGTTGCTACTTCGCACTCCATAAAAACCCTTTTTTGTTATTTAATTGATGAGGTGATTTTATCAAAAATAGTCTCTATTAATATAGGTTATCTCTTCTCCCAACCAAAAAAGAAGCTCTTTTCCCAATTTGGAACTTCTACATCATCTTCTTCATACTCACCTCGTTCAGCTTTATGACAAGCTGTACAGTTAGCATATGACTTTACTTTATCATTTTTTAAGAACATCTCTTCTGGAAGGTCTTTATGTTTGCTTTTGATATATGGTACTTGTGAGATACGAAGAAGTGTTCTATCCATTGGAATAGAGTTATCGATCTTCTTTCTCGCTTTACCATTTTTACTATCAGAAGCATTGTTTAGATAGTAATCCAAAAACCTCTCTCGTAACTGTTCAGTTAAGACAACTTTTTTACCAAAATGATCGTTCAGTTCGCTCTCTACGAACATCTTCTCCCACGATCTTTCAGGTAGAAGTTCAGCTTGATAGACAAAGTGACACTCATCACAACCACGAATTAATATATCATCTTTAACAGGAGCTACATTAAAAGCTGAGAGTTGTGACAATCCTAATATTAGTGTAAATAGACTCTTTTTCAATTTTTGACCTTTACCATTTTGCTATCACAAACGATAGTCCCGCTGTTAATCCACCAGCAACACCTAAAGCCGCATGAGACTCTTCAGGAGCAGAACTAACTGAAGCAATCATTGCCACAGTTGCTACTGCCCCAAGAATTGCATGCCAATGCTCTTTCTTTAAACCATCAGAGAGATCTAAAACATCATCTTTATGAGCATAGATTCCAATTCCAGAAGTTGCTAACATAGATATAGCAGCAGCTGTTCCAAATCCTTCATGCAGACCTCTATTCCACTGAGTCAAAACTGTTGCTCCAACAAGTCCAAGAGTTGCTAAACCACTATACTCATGCCACTCTTCATAGTCATTATAATCGATATCCAATGACTTATTCTCAGTAGCAAACATAAGCGAAACTGTTGTTAAAAATGCAAAAAGTATTCTCATTTGTTAAATATCCCTTTTCTTTCCGTCTTTAAAAATAGATCGGAGTAAGTTCTCTTTAGTTAATATTGAGCTAACTACTACTCCACTTAAGTGTAGTCCTATAAATAGCAACACTATTTTTGTTAAAACCTCATGGATATCTAGCAGAAGCTCTCCAAGTTGAAAATTTGAACTAATTAGCAGTGAGAGAATACCTTCACCATCTTTCATTGCAAAACCAAAAGCTCCTGTTAAAGAGATGACTAAAATGATTACTATCATAAGAAACATCACAATACCCGCAACTGGATTGTGTCCTAAATGTCTCTCCTCCTCTAATTTTACTATTGACTTTATAAAACTCATAATAGCTTTTGGTGAGTGGAAAAAGCCTGATATTTTTTCATACTTATTTGTTGTTGCTACACCATAAAAGAGTCGATAGAGCAGTAAAAGAAAAATAGAGTAGCCAATCACTTCATGCACCTCTTCAAAATCTTCAGTAATAAATGCCGAAACGATAAGCACTATTAAAATAGAGTGAAAAAGTCTAATATTTTTTGACCATACCTGAATCATGAGTTACTCTTCAATATTTGACCGTTTAACTCTCTATTGTAATAGAGAGATCGAATATCTTCAATTTTTGTTGTTCTATCTCGATCAAACTCAACTTTTTGAACTTCATCGATACCTAAAAACTTCATCTGATTTCGTGAAGTAATATCTTGAAGTTGCTCAATATCTATAAGCCCCTTCTGAACAAGTTCAGTATAGTAGAGAGAGTAGATAGCATCAACCCCAAGAACACCATATTTAGACTCTTTAAACGAGCCACTCTTATCAGACTCAGAGATTTTATGGTGAAGAGATGTAAGCATATCAATATTCCCCTCTTTTAAAAGCTGAAGAAGATACTCTTTTCCATCTTCAGATTGAAACGGTGGATCAATTTTTGAGTAGTTGTTAAAGTCAGAATAGATGGAGTCATCAAAGATGAGGTGATGAATTGAGACCTCAATATATAGTGGAACTCCAACTGCTTTTGCTTCTCTTATTGATTCTAAAGCATCTCTATCTGTAACTCCCTGAATAAGTGTCGGAACAGAGAAGAGTTTTGCCATCTCAATAACTATAGCACTCCCAATTCTCTCGCTGAGTTGATGACGAGTTGGAAGACCAAGATGAAAAGATTGCTCCGTATCATAGACAACACCGTCACTATCGATATCTCTATCTCGCACTTTACAGATAACAGATCTGTTTTTCATCTGAGCATACTCAAATACTCTTCTCATCACATTTCTATCAATATCACTCTCAATATAGATAGCTTGAGCTTTATCTATCAGAGATGCGATCTCAGAAAGATTACCGTTGCTATCAACTCCAGAGATAGCGATAAAAAGCTCTGTTTCATCCATCTTTGAAGATATACTCTCCAAAAGAGTCAGCTTTGATTCAGAGTCGATATGGGGTTGAAGTTGGCTCAACATATATCCAACAACACCACTATCAGAAGCTCTTTTTGATAGACCTGTTAAAGATTGAGCCGAAACTTTTCCATCTTTTGGCAACATATTCAGATCTATAATTCCATTCAATAACATCTTTCTCTCCTAAAACTCAACACTGAGACCAGTTCCAATATATAGTCGTCTGTCCATATATAGATTCTTTTCACCAAATATCTTTAGTGCAAAACCTTTGCTTAAGACAAAATCTATACCCACAGTTGGCTTGACTACTAAACTATCTCGGACAAAGTCGTAACCATATTCACGAGGATCTTCATTCCAATCTTCATGATCCTCTTTTGGATATGTCCAGACTTTTTCACCATCATCAAGTTTATACTCGTGGTAACCGACTCCAAACTCAACTCCAGCATAAGGGATAATACTCCATTTTCCTATATGAATTGGCATCTCATTCTTACCAAATGATGTAAATTGGACTCCAAGAAGATAGTAGAGTTCAAAAGCTTTTGTTGTTGGAGCTTCCGTATCATCAACTCCAGCTAAAAGCCCATATCCATATCTCCAGAATCTCTTTTGAGTAAGTTTGTTAATAGAGATGTTATGTGTCCCTTTTGTGAGATTGTTGTCACTATCTGAGACATGCCCATAACTGTATAGAATCTCTACTCTATCCCCATCGATGTATGGTTTAAACTCCTCTTTTATATCTTTGATGTCACTTAGTGAAAGGAACTCAATATGGATACTCTTATCGAGACCAGCAGATAGGGAGATAGTTCCATCTTCACTATCCTTAATTCCATTTTCACTAAACTCTGCAAGATATTTTATAGATTTTCCACTACATCTAGACTTATCAAAAGTTAGAGACTCTCCAAGAGTTACTCTGCGATTATCCACAGTTAGAGTAATATTTTTACTATCTTGATTACTTGTAAATTTGACCTTTGGAAGAGTGTGGTCTTTTAAATATATATTATCAATCACCTCCTCCTCATCTCGGTTAAGAGAGAAGTCACCAACTATATCGCAA
The DNA here is from genome assembly GCA_024281215.1 of Candidatus Thiovulum karukerense. Taxonomy (GTDB): domain Bacteria; phylum Campylobacterota; class Campylobacteria; order Campylobacterales; family Thiovulaceae; genus Thiovulum_B; species Thiovulum_B karukerense. The sequence goes on along the minus strand of JAMJTX010000128.1, from coordinate 3,969 downwards.
TATCCATTCTCAACGATTTTATATTGATGTTCCCCCTCTGATAGAAAGATAGGTTTATTAATCTTAAATGGACTCTTTTTACCATCTATATAGATATTTAGAGATTGCCCTCCCTCAATATTAAATAGGACAGACTGAGTATAGATTGTATTGAGTTGAGACTCAAAATAGCTCTTTTTTGCTGAGACCACTTTAATTACATCTTTGCTGTTGATCCGTTCAGCATCTTTGATAACCTTACTTGCAAGAGCTATCATCTCCTCTAATTTATCTCTAACTTTTTTGGGGAATTCAGACTTCTCATCTTCATCTACTCTAAATTGGTTTATTTTTACAACATCATTCTCAAGAGTCGCTACAATCCTATCTTTCTCAATTTTATCAATCCTGCTTTCAAATTCCTGTCTCTTATTGGAAAACTCTTTAAGTAGGTCTGTTACACTCAATACAGAGGCTAGAGCTTCACCAGTTCGGCAACTCTCAACTCCACTCTTTAGCTCATCAAGATTTGTAGAGTCGGCTTTGATTGAATTGACTTTTGTCTTCTCATTATCCAGTGATTGATGGAGTTGTGCCTTTTCAATTGATGCACAATATCTACTCTCCTCTTGAAATGTCTTAATCCCTACTAACCCCTTTAAAAGAGTTGATTGTTTTGAGACATTTTTAAGAGTTCTATTTGCACTCTCACCATCAAGAGATTCATTTCTTTCAAAATTTGACTCAATTGAGACATAGATACTCTTTGCTAACTCCTCTCGAGCTTGATCTTGAGTATCTCCACACCCTTTAAAAATATTACCACTAAAGAGAGTTGAAGAGAGTAGAGTAATTAAGAGAAAATAGCGAATATATAGTTTCAAGACTCTCTACCTCTTTGTTGATGAATCATTTGCATCAGCAACAACTGTTCCAAAACGGACTTTTTCAAACTCACCAACAAGAGGAGTCAAGAAACCTTTTTCAGCAAGGATAACAACTGTTGAACCCATTTTAAAATAACCTAAATCATCACCTCTTTTTAGGTGTAGATTCTCATAACTGTATGAGCTGTTTGTTCCAGCTTTATGGTTAGTCTCTATCTTTGGCTCAAAATTGACAACCATTTCACCAACATTTAAAGCTCCAACAAGAACCATATAGAAAAGCTTGTTCTCTGAAGTGACACATTCTAAAACAACTCTCTCATTCTCAACAAAGAGATCTATCTTTTTATTGAGATATGGAATATTTACAGGATCTAATTTTCCGCCAAAATGAAAGGCTCGTTTAACCTCTGCATCAAAAGGCATATGGTAGTGGTGGTAATCTTTTGGAGATAAGTAGAAGTTTAGAAAAAGTCCCCCCTCAAGACGACCAAGTTGGCTCTCTTTAACTCTCTCTCCTAATAGTCTTGAAACAGAGTACTCCATTCCCTTAATCTGAAGAGCTGTCCCTTTTGTAATCTTTCCAACAGCTGTAATAAATGAGTCTGTTGGTGATATAAATTTACTCTTTAGAGTTGGAAGTTTTCTAGGAGTTTGAAGCTCTCTTGTAAATAGTTTATTTAGAGTCTTATACTCGCTTGGACTCTGAAACTCGCTCATATCAAGCCCAAGAAACTTTACATAACCCCAGTTTATAACTTTTTGTGTAAATGGTGAAAACTCTTTTGAGGCAAACTTACCAAAGAGTCTTGAAATTGTGTTTGTTAAAATCAAATATTTATCCCCCTAATTATAATATTTCGTGAAGTCTATTAGCACTCTTCATCTGCTCTTCAACATCGTCCCAACTCTCATTGGCGATTAGTGATTTAAAGCTATTTAGCTCATCTTGAAAGAGATTTATGGAGTGAAGAAGATTGTCTCTATTCTGCTGAAAAATATCTCGCCACATTCTTGGAGAACTCTTTGCAAGACGACTCATATCTCGAAAACCACCAGCTGAGAGATTAAGAATACTATCTCGCTTCTCCTGTGCCATAACACTATTAGCGAGAGAGAAGCTTATTACATGAGGTAGATGGCTAATCCAAGCTGTATGGAGGTCATGTTCAACAGAGTCCATATATAAGATTCTCATCTGAAGATAGCTAAATATCTCCTCACTCTCTTGTCTCTGCTTCTCTCCACTCTCTTCTAAATCGCAGAGAACAACAACTCTATCTTTGTATAGAGAGCTGAAACCTGCCGATGGTCCAGATTTCTCTGTTCCCGCCATCGGGTGGGCAGCAACAAAATTTTTTCTTATCTTTTCTGGAACTGCACTTACAATCTCTCTCTTTGTACTACCCATATCGATAATTGTAATATCCTCTTTTAGGTTTTTAAAAGAGTTTAATGCCGATATAATCCCCTCAACTGGAATTGCAAGAAATAGAATATCAACTCTCTCTATCTCCTCAAAAGAGACAACCTCATCAACTAGATGAAGATGAATAGCCTCCTCTCGATGTTTTGGATTTCGGTCATAACCAACAACCCTATACTTGTCACTCTCTCGTAGAGCTAAACCGAGAGAACCACCTATTAGACCTAGTCCAACTATTCCAACAACTTTTTTTTCCATTTTCTCTCTTATGTGGAAGCTACTTACTAAATAAGCCATAAAGCCCCTATTTCAGCTATGGGGATATAAGGCTTATAAAATTATGACGGTGAGTTTTTTCACCTAAATAATTTTAAGTATAATTCTTTTGTTGATTATATCACGAAGGGTAAAATCTCGGATATAAAATTTGAGTTGGGGCATCAACTCGTGTGAAGAGAGTGTAAGACCTAATTTATAGGCAACTATCGTTGAAGCAGAAGCCCTAGCGGGGGTATGTCAATTTTATCAAAGTCTGGCAAATCGAAGGACTAATTTTCAGAAGTAGTGAGTGATTCCAAATATAAACTCTTCTAAACTTCGAGCTTTGGTCTGCTTCATATTAAATCTAGCTCCAATTTTCCAACTCTTTCCTAAAAACTTTGACTGCTCAAAATCGAAATTATGATAACCAGCTTCACTACCATCTTGATTGTAGATATATTGATATTGAAAAACACTCTTCATACTCCAAAGTTCATATATTATCGCTCCAAACTCTGGATAACCGTATAGGTAAATATCTCTATTGTGGGTTGCCACACCACCATTAACAAGAGAGTAGATAAAAATATCGTTATGAATCTTTTTAGTCAATCCAACTCCTCCAGATATATTAAAAGCTTTATAGCTCTCCAACCCTTCTGTAAAGTGGTTAATATAGTTGATATTTATCTCTTTTGAAAGTTTATTGGTGATAGAGTCCCAAGGTGTTAAGGACTTCATCGAGTATAAATAAAGTGAGTCTATTTCAAAGTTATCTTGTTCAATTTTAAGAGTTGTTTCACCAAGTTTAAGAGTTGTCTCAGTGAAGTATTCCCGATTATCATCAAGGATAGTGTTTGATGCTGGAAGAAAAGTAAATTGAAGTGATTCTCCATCAGTTTGAAAAGTGAATTGAGAGTCGTTATGGGAGTTAATTGGATTTTTATATCGACTCAAATCTATTATTGAACTACTGTTGTCTTGAATTTGATTTTTACCTATATATTGTAGATAGGAGTTTGCAAACTTTATCTCTAATTTACTCAGCTGAGACAGTTCTTTTTTTTCAATAGAGTTTAAAACTCTATTCATAGTTTCACTATCAAGGCTATCCATAAACATCTTCATACTCCACTCATCTGCTGGAATCAGTTGTGACTCTGATATTAAGTTGTGTCTATGGAGGTTTTTAATCACATCTTTTGGAGTTACCCAGAGACTGCCCCTATCCCTATAATCCTCTTGAATAGTTGAAAGAATATTATCAACTATTGTTCCGCAGTTAAAACCTGTAAATAGATACTCTATATCTTTATCTTTTAGTTCCCAAAAGTGATAGTAAATTAGCTTTTTATGAAAATCAGAGATATTGAGTCGATACTCCCAAACATTTCTCTGATGTTGATATATCTGGAG
>JAMJTX010000127.1 GCA_024281215.1 Candidatus Thiovulum karukerense | reverse complement strand
ACATTATCTAGTATCTCTAGGTGATAAGAATAGCATGAAATATAGCCAAGTTAATAGCCTATATCTCTCTTAATACTCTCTCTTTTAACTGTTGTGGTAATAATTCTAAACTACTCTCGACATCTTTAGTCTTTCCATGAGTAATAAACTCATCTCCATACTCAAAAGATACAACTTGAACATTGCTGATATTACTCTCATTTAGGAACTCAAGAATTGCTGAACCGACACCACCACTCTTGGAGCTATCACTAAAAACAAACCATTTTTTATATTGTTGAGATAGTTTTGTAAGCTTAATACTATCAAGAGGTTTTAAGAATCGTAGATCCAGAATTGCCACATCAATATCCATAAGTTTAGCTGTCTCAATAGCTCGACCGACACTATTACCATAACCTATAAAAAGTATTTCACTACTGGCATCTCGCAACATTTGAGATTTCCCTAGCTGAAACTCCTCTGCTGGAAACTCACCAGCGTCAATAAAAGCACCCCGTGGATATCTAAATGCTGAAGGGGTTGGAAAATCTTTAGCAAACTCTATCGCCTGTTGAAGTGAGACCTCATCGCGAGGTGCAAAGAGAGTCATATTTGGAATAATTCTAAGGTATGATAAATCAAAGACCCCCTGATGTGTTTCACCATCTTCCCCAACAATTCCAGCTCTATCAATTGCAAAAGTGACAGGTAGATTCATTAAACAGACATCATGAATAACTTGGTCGTAACCTCTTTGAAGAAAAGTTGAGTATATTGTACAGAATGGCTTAAAACCCTCTTTAGCTAATGACCCCATTGAGGTAACGGCATGTTGTTCTGCAATTGCAACATCCCAAAATCGATCTGGAAACTCCTCTAAAAGAGGTGATAATCCTGTTCCACTTGGCATAGCGGCTGTAACACCAACAACTTTATCATCAGCTCTTGCCACTTCCAAAAGCTTGTCTGAATAGATTTGAGTTGCTGATTTTCGCCCACCTTTTTTAATGGTTTTTCCAGTCTCTAAATCAAAAGCTGAAACTCCATGCCAGTGTTCAAGGTGACCTTCAGAGTACTCATAACCTTTCCCTTTAAGAGTCTGTGCATGAATAACAACTGGTTTTTTCATCGATTTTGCAAGTTCGAGAGTCTCTATAATTGACTCAATATTGTGTCCATCAATTGGACCAATATACTCTAGTCCCATCTCTTCAAACATTATCCCTGGGGTGATAATTCGCAGACTCTCATCAAACTTCTTTGCAAGATATGAAGCTCCCTTATAGTCAGCAAGGCTATCTTCAACTCTCTTTTTCATCTTCTGATAAAAACTACTCGCCATAGCTTGAGAAAGCATTCTACTGATTGCACCAATAGGCTTTGCTATACTCATCTCATTATCGTTAAGAACAATAATTAGCGGATACTCTCGCTCTCCCAACTCATTAAGAGCTTCATAGACCATTCCTGCACTCATTGAACCGTCTCCGATAAATGCAATAGGAACTCTCTCACCCTCTTCACCCTTTAGGCGAATAGCCTTTGCTGCACCAACAGCAAGTGAGATTGATGTTGAGCTATGTCCAGATACAAAATAGTCATCTTCTGATTCACTAGGTTTTGTGTATCCAGAGATACCATTAAGTTGTCGAAGAGTCTCAAACTCCTCCCAGCGATCAGTTAATAGTTTATGTGCATAAGATTGATGTGAAACATCAAATATAAATGGATCTTTTTTTGAGTTAAAAACATAGTGCATTCCAATAATAAGATCAGTTGCTCCAAGTGTGCTACTTAAATGTCCGCCATTCTTACTAACAACCTCCAGTATTCTCTCTCTTATCTGCTCTGAAAGAGCATTTAATTCATCTAAAGTTTTTCCTTTTATATCCATTCTACTGCCTTGAAGTTCTACTATTAACCATTTTAATTGATGGAATTATAGTAGAAGTCAGATTACTCTATCTTTTAAAGGGTAATAGTATCAACTTTAACCATCTTGAGAGATAGCTGTTTCAGTTATAATTCTCAATAAAAGAGGGAGTTAAATGGTACTTGAACACGAAATTCCAGAAGGTTCAAAAGTATATTTTGGAGAGATTGCAAAGAGAAAACGAAAGATAGAGAGTATAGCTTCAGAACTCTTCTATCAACATAACTTTGAAGAGATGGTTACTCCTATCTTTTCGTATCATCAAATCGACTCTATTCCACATGAAAAACTGATTCATCTAACTGATAAAGATAACTATCCAATGAACTTACGAGCTGACAGTACAGTTGATGTATCTAAGTTGATGTTAAAGAGGGTTGGTAGAACAAATGATAATAGTCGATGGTTCTATATTCAGCCAGTCTATCGCTATCCATCAATTGAACAGTATCAGATAGGAGCTGAGAGTATTGGTGGTGGTGAGCTTAAAGAGATGCTTCAACTAAATATAGAGATTTTTGAGGCGATGGAGTTTCAACCTATTCTTCAAATCTCCAATGTTGCCATTCCTCGTAAAATAGCGGAAGAGCTAAATCTATCGATTGATATATTTAAGAATATTGAGATAAAGAAGATTCTTGCTCTTCAGATAGACTGGTTACAGGAGCTTCTATATCTTGAAGATGTAAAAGATATAGATAGAGTTTTTGATATGTCCCCACAATTTATCAGAGATGAGCTAGAGAAGATAAAAGAGTTGGTAGAGTCACTGAATTATAAAGAAGTAAAGATAGCTCCTCTATACTATACAAAGATGGACTACTACAACAATCTGATATTTAAGTTTCTGAGAAACAATAGAGTATTTGCACGAGGTGGGAACTATTCAGTTGATGGCAATAGTTCTGTTGGATTCTCAATATATACAGATGAGATACTTAATCAAGAGAGTTAAATTGTTCTCTTTAAAACATATCTATTTAACCCTTTTTCTAACTATGTCTCTATTTGGAATTGATTCAAAAGCGATTATAGAGAGAGTTGAAGATAACCTAAATGGTAAAAGTGCAGAGATGGATATAGTTATGGAGATACATATTCATAATAAGATAAGAACTATGAAACTTCAGACCCTCTCTGTTGGTAAGAGCAAAAGCTTTATTAAAATCACATATCCTAAAAAAGATAGAGGGATAACATTCTTGAAACTAGATAGTGTGATGTGGCAATATGTTCCAAAGATTGAACGAATTATTAAGATTCCAGCTTCAATGATGCTTCAGAGCTGGATGGGAAGTGATTTCACAAATGATGATCTCGTGAGAGAGAGTTCAATCTCTGATGACTACAACCATCGGCTTATCTCTGAAAACAGAGAGTTATACACTCTTAAATTAACTCCAAAAGATGAAGCTACTGTTGTCTGGGGAAGAGTAGATATGAATATTTCGAAAGAGTACTATCTACCTCTATCAGCAAGTTACTATGATGAAGATGGAGAGTTAATCAGAGTATTAACATATAAAGACTTCAGAAAGTTTGGAGATAGATACTATCCAACTTATTGGGAGATAGTACCTCTTCTTGAGGAGAAGAGGGGAGATAAAACTGTCATGAAGATAGAGAAAGCAAAATTTGATATTGAGATAAACGGTTCATACTTTACTAAACATGGATTAAAAAGATATTCAAGATAAGAGTAAAACATTGTCATATTCGGGCTTGACCCGAATATCTCTATCTAGTCACTCTCAAAAGATAGCCAGAACTCCTAACATATCACGAAATCGATTCTCAAAATAGTGGGGTTGTATAATGGACTGAGATTTTAAGACAGTGTTTCTGGAGATTTATTTTCATAAAATTCAAAAATAAAATTGAATA
>JAMJTX010000126.1 GCA_024281215.1 Candidatus Thiovulum karukerense | reverse complement strand
TGACAATCTATTTTACAGTTGTGAAAAGTGTAATCGTTTAAAGCCTGATAGTGTCAATACAGAAAAAGAGAAAGAGATTTTAAACTGTTGCTTAGTCAATGTTGAAGAGTATATTGGACTTAAGTATAACCCTAAAAATTGTACAGTTGAATTTAAGTCTATCTATCTAGGGGCATCTTATTTTGATAAAAAGATTGATAATACAATAGAACTTTTAGAGAGAATCTACAATGGTAAAAACTCAACAAGTAGATCTTGTGATGATTTAAAAGATGATATTGCTCAAGAGCTAGAATATTTTTTAAAGCTTTTGGATAAATATTCAAAGACAAAATTGAAGCGACCAGCACAGCAGGAAATAATAAATAACTTTTCCAAAGAGAGAGCTTATTGGACCTTTAAATATTGGATTATAAGAGAAGATAAAAAGCTCAAAGAACTCTTTCTATGACTTCCAATCTCCAAAAAATCCCTCTATTTTCACAACTCTCTCAAAATGAGATAGATGAGATTCTATCTTTCTCAAAGATTATAGATTTTCAAAAAGGGAATATTCTATTTCTGAAAGGGGATAGAGTTCGATACTTTACAGCTCTTTTAAGCGGTCAATTGAAGATATATAAAAGTAACTCCAAAGGTGATGAGGTCTTGATTCACCGATTTTCCTATCCAACATCAATTGCAGAGATGCCATTTTTTGAGGATTTGCCCTATCCAGCCTCTTGTGTCGCTGAAGCGGAGTCTCAAGTTATTTTAATTGATGGGGAAGAGTTTCGCAATTTCTTGGAGCAACACCCAAAACTTCTCTATAAGTTTATATCATCACTCTCAAAAAAGATAAGAGTTTTGGAAGATAGGATAGAGACACTCTCTATTTTATCAGCAAAAGAGAGAGTTGAGAAGTTTATCGAGAGTGATAAAAATAGATTTCTCTCGATGAAAAAGATCGATATTGCAGAGGAGCTAAATATCACCCCTGAGCATCTATCAAGAGTTTTAAGAGGTTTAAAATTGTAAATTATCACTCTTTCAGAGATGTGAATAGAATTAGACTAGAGTTCTTGATCCTTAATCACATTTTGAACCATTAACCTCTCTCTATAAAAGAGAGTTGGTAGAGGCATTTAAAGAGTTATTTAAACTTAGCTTGAATCTTCTCAACAATTGATGGATCTTCAAGAGTTGAAGTATCTTGAGTAATAGCTTCACCTTTTGCAATAGCTCGGAGGATTCTTCTCATAATCTTCCCGCTTCTTGTTTTTGGTAATCCTGGAACAACAACAATCTCATCACACTTTGCAATTGCTCCAATCTCCTTATTAATAATTGAGTTAATCTCTTTTAGAAGCTCTACATCTTCACCAAGGCTATCTTCAGACTTAATAACAATATAGGCAAAGACAGATTCACCTTTAACAGAGTGAGGCTTTCCAACAACAGCAACTTCTGCTACATTGTCGTGGTTGCCGATAGATGCCTCAATCTCAGCTGTTCCCATTCGGTGACCAGATACATTGATAACATCATCAGTTCGACCAGTAATTATAATGTAACCATTCTCATCATACATCGCACCGTCACCAGAGAAATAGACAGGTTTTCCATCTTTTTTAGCATCGCCAAAGTATGACTTCTTAAATCTCTCAGGATCATTCCAGATAGTTCGTATCATTGATGGCCAAGGTTTTGTAATACATAAAAGACCTTTTTCACCCTCCGGCATTCTCTCACCATTCTCATCAATAATTTCAGCCATAATCCCCGGAAGAGGGTTTGTTGCTGAACCTGGTTTAATTGGAGTAGCAAAAGGTAGAGGTGTTACCATATGCCCACCTGTCTCAGTCTGCCACCAAGTATCAACGATTGGACACTTTCCGCCCCCAATCTCATTGTAGTACCATAGCCAAGCATCAGGGTTGATAGGCTCACCAACAGTTCCAAGAACTCGTAAAGATGATAGATCATATTTTGCTGGTTGGTCTGCCCCCTGCTTATGAAGAAGTCGAATAGCAGTTGGAGCTGTATAGAACTGATTAACTCTATACTCCTCAATCATCTTCCACCATCGTCCCGTATCTGGATAGACTGGCACTCCCTCAAACATAATAGAAGTTGCTCCCATTGCAAGAGGTCCATAGACTATATATGTGTGTCCTGTAATCCAACCAACATCAGCAGTACACCAGTAAGTATCATTTTCACGAACATCAAAGACACTCTCCATTGTTGTTTGAGCATGAAGAATATATCCCGCCTGAGAGTGTTGAACACCTTTTGGTTTTCCTGTACTACCTGAAGTGTAGAGTAGAAATAGTGGATCTTCAGAGTCCATCACCTCTGGCTCACAAACAGAAGACTCATTTTTAACCATCTCATTATAGATATAGTCTCGACCAGCTACATAATCTATCTCTTCATGGTTTCTCTCTACAATAAGAACTTTTTCGACAGATTCACACCCCTCAGAGAGAGCATCATCAACAACGGGCTTAAGAAGATATGGTTTTCCTCGTCGATAAGCTCCATCAGCTGTAACAACAAGTTTTGCCTCAGCATCTTCAACTCTATCTCGGAGAGCTTCAGCAGAGAATCCACCAAAGACAACAGAGTGAATAGCCCCAATTCTTGCAACTGCCAACATCATAAAAGCAGTCTCTGGAATCATAGGCATATAGATAACAACTCGATCACCCTTTCCGATTCCGAACTGATTTTTCAGCAAGTTAGCTGTTCTATTAACTTCATAAGAGAGTTCTCGATAAGTAATAATTCTCTTATCTCCCAATTCACCCTCAAAGATAATTGCAGCTTTGTTTTTTCTACTCTCAAGATGTCTGTCGATACATTGATGAGTTACATTGAGTTTTCCACCAACAAACCACTTATAGAATGGAGCATCGCCCTCATCAAGAACTTCTGTAAATGGTTCAAACCAATCTATCTTCTCATTTGCCAGTTTGCCCCAGTAACCCTCATAATCTTCAGTTGCATCAGCAACAAGAGAGTTGTATTCACAAATGTTCTTTACTTTTGCCTTTTTAGCTTCTTCCCTATTTGGGTAAAAAAGATTCTCCATAACCTATCACCTTTAAATTGTGAAATTATTCTATTTAAAGAATACTTAGAGAGATTTAAAATATATAATTGACTGAAATCCTCAAGCTACTCTCCTCTCAGCTCTACTATCTATCATATCGCGAACTCCTTCTCCTATAAAAACAAGAGATACTAAAATGGTTGATAGAGTTGTAAAGATTGTTATCCCTATCCAAGGTGCATTGATATTGTTTTTTGCCTGACTCAAAATCTCTCCAAGAGATGCTGATCCAATAGGGAGTCCAAAACCTAAGAAATCCAGAGATGTTAAAGTTACAATTGAACTCACAAGAATGAATGGTAGATAGGTTAAAGTTGATAGAAACCCATTCGGCAACATATGTTTTAAAATAATTCTAAAGTCAGAAGCTCCCATAACTTTTGAGGCCTGAATATACTCAAAGTTACGAACTCTTAAAAACTCAGCCCTAACAAGAGAAGCAACAGGCATCCAAGAGAATAACAACATAATCCCTAGGAGAAGCCAAAAGTTTGGTGTAATAAAATCTGAGAGAATAATTATAATGAACAGAATAGGCAGTCCAGACCATATCTCAATGAGCCTCTGTCCAAATAGATCAATCTTGCCTCCATAGTAACCTTGAAGACCACCAATAGTTATGGCTAAGATGATAGAGAAGATTGTCAAGATAAATCCAAAAAGGATAGAGATTCTCAATCCATAAAGAACTCTTGCAAATATATCTCGCCCCTTATCATCTGTTCCAAGAATATTCTCTGTTGTTGGAGGTGATGGGGCTGGTGATGGAAGTTCATAGTTAATTGTATTGTAACTATACTTTACTGGTGTCCAGATAATAAATCCATTTGCTTCAATCTTATCTGATATATAGATATCGCGATAGTCTGCAACAGTATCAAAGTCTCCACCAAACTCACTCTCATAATAGTCATTAAAAAGAGGGAAATAGAGGTTTGAACCAAACTTTATAAAAATAGGTCTATCATTAGCTATAAAATTTGAGAATAGAGATAGTATAAAAATAGATGAGAATATAATTAATGAGATAGTTGCTCGTCTATTTTGAAAAAATTTTGTTAGCTGAAACACTCCTAATAAAGCTCCTCAACATTTGGCATAGCTTCATGGGTAAATCCAACTCTTTTTCTCTCAACCACTTTTCTCTCAGGTTTTTTAAGTGGTTCAACAGAGATAGTTGTCTCAGGAGGAGTTATACTTTTTGGTGTTTTTTGAATAGAGTTTTCTGAGATATCTTCAAATTGAGTCTGTTTATCTCGTTTAAGATGCTTTTTTAGTTCAGGTTCGTTAATCTCTCTCTCATCACCTCTACTTTGAAAGAGTTTTTCTGGTTGTTGTAGAACATTTAACTTAACAAAATTTGTATATGTGGAGTACTCTATCCCTCTTCCAGATTCATGGTTAATAATCTCTAGCTGTTCGCTAAACTTATACCCCTCATCAATTAGAAACTCTATCTTCTTTCTAATCATATCGAGATATGTCTCATCACTCATAGAGTCAAGAAAGAACTCCAACTGTCTATCAAGAAGAGATTTACTCTCTCTCTCATCAAAAAGCTTTTTAATATTATCTGCTACTTTCTGTCCGCATACCATTTTCTATAACCTAAATATGGGTGTATTGCTTCAGATTATACCAAATTTACTAAGAGTGATACGAAGCTTTAATTTAAAACTTGACTTCAAACAGAAGTTTCACTATAATTCCGCCCGTAATCAAAGTTGGGGTATCGCCAAGCGGTAAGGCAGTGGATTTTGGTTCCACCATTCCGAGGTTCGAATCCTCGTACCCCAGCCACTTTTAATCGGTCGCGAGATAGAGCAGTTCGGTAGCTCGACGGGCTCATAACCCGTAGGTCACAGGTTCAAATCCTGTTCTCGCAACCAATTCTTCTATGTAATCCAAAAATAATCTATATTACAATAATAGATTCTTGAACATATTCAAAAATTAACTAAAAATTACTATCGGGATTTATAAATGACTACAAAAGAGTTTTCAGAAAAAGTCGAAGAGTTTATAGCCAATAAAAAGAGCAATCAAGAGTGTTTAACTTTTGATATTGTCGCATCTGTTCTTGATCGACAACCATCAAATGCTCAAGCAAAAGCCCTTATTAAAATATTACAAAAGAGGGGTGTCTGTATATACACCTCTTATCAATTTACTAAACGACTCAATGAAAAAGAGGCACAAAAGAGAGAGTTAGAGAGACAGAAACAGTATCTTAAAGCTCTTGAAGAAGATTTCAATATTATGAAAGAGCGAGAACTTCTTGAGTGGAGCCGAAGTGATTCACCTGTTCGTATGTACCTCCGAGAGATGGGACAGATTGAACTTCTATCAAAAGATGATGAGGTAAAACTTGCAAAACAGATAGAGGCTGGTGAAGATATTATTCTTGATGCAATATCATCTGTTCCGTACCTTATTGATTTTATATTAGATTATAAAGAGCCTCTTATAAATAGAGAGAGACGAGTTAAAGAGCTTTTTAGAAGTTTTGATGATGAGTCGAGTGATGATGATAATAGCGATGAGTCAAGTAGTGATGACTCTAATGAAGAACCGACAGAGGATACATCAAAAAAGAAAAAGAAGAGTGTAAAAGCAAAAAGCGGTGCTGGAGAAGTTAGAGTTCAAAAAGTGATTGAGAGCTTTAAAGCACTTGAAAAGGCAAAAAAAGAGTGGCTAAAAGCGACTGACAAACCTGAACCAGAAGTCCCAGAAGATGATCCAGAGTATGTTATGTATCATCTTGATATTGCATATAAAAAAGCTGTTCTTAAAGAGAAACTTTTAGCTCTTGGACCAACAAGCAAACTGATAAATGAGCTTGTAAAATCTATGGAGACATCTATTAAGAATGATGAAGGATTTGATAAAGAGTTAAAGAGACTTGAATATAGATTATCTCTATTTAATGAGGCTCTTATTGAGAATCACAAAAATATCCTTACAGATATTATACATATGAGTAAAGAGGATATAGCAACAAGAGTTCCAGAGGCAACAATGGTATCAACTTATGTTGAGATTAAAAAGCTCTTTACAACAAAAGAGGCTAGTAAGCAGAGTTTTAACCTTGAGAGTGAAGAGTTAGCTCTTATTCTTGAGCAGATTAAAAGAGGTAAAAATATCTCTGATAGTGCAAAAACTCATATGGCTGTTAGTAACCTTCGACTTGTTGTCTCTATTGCAAAGCGATATACAAATCGTGGATTGCCTTTCCTAGATCTTATTCAAGAGGGAAATATTGGTCTTATGAAAGCTGTTGATAAGTTTGAGTACAAAAAGGGTTATAAGTTCTCGACTTATGCAACTTGGTGGATTCGACAGGCGATAAGTCGGGCAATTGCAGATCAGGCTCGAACAATTCGTATCCCTATTCATATGATTGAGACAATCAATAAAATCCATAAAATTAAGAGAAACTACTCTCAAGAGTATGGACGAGAACCATCTACAAAGATGATAGCTGAAGAGATAGGTCTTGCTGAAGATAAAGTGAAAAACATTATCAAAATCACAAATGAACCAGTTAGTCTCGATTCGCCTCTAGGCTCTGAAGAAGAGGGGAAAGTCGGTGATACAATCGAGGATAAAGATACAGTTAGCCAGATAGATACAATTCTTAAAGATGACCTTCGTACTCAGATTGAGCTTGTTGTAGATAAGTTGAATGAGCGAGAACAGGCTGTTATCAACATGAGATTTGGTCTTATGGATGATGAGAGTGAAAGAACTCTTGAAGAGATTGGAAAAGCTCTTGGAATCACAAGAGAGAGAGTTCGACAGATTGAAGCTACTGCAATCAAGAAACTTAAACACCCTAAAATAGGAAAAGAGTTAAGAGACTACCTTGAGGGTGGTGAGTAGAAAGAAATTTATCTGAAGTGGCTAAATAAAAGTTTATTTAACAATAGATTGCCGTGTCAAACACGGCAATGACACTCTTTTGCCATATTGTAGAAACTTCATCTTCGGGCTTGACCTGAATTCTCTATTTAGCCACTCCGTTCTATCTAGGTTTCTCAACAATCTTATCTGAACCAAATGTCTCTTTTAAGCTCTCGATAAATTGATCCATCGAGACCTCTTCAACCTTCTCAGTCTGAACACCTCCAAGCTCGATCGGTTTATCAGGTTGAAACTCTCTCTTCACCTCTTCACACTCAAGATATTTTAGTTGGCTCTTTTTACCACTCCGTTTATTGAACTGCTGAATTGAAACAGCTTGAATTGTTCCATACCTTGCACGGAGAACCTTTTTACAACTCTCATTATCTCTAAAACAGAACTGAAGAGATATATCTCTACCGTTAAAATCTATAAACTCTATATGACTCTCCATACACTTCTGAAGAATCTCATCTGTAATCTTTGAACTTAACGGATTTGAGATAATAACCTCAGGTATAACACTGTTCCAGAAGAAGCTCTTATCACTTCCATCTGCTGGAACAACCATCTTTTGAGGTTGAGCTTCACTCTTTTGAACCTGTTGAACCTCTACAACTTTTGTAACAATATCATCAGATATCATCTTTAGAAATGTGAGATATAGGACAAATTCGCTATCAGCTCCAGTAAATAGAAGTCTTTTCCCGCTATTAACAGCCTCAAACATCTTCTGAAGAGTATTTGGCTCAATATCGCTACTAAATAGTTTCTGCTTCAGAAGATTGATAAACTCATCAAGAACCATCTCACTATCATAACTACTGATAGATTTAATAGCTTCAATCAGCTCCTCTCGTTTTTTAGAGAGAACAAGAGATAGAACATTTTCAAGAGTCTGAGGATCAACAAGTCCCAACATCTCTGTAACAGAACCTATATCTAAGCTATTTCCACAATAGACGATCGCCTGTTGAAGTGTTGTTAAAGTATCTCGCAGAGAACCCCCACCACTTCTACTAATTGTCTCAATTGATTCATCATCAAACTCTATATTTTCACGATGTAGAATATCTTTAAGGTGTTGAGCAACAAGATGTTTATCGATTCTCTTAAAACTAAAGTGTTGAGTTCTACTAAGAATAGTTTGAGGTAGTTTTAGAGGATCTGTTGTTGCTAATATAAACTTAACATAACTTGGAGGCTCTTCAAGAGTTTTGAGAAGTGCATTAAATGCCTCTTTTGTGAGCATATGCACCTCATCAATAATAAATATCTTGAATCTACCTATTGATGGTTGATACTGTGTCTGTTCAATCAGATCTCGAATATCATCAATCTTTCTATTGGAAGCTGCATCCATCTCGATAATATCGATATGAGAACCACGATTTGCCATTTGACAACTCTCACACTCTTCACAAGGGAGAGATGTTGGTGCGGTTTCACAAAGGAGAGTTTTGGCAAAAATTCTTGCTGATGAGGTCTTTCCACTCCCCCTAAGTCCGGAGAAGAGATAGGCATTTGCAAGTGAATCACTCTGAAGACTATATTTAAGAGTTCTGGCTACCGCCTCTTGACCAACTAACTCATTAAAATTTTTTGGTCTATATTTGAGTGCTAATACTTTTGAGTCGTTCATCTAACCAATCTTTCCAAGCAGAGTATTAAACTTTCTTTGTAAAGAACTCATCAATTACAATAAACTTATCTCCATTTTGAGTATTTCGAACTTTTACATACTTATCTCTATATCTATCTCGTAACTTTTTAATAGCAAGTTTAATTAGAAGATCATCAAGAATTTTTGTTTTAAAGAAACCCTTCTTCTCAATCTCTCGATAAGCTTCATCTTGGAGATATTTTTCAATATTTTCACTCTGTTTTTTAATGAATTCACCTATCTCTAGTTGAATCTTTAAGTTGTATTTACTGTTAATCCAGTTCTGAAGAGTAAAAGCCATCGCCTTATATCTATACCCCTCTCGACCAATAAGAAGAGGGGCATCTTTACCATCAATTATAATAGAGACTGTTTCATTATTTAATAAAGAGACCTCAACCCTATCTATCTCAAAACAGGTTAGGGAGATAAGTCTCTTAAGATTTATCTCAATCTCATCGAGCATAGGATTTTCAATAGCCTCTTTGCCATCTTCATAACCTATCTTCTGAGATATTTTTTTTAGAAGATTGTCTTTTTTCTCAAGAAGGGACTTAACAGCCCCATCTCTCTTTTTAATAGCCTCTTTTTGCTGTGGAACTGTATCGACTTTAATAGATGCGATAATAATCGCATCTTTTCGACCAACTCCAAACAGTCCTTGAATAGGCTCTTGAAGAATAAAGTAATCTACATCACTATATTCACATCCCAGCTGTTTAGATGCTTCTAAAATAGCACTCTCTAAATCAACTGCTTCTATCTGTATCATCTACTTCTCTTTCTTCTGCTTCTCTAACTCTAGCTTCTGAGCTTTTATCTGCTGATACTTTGCATTAACGATATATTGTTGAGCAATAGATAGCATATTATTAACAAACCAGTATAGTGTTAAACCTGCTGGGAATGTGATAAAGAAGAATGTAAAGATAAGCGGTAAGAACTTAAAGATCTTCTCTTGCATTGGATCTGTAAAGTTGTTTGGAGTAATGTGCTGTTGCCAGAACATTGAAGCACCCATAAGAATTGGAAGAATAAAGTATGGATCCATCTTTGCAAGGTCTTCAATCCAGAAAATCCAACCCTCACCCTGAAGCTCAACTGCATTAAGAAGAACTCGGTAAATCGCAAAGAAGATAGGAAGTTGAAGAAGAAGTGGAAGACAACCACCCATCGGATTAGCTCCGTGTCTCTTATAGAGATCCATCATCTTAACTTGCATCTGTTGAGGATTACCCTTATATTTTCGTTGAAGTTCTTTAATCTCTGGTGCTAAATCTTTTAGCTTCTGCATAGAGACCATACCTCGATAAGTTAATGGATAGAGAGCTAAACGGATAAAGATAGTTAAAACAACAATTGCCCAACCCCAGTTACCGAAAATAGAGTGAAGTTCATTAAGAACATAGAATAGTGGCTTTGCAATTAGAGTAATGAGACCATACTCAATAGCTGAAGTCAATTCAGAGTCTAATGAGCTTAATACTCTATGATCTTTTGGACCGATATAACCACTAAATGCTAGAGTTTGAAGCCCCTCAAGAAATACCATTGGATTCTCAAACTTATCAGCCTCAACAATCAAGTTTGTTGTTGGATCAAGATTATAGAAGAGAGTTGCATAGTATCTATCAAACGATGAAGTAAGCTTTACATCTCTAAAGATAGCTGTTCCAACAGCATCACCATCTTCAATAATTGTAATCTCATCACCAACTTTAACCATTGCACCTTGAACAACAAACCCATACTCACTAACATCTGGTCTCATACCATTTGACAAGAAGAATCTTCGAGGCTCAGATAGTGAAATCTTAAAGTCATAGTTTCCAGCAGGGTGGAAAGTTAACTCTTTGGTAACTGTAACACCAGTTAGGTTTTGAGTTAAAGTTACACTTTTTGAACCTGTTGTTATATCAAGTTTTGAAGCTGAAGCAACATAAGGAGTTTTAAATGCCTCATCGTTAAGCTTACTATCTTCAAATCGAACTTCAAGAGGTTTTGGAGCATAAACACTGATAAGTTGAGCTTGAACACCCTTATCATCTCTATACTTCTCATCAAGAAGAGTCTTTGATGAGATTCGTCCAAACTTATCAACAGTCAGAGTTGAATTACCAAAATCTACATTAACAATAGATTCAGCTGTTGGAGTTGTTGAAGATACTTTTGGAGCTGATGAGGTCTGTGCAATGTTTCCAACTGATGGAGCAGAATTCTCACTTTTAACTGTCTGAGTTGTTGCTGTTGAGTTGTTATCAACTGTAACAGGTTTCGGAGGAGGGAACATAATTGAGTAGCCGACAAAAAAGAGCATTGAAACTACTGTGGCAATAAGCAGTCGCTGGTTGGTTGACATGTTTTCTAACACTATAAATTACCTTTATTGATTTGTATATTGGAAAAATTTTTAATTAGATAGAATCTCTTGCTCCCTTTTTCGACTGGAACAAGCCAAAAATCTATCTTATCAATATTCGAGTGCAATTTTAACTTAACTTTAGAGACTATTGGATAATCCAAACCTCCAGCAAAAAGCTGATTACAGGATAGAATCCTTTTTGATGAGTTGAAAAATGCTAAAAAGATGTTATTAAACTGAAACTGTCGTTTTGCATACTCTGAACAGGTTGGGTAATATCGACAACTTCCATAGGCAAAGTTTGTTAAAAATTTCTGATAAAAGTTGATAAATTTTAGAATTATTGATTTCATTTCAACTCTTTTGTAAAGACTGATTAAATTCAACTAAATCATTCGAAAAATAGCTTAACATCTCTTCTATCTCTAGGAAAATATCATTAAATCCATCTCTATTTAAAACTTTTTCATGATGAAAAATACGATTTCTAAATATGCGAATGTGATTTAGCTTATTAAAAATAATTTGCCTATTAATATTTTGCTTATTCTTACTTGGTAAATTTGGAAAAATTGCTTTTAAATCATTAATTCGCATATTCTTCTCATATGGCTTTTTAAATAGATTTACCCAAAAACCAAAAGATAATTCAGCAATAATCTTATCTTTGATCTGAGTTTCACCTCTTCTAAACAGCAGATCTTTAGCTTGTTGGACTTTCTTTTTACTGTCTTGTGTTAAAAAATCATTTTCATACCAATTATCTGAAATATTCTTAGACAAATATCTATCTAAAGAGTTTCTTAAAGCTATTTCAAGTACAGATAACGGAATATATGAGTTTTTTGAAAATATTAGATTTTGACTATACTCATCTAAATTTTTATAAGCATTAAATCTCTTTTTTGAAATAAATAGGTTAATTAAGTCTATATTTAACATATGTAATATACAATCCTTTTAGTGTAATTCCCTCGTAAGTCTTTAGGCTTGACCTAAAGTCGAGGGTAGTTAAAATTTCACTCTTCAAAAAATGTAAAAAATTAATTTTTCTACAACTCGTCAATTAAATCTAAACTCTCTAAACTTAAAGTCGTAACTCTTTTTAGAAGTGAAAGAACCTCATCGCGATAATCTTCAAATTTGTAGTTATTAAACATACTTGCAACTATTGGATCTTTTATCTTCTTCTCTTTATAACCATCGATAACCCACTCAATTGCAGAACGATTTCCAAGTCTATATTCAAAAGCCCTTTCTGGAAAATAGTCAAGAAACTTTTTAGACTTAAACTGAGAGTGAGTTAAATCTTTTGGAAAGTCGATTTTGTATTCCCCAACATTCTCGAAATCGATATGAAGTTTCATGAGTTTTTCACCAACTTTTGCAAACTTCCAAAAATCACTATAAAACGGAATTCGAGGCAGATCCTGTTTTAAATTTATCTCATATTTTTCGCGATATTCTGGAAAGTGAAGAACACCATAAATATAGTTAAAGATATCGATTTTCTCCAATTCTGAACGAAGTGAAGCATCTTTCGCCTCTTTTGGAGACTCTTCACGATGTTCAGAGTAGTGTTCTCTAAACTTTTTCAAACCCCAATCTGTAATATTCTCAATCTTTTCCAACTCTGAGCTTTGTGAAGAGTCTTTATATGTATAAAATGGGAAAGTTTGAGTTGGGTCAAGAGAAAAAATAGCTAAATTTGGAATATATTTCATAGCAATTGTTGAAAAATCTAATCTTGTTCCATTGGTTACTCCAATAACTAAATTTTCACTTTCAGAAGTTGGAAAAAATTGAGGAGCTAAACCTTGAACATCATTTAGAATATTTTCAAAATAGAGATTTTTTACAAGAAAAGGGCGATAGAGGGATTTTCTCACTTTCTCTTCTGAAAATTTAAGTTTTAACCCTCTTTCAAACTTCTTTTTTAAATCTCTACTCCATTTGATTCTTGTATCTAAAAAGGCTTCGCTTTTATCTTTTTTACGAACCCAAGGATTGTAAATCTCCATAAAGAATCTAACTTTGAAACCTAAATTCTCTCTATCAAAATCATAAACCCACTCATCTCTAGCCGTAACAACTCCATTTGAAAAATTTCTAAAAATTGCATTCTCATCTTTTCCAAGTTTTGTCTCTTTTGTTCCCATTGGAAGAAGTTCATTCCAATTATTATCAGTCTGATTTAACCAGTTGTTTTTAGAGTCTGGAATAATCTGTTCCCAATCTAAATTATTGAAATTTTCACGACTCTCTTTTAACCATTTGATTTTCTCTTCAGAGATTTCCAACTCATCAAATGGATTTAGATACCAAACTTTACAAGGGTCTTTAGTTTCTCGTTTAATTAAAAAAGCGATTGCTACACCTGTTTGAATTCCAAAAACATTATTTCGAGTTCCCGAAAGTTTTGGATTTTTCCGAACATTTCCACCCAAATCAAGAATATATA
The DNA here is from genome assembly GCA_024281215.1 of Candidatus Thiovulum karukerense. Lineage (GTDB taxonomy): Bacteria > Campylobacterota > Campylobacteria > Campylobacterales > Thiovulaceae > Thiovulum_B > Thiovulum_B karukerense. The sequence goes on along the minus strand of JAMJTX010000126.1, from coordinate 2,333 downwards.
TATCTGTAAATTCTGAAAAGATTGTTTTTCGGAAACCATCAAAAGTTTTGGAGTCGATAAAAGATGAGTTCGTAACAAATGCAACAACTCCACTCTTTCCAATTCGGTCAGTTGCCCAGCGATAGAATCGAGAGTACATATCATAGACTTTTGTCTTTTGAGCATTTGAGTTTTTAACATAGGTCTCTTTTATTCGACTATCAATATACTCATATTCTCGATTTTTATTGTTCTCATTCTCATTCTGCTGATTTGCATTGTATGGTGGATTTCCAATAATTACCGTAAAATCACTCTCTTCCTGTTTTTCAATTCGGTCAAGATTCTCATCAGAGAATGCAAAAAGGTCTCCCTGTCCAACTCTATTTTTGGTTAAATCGAGAGTATCCACAAAAGCGATATTTTCAAACTCGTGATACTTTCCTGTTCGCTGTTGATAGATATACTCAAGATTCAGATTTGCAATATAGTAAGGCAAAATCGAAATCTCATTTGCAAAAAGCTCATTCCCATACTTCTGAATTAGAGCCTCTTTTGGAAGATGATTCATAATTTGAGTTAAAAAAGTTCCTGTTCCCGTAGCTGGGTCAAGAATCTTGATATTTTTAGATGAGAGAGTTTTTTTGAAAAACTTATACAAAATAGCATCAGTTGAGTTAATCATAAAATCGACAATCTCCAGAGGAGTATAGACAATTCCAAGTTTATCAGCTCGTTTTGGATTGTAAGCTTTATAGAAATTCTCATAAAGAGCATTTAGAAATGTCTGTTTCTCGCGATAATCTTTCAGTGCAACAGAGTGCAATTGAATAGCTTCATAGTAGTATCGAATAGAGTTAAATAACTCCCGCTTCTCACTTCTATCAAAAAGAGAGTTTTCAAGCTCATTTAGAGTCTTGGCAATATTATTATGAAGATGAAACTCACTCTCAGAGAAGATAACTTTAAATATATCCTCGGTCAAGATATGTTGAATCAACATCTCATAAATATCTGTTCTGGATATATTTTGATCTATTGAGTGTTGGCAAATCTCAACAAACTTCAAATAGACTTTTTTAAATTTAGAGTTATCTTTTTCAGCTAAATCTATCTTCTCTCGAATATTTTCAACGATTTTTGGAATATCAATTTTAAACTGTTCGAGAGCTTTTTGAAACTCCAAAATTTCAGGTTTCTCATACTCAAAAAATGTTTTTAATAGCTCTTCTAACTTCTCTCTTTTGGAAATTTGGATATCGATAACTGTATTTCCATTCTGAATTAATACAGCTCGAGAGCTATCTTCAAAGATAATATTTGAAGTTGGATAACCTTTTTTAAGCTTCTTATCAATCTCAATATCTAAATCATCACTCTCATCTTTCGCCTCCCAATATCCTATATCAAAACGAAAAGGGTCTTTCAGAGTTCCATCAGGAATATTATTTCTATCGTAAGGGAGTTCAGCTACAAGAGTTAAATTTCTCTCATTTGCACAACTATCAAGTAAGTTCTCAAATGCTCGACGAATTGATGTCTCATTTGTTGAGAAGTGCTTTAACTCCTCAACTTTTTTATAATATCTATCTATGTAATTCATAGTGATATTTTAAACTAATTATCTTCTAGGACTTATCCATCTAAAAAATTATGCAAAAGGTTTTTCTAAACTCAATATAGAGTAAGAATCTTTAAAAATGTGATAAAAATCAAATTTTAGATAGCTCCTGAATGGTGTTTTTAATATGAATCTAAATTTAGAGCTTTTAAGACTCTTCTTTCTATTCTGAGTTGCGAAAAAATCGCATCGCAAAACCAGTTCAATTTTTCGACAAAAGAGAAGAAATTGATTATCAAAGAAGAGGGAAAAGAGAAAAATGATGTCTGGGTGGTTGGGTGAATGCGAAATGAGTTTGAGATTATCGGGTCTTATTGAGATTCCCGTATCAAGTACGAGAATGACATTTAATCCGAATATTGCTCAATTGAGTTGTAATAGTAAATTTATAATTTATTAAAGATAGATACCTAAGGAAAAAAAATAAGAATATGAGAGTTCTTGGTGTTTGTAATAAAAGTAATCGCCAAAAAACATTCACATATAAACAAAAGGACTATCAAGAAGACCACAGCCAAAAACTCTCGGGGCGGAATTATATGGGCTTAAAGTTAAATTTAGGTTTAAAAGAGTAGCATTTCATTAGCCAAAAGAAATTATATGATTATTTAAAAAGGTGATTTACTTTGAAACAATCAACTAAAGAGTTACAAACTCTTCAAATACGACGACCTAACAAGCTTTATCAGAAACCTCTACGAAAACATCTTGAGATTCTATTTGATGTCTTAGC
>JAMJTX010000125.1 GCA_024281215.1 Candidatus Thiovulum karukerense | reverse complement strand
ATGTCTGACCCTTTTTTCTACTCATAATCTATTCTCCATATTCAATTTTATTTTTGAATTTTATGAAAATAAATCTCCAGAAACACTGTCTTAAAATCTCAGTCCATTATACAACTCTATGCTCGTGTTGTTAGTTTGATGATTCTAAATCCTCAGAACTCTATTATCTTAATTGATGAACCAGAGATTGCTCTTCACCCAAAATGGCAGATAGAGATTATGAAGTTATACTCCAATATTGGAAAAAATAATCAGTTTATAGTTACAACTCATTCACCTTTTATAATCTCCCAAACTCACTATAAAAGTCTAATTTTCCTACTAAAAGAGAGTGAAAAGATAGTAGCTAAGCAGTTTGCAAAACCCCCTTTAGATAGAGATATAAACACTCTTATTAAAACTGTAATGGGTGCAGACTATTTTCCAGAGAAGTTGCAGAAGTTACAAGATCAATATAGAGAACTTTTTGACAATAAAAAAGAAGAGAGTGAAGAGGGTAAAAAACTAAAAAAAGAAATTTTAGAGTGGGAGTCTCCAGATAGCTCTTTTTGGCAAGGCATTAACTTTGATAGAGAACTTAGGAATCTATAAATGAGATATATAGAGAAAAGAGATATTCCAGACTATTTTCAAGAAGAGGTTGTACTTCTTAAAGCTCAATTCAAAGATAAGAGCATTAAAATTAGAGGCATATTTGACAGTTTGAAATGCAAAGCAGAACTTCACCAATATATGCTTTCTTCTGAGCAAAATGGATTGTGTGGATATTGTGAATCTAAAATTGAGATTATCGAACACTCTCATATTGAGCATATAGAGGCTATCAATGAAAACAAAGATAGGGAGAGAGCTGAAGAGCTTGTTTTTGATTATAAAAATTTAATTGTCTCTTGTGATTGTCTTTGCCATCAAGAGAAGAAAGGTGTAACTTGTGGGCATAGAAAAGATACAAAAGGTTTTAAACCAGATTATAAAAGATTTTTAAGTCCTACAAAAATTGAAAATCTTAGAGATTACTTTAAATACATAAAAGAAAGTGGATTTATTGGAGCTACATCTTTAGATAGAGATAAAGCTATTCATACTTTAGAAGTCTTAAACCTAAACCCACCAGATAACTATCTACCAGAAGCAAGAAAAAAGGCTTTGAAAAAGTTTCGAACACAAGTTATAGATAAAGCTAATAAAACAGGAAGGTCTATAAAATTTGTTGCTCAAGCACTATTAGCTAAAGAGAATTTAGCTTTTATATCATTTCTAAGATTTGTATACAAAGATATTGTATAAGTGATAACTCTTTCAGAGATGTAAATAGTATTAAAACTAGAGTTCTTAATCCTAAACCCCTCTCTGTAAAAAAGAGTTGGTTGATGCTTTTAAAATTGTAGAAGAGTTAAGGAAAGGTAATAGCTAAAACCTAGCTCCAATTGATAGGGAGTAGTTTTGACCACTCTTATATCGATAGGTCACTCTATCTTTTTGTCTCCACTCTGTCTGACCATCAAGCTATTAACTTTTAGATTGAGAAATAAGAAATGTTAAAATTCACATAAAATGAGATTCAAATGATAAAAGTTAAAAAGAGAGATTTTTTAAATCCATCTCATTCAGCTTCAACACTCGGAGAAGATAGATTTCTAAGATTTACAAAAGAGCTAAAGCACTATATTAACAATATTGCAAAAATTGAGAATGAGGAGATGGGTAAAACCTCTCTAAAAAATCTCCTATTTTCGATAGGTTTTCAAAAATATAAGATTGAGCCAATTGAGAAGACAGACTTAACAATTTATGAAGATGTTGAAGATATTGCAAAAAAACAGATCGAAGTTTTTATAGAGACAAAAAAAGTTAGAAGTTCAGAGATGATATCTGAGGGTGATTTCAAGAAAAAAGCTTTTGCACAGATTCTCTATTATGCAGATAGATTTGGAACTTCATCATTAAAACATCTTGTTATTACAGATTATGAAACTCTCTATATTTTCAGAGCTGAAGATATTCGTAAAATCACCTCATCACTGATTTTTCCAAAATATTCCAAGAAGGCGAAAACAGAGCAGATTTATAATGATATTTTAAGAGATGTAAATTTTTTGAGTGATACAAAATATACATCTATCAACTTGAAAGATTTCTCAATTGAGGATATTGAACTTGTTGAGAAAAATATCTACTCAAAAGATGAAAAAATTTTTAAACTCAAAAGAGAACTAACAGCTATCTACAAACTTCTTTCACCTGAAAATCTACTTCAACTCAATTTTGGAAAAGATATGAACTCCCTTGACGATCGTTTTTATCACGAACTTCTCTATATATTTGGAGTTGAAGAGAAAAAAGATAGTGATGGAGTTGTGAAGATTATGAGGCTGGAAAATAGCTCTTCTGGTTCAATTCTTGAACTCACTTTTTCAGAAAATAGCACATTAACTTTTGATCAAGCTTTTGAATTAAATATTATCTGGTTAAATAGAATTCTCTTTTTAAAACTTCTCGAAGCTCGTCTCGTTTTTATGCACCCACATTTCAAACCATTTATGAACTCAGAAACTATTTCAGACTTTCGACAACTTGAAAATCTATTTTTTGAAGTTATGGCAAAAGAGATTGAAGACCGAAAAGATGGTTTAGAAAAGTTTGAGAATATTCCATATATGAATAGTTCACTTTTTGAGAAGAAAGAGATTGAAAAAGAGTTTTTTGGAATTCGAGATTTAGATTCAAATATCGAAATAGAGCTTTACGAGAAATCTATTTTAGGCAGTGGAAAACTTAAGAGTCTGGAGTATATCTTTCAATTTCTCAACTCCTATGATTTTGGAAGTAATAAATTTGATGAGATTGCTCCAGTTGATAAGACTCTAATTAAATCATCTGTTCTCGGATTGATTTTTGAAAAGGTAAATGGTTATCCAGATGGTTCTCACTATATTCCAAGTTTTATAACTCAAAAATTAGCACGAGATAGTTTAGATGCAATTTTGAGTGAAACCGAAAAATCTACAAATGAGAAACTTAAGAATATCAAAGTTCTTGATCCTGCTGTTGGTTCTGGACATATTCTTGTTTCAGTTATGAATGAACTTGTGATTCGTCAAATTGAGTTAAAAAATGCCTTTGGAAAAAAACGAAATTTTAAAATCGAAAATGATGAGATTTTTATCTCTGATGAGGTTCAATATATCTCAAATGAAGATGGAGTTTTTCCAGATGGAGCGATAACTATTCAAGTTGCTCTTTTCAATATCGTGAAAGAGATTATCGAAAATAATCTTTTTGGAGTTGATATAAATAAGAAGTCTGTTGAAATATCTCGTTTGCGATTGTGGATTGAACTCTTGAAGTGGAGTTATTACGATGAAGATGGTAAATTTACAACTCTTCCAAATATCGATATTAATATTAAAAGTGGCAACTCACTTCTTTCAAGATTTCCAATTAGTGAAAAACTCGATAAAGAGAAGACGGGAGAGCTTTTAACTCTTGTAAAAGAGTATATGGAGGTTGAAGATAAAAATCGAAAAGGGGTTATTCGAGAAGAGATTTCAAAAATTGAGAAGAGTTTTTCAGAGAAACTTGGACGAAAAAATAGAGATGTTGAGAATTTAGCCAAAAAGCTAAATAAATATATCGATACCTATGGAATTAAAGGAGTTGAAGAGTTCTATTCGAGGTTTGTTGAAAAGCTATTTTTTCCAGAGAAAGCGAAACGGGGTTATAAAAAGGAGTTAAAACCTATTTTAGAACTTTATGAGAGAATTCAATTCTTTGAAAATTTACCAGACTCTTTTGAGTGGCGATATGCCTTTCCTGAAGTTTTAGATAAGAATGGTGATTTTGTCGGTTTTGATCTGATAATTGCAAATCCTCCATATATTAGAATACAGGGTTTAGATCGAGATATTTCAGAATACTATAAACAAATTTTCAAATCATCAACTGGCAATTATGATATTTATGTTCTTTTTGTTGAGAAGTTTCTACCTTTTGTAAAAGATGGTGGAAATCTAAATTTTATTATGCCTCATAAATGGATTAACAGTAACTTTGGTTCTGGTTTGCGAGAAATGATTGGAAAACATATCTCTCAATTTATCTCTTTTGGTGAATATCTTGTTTTTGATAATGCAATGACTTATACATCTTTAGCGATGTTTCATAAAGAGAAGCAGAGAGTTTTAAAATATGCTGAGTTTAAAGAGTTTGAAAAGGCAGAAGCTCGTTATCGAGATTGTAAAAAAGAGAGAAAAGAGAAAAAGTTACCAATTCTTGAAGATGAATGTGAGAAACATAAAGAGATTACACACTTTCTGGAACATCTAAAAAATAGTGATCTTATTGAGTTGCAAACCAAAGATCTATCTTCTCAACCTTGGATTTTAAGAGGCGGACAAGTTACAGAGATAATTGCAAAACTTCAAAAACAGCCCTTACGAGTCTCTGATATTTTTGAGAGAATTTTTACAGGCATTCAAACGGCAAAAGATGATGTTTTTCTTTTAGAGTGTTCTGAAAAAGATAGTTTTTTTGAGTGTCAATCAAAAGAGATTAAAAAGAGAGAGTTGGAAAATCTTGAACTGGAGAAAAAAGGCAAAGCTCCAAAGTGGAAGATTCCAGTCTTCAGATTTGAAAAAGAGTTTCTGAAGCCTCTTTTAAAGGGAAATGATGTTCATCGATATGAAAAACTTCAAAATAGATTATGGATTATTTTTCCATACAAATTTATAGGTGGAAAAGCTGAACTCTATTCAGAAAATGAGATTTCTCAAAAATTCCCAGAGAGTTATAAATATCTAAAATATTTTGAAAAGGAATTTCGAAGTCGAGAGAGAGGGAAATTTGATATTAATGGAGCTTGGTTTCAATTTGGACGAAAACAGGGTTTAAATGGAGTTGAACAAGAGAAACTTGTTGCACCAGATATTACTGGAATAAACTTAACTTTTGGCAATGAGTTTTATTTAAAAAATGCAACTTATGGATTAATTTTCAAACAAGATTATCAACAAAGTGCTAAGTTTTTCCTTGCAATTTTAAATTCACAATTGACTTGGTTTTTTTTACAAAATACAGGAACAATTTTAGCAAATGGCTATTTTAGATTTAATCCAAAATATATGAATCCTTTTCCCCTTCCACAACCAACACAAAAATCTGAAAAGGTTTTAACAGTTCTGGTTGATTATATTTTGGATTTAAAGAGTGAAAATCGAAACAGCGAACTTCTTGAAAATCTAATTGATACTCTTGTATATAATCTCTATTTTGAAAATGAGATGAAAAAAGCTGATTGCTATATTTTCTATAAAGTCTATGAAAATATCGATTTGAAATTTGATGATTTTATAGCTTTCCTGAAAAAAGATAGCCTTGTTGGTCGAGCTTTAAGATTCTCTTCCGAACTTGTTGATGAGGTAAAAATTATAAATGGAGGCTAACAGTAAATTTGAATTTCGTGGATTCCACGGAGTTAAAAAGTAAGAACCTCTATTTGATATAATTATTTTGCAACAAATAATAAAAACAGAGGTTTTGAAATTTTAGCATGAACACAAATCAAATGATGAATATCCAGATTGGTAACTTTGGAACTTTGGAGATAGGACACTTAGATACAATGGGAAGAATTTCTCAAGTTATTGAAATGGGCAACAAACTTAGAACAAGTAAGAACTTAAAAGAGGTTTCACAAGATGAAATCTTCAAAAAACAAGATCTTTGGGAGTTTATTATCTCAAGAAATACCCAAATTGCCAGAGAATCTAATTCCGTGGATTCCACGGAATTAAAACTTTTTACAAATTTTGATGGCAAAAACAGTTTCTCTATTACTTCAAATTTTAGAGAGTTACAAAATTATAAAAATAGTGCTGGTCAAATCAAATATAGTGAGCTTATGAAAAAGTTTCCAAACCTTATTAAATCAAAAAGAGGGAAATATGGTGGGACTTGGGCTGAACTCTACATTTTACTCAAGATTGCATCTATGCTTGATAAGGATTTAGAAGTGGAGATTTACAGAGTCTTTATTGAGAATAAAATTCTCTTTTGGCGAGATTTAGGGGGAGATAACTTTAAAGAGTTTAATAAGATTGTTGATACTCTTCCCGATAGAATAGGCAAAAACAACACTGGAATTTATGTCCAAATTGCTTTAGAGATTCGTAGAAAACTCTCCATTCTTGACACCAAAGGCTATAATGAGAAAGAGCATAATTCACTAATTCAGGAGAATCGAACGGAGTGGTTAAAGACTCTTGCAATTGGAATTCAATTCTCTTGGATTAAATCTTATGAAGATCTTAAAGATACTTTGCAAAAACTTGAGGTAATCGAAAAAAGATAGATGGAAAATAGCTTAAAAATAGAGTCTCTTCAGCTTCAAAATTTCCGTTTTTTTGCTGATGATGAAAATCACAACAGTTTTAATTTAGAGTCTAAAAACACAATAATCTATGGTGAAAATGGTTCTGGGAAGAGTTCTATTTTTAAGGCTTTTCAATTTCTTGGAAATATATACTCTCTTCCAGCCCAAAGAGTTAAGAGTGAGTTTGAGCAAAATATAAATAGATTTACAGATAGTTTTGATGATGATGAAGCTTTTATCAAAAAAAAACTAAATATTGATGAAGAGATTTTTATAAATGAAGATAGTTTTACATCTGGAATTGATAACTCTCTCTACCGTTTTCGTGATTTTAATATTGTAAAACCTTTTGTAGATTTTAAACAGCTTTTAGAGTTCCACTTTTCACACGAAGATAGCATAAATCTATACTCAATCTTTCGTAAAATCTTTGCAGATTACAGGCTTGAAGATGGTCAGAAGTTTTCTGAAATTGAAGATGTGAATGACTATCTTAATCAACTAAAAAATCTTTTAAATGATGAGCTACTAGAGTATATCAACTCTTTTGTTTCTCGATTTGATCAAAACTTTCAGATAGATAGCTTCTCCTCTGGAATTAAATTTAAGGATAACTTCCCATCTCCTTTTGTTAATATGAAAATCAGGTATCAAAACGAGGATATTTCAGGTTTTCACCTATTCTTAAATGAGGCTCGACTCTCAGCTCTATCTATCTCAATTTACCTTGCAATGATTAAGAGACTTGAAAATTTTCAATCAGAGAATAGATGGCAACTTCTGATTTTAGATGATGTTTTGATTTCTCTTGATATGTCGAACAGAATGGCTCTTTTGCCAATTCTGGAAGATGAGTTTTCGGAGTATCAGATTATCTTTTTAACTCACGATAGGGGTCTTTTTGAACTCTATAAAGAGAGCTTTGAAAATAAATTTGAACTCTACCTCGATTTTAAAGAGGATATTGAAGTTCCTTATTTAAAAGTTACTAAAGAGTTTTCTCAAGTTGCAAAAGAGCATTTCCACAATAGAGACTATCCAGCATCAGCGAACTACTTAAGAAAAGAGGTTGAAAAACTATTTGTTAAGAATCTGCAACTTGATAGTTTAGAGAGTATTATTGAGATGGCCAGAAAAGTTGATAACTATGACAAAATAGATAAACTCTTTGATAGTTTGGTAATTGTTTTAAAATCTTTTCAAAAGTGTGAAACTATTCCAGATAATTTAAAAGCTCAAAAGTGTGAAATATTTGGAAAGAAAGTTTTAGACTTTGTGGAAGAGATAAAAAATATAATAAGTGATAACTCTTTCAGAGATGTTAATAGCATTAAGGCTAGAGTTCTTAATCCTCAATCACATTTTGAACCATCAACCCCTCTCTATAAAAAAGAGTTGGTTGATGCTTTTAAAATCGTAGAAGAATTAAAGAGAGATAACAGCTAAAACTTAGCTCCAATTGATAGGGAGTAGTTTTGACCACTTTTATATCGATAGGTTACTCTATCTTTCTGTCTCCACTCTGTCTCACCATCAAGAATATTCCCAACTTTTAGTTTAAGAGATAGTGGATTATCTAAAGAGCCAACTCTAAATTTCTCAATCCAGACAAGGTCTAAAACTGGTGCTGGATACTCATAATCATCATATCCAAAGATAACATCACCATTTTTTAAGGCAACTTTCATTAACCTCTTATCCATCTGGTTATATGAGAGGTTAATCGATCGATTCTCAATATCATCATAACCGATGGTTAAGTTTAGAATTTTAGGTGATAGACCTTGAAGCTCCCGCTCTTGAGATACAAACCTCTCTCTCTGCTCCTCTGTTAAAGTAACATCAGATGAGATATAGGTGTAGTTTCCAGAGATTGAGACATACTCCAGATAGCTACTTATAAACTCCAGATTTTTCAACCAGCTAACTTCAAACCCTTTGAGAGTCGCCTTTTCTGAATTATCAAAAGAGTATTTCGTTAGACCTGAAGTTGAGAACTCCTGTGTATCCTCAATTGGGTTGTCGAGACTCTTATAGAAGAGAGCTGTTGTTATATTATCAAGAGTGTTGAAGTAGTGTTCATATCGAAAGTCATAACTTTGAATATCCGTCTCAATTAGATCTGGGTTCCCCTGAATAAGTGCAACTTTCTCAGGGTGTGAAAAGACAGATTGAACATACTCACGGAAGTCTGGATAGATAAAACTCTCAGAGTAGGCAAAACGAAACTGATTCCTCTCATCAAGAATATATTTTAGACTTAGATTTGGTAAGTTTTTTGAGAACTCTAAAATAGACTCATCTCTCTCGACAAAACCACTATCTGTTCGGTCATTAAACTTTGCGACACTCTGCTTTAGATCAACTCTTCGTAATCCTGCTGAAAGCTCATAACCATCATAAAACTTTGTTAAGAACTTAAAGTAGATAGCATCTCGATTTAGTTCAGCATCATACTGATCAGATGCTGTTGAGTTCATAATCAATCTATACTCATCATAGCTATCCATAATAGTGTTCATATCAGAAGACATCAGTTCATTATCTCTTGAACTCTCCTGAATTCGATACTTTACACTTCTAGCTTCTCGGCTCTTATCTTCACTCATTACTCCTATCTCAAGATAGTCATTTTCACTAAATAGGGGATAGAAAAACTTATTATTGATAAAGAAGCCTGTCACCTCATCATCACTATTTTGAGACTCAATATCGAGTGACTTGTAGGCACTATCAAAGATATATCTCTCAATTCCTTCTCGCCTCTCAGCTACCCTATCTTTTACATAAGCATACTTCACATTGGCTGGTTGATATAGAGATGATGTTGCATATTCCAATCCAAAGCCAAGCTCCATATCTAGTTTAAAGTTATATTTCAGAGAACCACTAAGTTGATTGACATCAATCTCTCGCTCCTCCCAATCAAGATAGTAATCTTTCCGAGCAACAGCATTCTCCCCAAATGTACCCTCATTAAATCGAGTCTGATTAACTGTATTAAGCACATATAGTTTTGTCAGTTTCATTAGTAGAGACTCATACTCATAGTTAAGATTAACAATTCCACCCTGTTGAATAGTGTTTTTATAGACAGTTAAAATAGATTGGGAGTTTGCCTCTTCATCTTGAACTCCAAGGGAACTAACCTCATAATCAAACCTCTCATAATCAGTTGATTTTGCACTATTTGAATATTTATAGTTTGCTAACACACCAAACTTATGTTTATCAACTTCATAGTTTTGAGATATTTCAAGAGATATATCACCCCCTATTGGAACAGTCCTCTTTTTAACATTAAAGTCTCGGCTATTAATTTTCTCTTTCATAGCTTGAACCTCATCAGCTTCAAGAAGTCCAGTGTTATTCGGTTTAGCTCCAACTTCAAACTTTCCAAAATCTATTAGTGAAGAGTGGAGAGGTCGATAACTGCTATCAACTCCTAACCAATCACTCTCTCCACCTTTATATGTATAGCTCTCTTTTCCAGTTGAGCTATGCATTTTAATACCTGTTGATAGTTTTACATAATCCTCATCTACACTATTTCGAGTTCTGATATTTATATATCCACCTCCAAAAGCTCCTGTAATATCTGGACTAAATGTCTTTTGAACTTGAAGAGTCCCTATAACACCTGATGGGAATAGGTCAAGAGGAACAACTCTTTTAAGTGGATTTGGAGATGGTAACGGGAGGCTATTGAGTTCAGTTGAGGCATATCTATCTCCCAACCCCCGAACATATACACTCTTTCCACCAATAACAGTTAATCCCGCAACTCTCTTCAGAGCTGCGGCGGCATTACTATCACCCTTTTTACTCATCTGCTCAGAACCAACAATATCAGCAATAACATCACTCTTCTTCTGTTCAGCAGTGAGTGAGGCTACACTCCCCTCAATATGTGGAGCAAGAACGATAAACTCTTGAAGCTCCATACTTGCAGGTGTCAATTGAATATTTTTTGAGATTGGAACATCTCCTGAGACAACAATATTTCGGACAGTTTGAGATGAGAAGTTTGAGTGGATAATGGAGATGGTATAGTTCCCCTCTGGAAGTTCTAAATCTATCTTTCCATTTTGGTTAGAAACACCATCAACTGAACTACCCTTTACAAAAAGCCGAGCTTCAGAGATTGGGTCACCGCTCTCTGATGAGGTAATCGAGATATTTAGTTTTCCATAAACAATCTCTTCTGTTAAGTTCTCCTCAGTAGCAACTGTTTGATTGAGTTCTGGAGCTTCATTATCCTCTTTTGCAATTGTGTTGAGTTCATCAAGAGTAAGAATAAGTTGAGTCGTCTCACCGCTGTTAATCATAAAAGGTTTTTTCGCATAAGCTAGATTCTGCTCACCATCTTTTGCAACTATCTGAAGTTGGTGTTCCCCCTCTGAAAGTTCTATTTTGAGATAACCATCACTATCTGTCTTTTTGGTAATGTTGTTATCAATAATAATTTCACTATTTGGAAGTGGCAAATCACCTTTAAATAGGAATAGAGCCATTGAACCTTTAGCAAGGAGTCCCACTGTTAAAATAACTATTGGTAGAATATATCTTATCATTGTGGGCAACTCCATCTATCGGCTCGACACTTCTCAATATTTTTTCGTAGTTCAATCCCCTTTACAAAGAGGTCTCCTCTTTGAAGTTTCTGAAGATGTTTCTCACACCCTATAAAATCCCCACTCATATAGAGAGCATAGGCAAGGGCATATCGAATATCCTCACTCTCTTCCAGAAGTCCGCTTCGACTCATACTATCCTCCATCGCTATTGCTCGTTCAAAATCTCCAGACTCAAGATAGATTGAGAGTCTCTGTTTCAACTTCTCCTGTCGGTCAAGAATCTGTGAATTGACATAGAGGGCTTGTGGATATGCTCCACTTCGTCGATACATCTCTGAGCTATCAGCTTTATGTTTTATATCAAAGTATGAAGCTCGTTCCATCAGATTTGCAGATGGATAGAACTTCTCTATTTTAAGATAGAGGTGTGAGAGAAGAGCAGAGATTTTTGGATTCTCTCTAAATCTTAATTGAGCCTCCTCAAGAAGTAGAATTGCTCGACGGTACTCCCCACTCTTTTGAAGTGCTGAAGCCATAGCGATTAGAGTCTCTCCATTTGGCTCACTCTTTTCAATAAACTCATTTGCAACATCAATAGCACTCTGATACAACATTAATGAGACAAGATAGAAGAACTTCTGCTTTAAAAAATTGAACTCTTTTGGAAATCGTTGAAAAGCCTCTGTTAGAGTTGAGATAGCTTCACCCTCTCGTTTTAACTTCCAGAGAGAGTCAACTTTAATTGAGAAGAGTTGAGATCGCTCTTTTGCAACATCTCCTGCTTTTTCGATAGCCTCAACTGTCTTCTGATAATCTTTTAGTTTATAGTTCGCCTCAATTAGATAGAGATAGATACTTTTATCTGTTTGACCATTCTCAATAGCACTCTCAAATTCAACAATTGCATTTTTATAATCGAGTAGCTTCATTGAGACCATACCCCGAAGAGTGTAGTAGTAGCCAAAATCAAAATCTTTTTTAGTTGTATCAACCTCATCAAGAGAGATTTTTGCTCGTTGATAGTTCTCATCTTGAATCATTAGAGTTGCAAGAGCCATATGGTCAATCTCAGCCTCTTTTGCAACTAAATTTGATACAAATAGAGTGAAGGTTAGTAGTTTAAATATATTTTTCAAATATCTCTCCTATTGAAAATCGAAACGGATTCTCTGTTTAGCCCACTGTTTGACAGAGTGACCCTTATATTGAGCAGGAGAGAATTTCCATTGAGTTATTGCAGTTGTTGCCACAATATCAAATACACCTGCTGGTTCAGACTCCAGAATTGAGTGCTGTTCAACATCACCCCGCTCATTAATCAGAATATTGAAAAGAACATAACCAGAGACTCCATCTCGTCTCGCTCTTTTTGGATACTCAAGAGGTGGATATGATTTCGCTTTTGCGGGAACATCAACAGTTGCATCTGTCATAACCATATTCTTATCAACATCTCCAAGAAGAGATGCTTCACCACCAGCGGAGAATTCGCCAACTGCAAACTCTGGAAGTCCCAAGTCCAGACCAGACAATCCACCTCCAAGAGATGGTAGTGGTGCTGGTGGAGTTGATTGAGCTTTTTGAGGTTTGGGCTTCGGTTTAGGTTTTGGTTTCTCCTCAGGCTGTTTTAATTTTGCCATCTGAACTATATTGTCTGATGATGTCTTCTTCTCAACCTCCATCTCACTATCTCTATTCATAAAGATAACAGTCGCTATCAACAGAAAAGCTCCCACAACTAGCCAGATAGATGCAATTATCTTTCTGATTAAAAAGTAACTCTTTGGCGAGTTCATCACCCCGCCTCTCTCTCTGTTGAGACAGCTATATCTTCACCTCCAGCTAAACGACACTGGTCAATAACATCGATAAGTTTTTGAGCTGAAACACCCTCATCTGTGATAACAAGAATAGACTTCTCTGTTGCCACTCTCAAGAGGTCTCTCACCTTATTCTGAATCGCCCAAACTTTCACAGGTTGATTATCAAGATATGTATCTCCATACTTATCAATATAGAGTCTAATAATTTTTGAGTTTGCCTTTGATGCTGATGAGGCACTCGGTCTATTTAAGTCAAGTTTCATATCTTTTACAAAAGTTGAACTTACCATAAAGAAGATAAGGAGGATAAACACCATATCAATTAGAGGTGATATATCTACTCCATCAACATCATCTCTCTTCTTCTCTCTATATCTCATTTTTCCACCTCTTTTGTGCTAAGAATATCTTTTATCTGCTCCAACTCGAAGTTAAAGAGCCTCTCTCGTTTGTCTAAAATTCGTCCAATAATAAGTCCTGGAATCGCGACAACTAATCCCAGTTGAGTTGTAAATAGAGCTTGTGAAATACCACCAGCAATACCTCCACCTTGAGTAAAGAGGGACATTGTTGTTAGTGAGTCAAATGTCTCTATCATTCCGATAACTGTTCCTAGAAGACCAGTTAATGGAGCGATAATAATAATTGTCTTTACTAAAATTGAGTATCTTTGACTCTCTTGTCTATATATGTAAAAAGCATCATCTAAGTTTTGGCGAAGATATCTACGAGATGGCAAGGTGTGATAGACTTCAAGTCCATCGTGAATAGCCATATCCAACAACCCCTTTAATCTCTTTCTATCCCCTTTTTTCTCATGAGCTTTTATAAGAAGACGAACACTCTTTTTTCGTCCTCGTCCAAGAACAAGAAAGCGGTAACCTAAGCCATACCAGAGAAAGAGGTTTGCAAAGAATAGAGGCCACATAACAAAGCCCCCACTATTCATATGCCCTACAAACTCTCTAAATAGTTCCTGAAGCATTTTTACTCAACTCGTTCTCTGTCTGCTAGACTTTTATGGTACTGATTGACGATATGGAGAGCATTTTGCTCCATACTATCTTTTATTGAGTTAGCCCAACCACCAAGTAGATTTCCAAGAAGAAGAGCAGGAATTGCAACAACAAGTCCAAGTTCAGTTGTAACAAGAGCTACGGAGATACCTCCCGCAAGAAGTTTTGGGTCACCTGTTCCAAACTCAGTAATAACATCAAAAGTGGCAATCATTCCCGTTACAGTTCCAAGAAGTCCAAGAAGAGGAGCAACAGCAGCAATAACAAGAATAACAGCTCCAAATCTGTCAATTCGGCTACTCTCATTGAGAATATTCTCAGCAATAATATCTTCAACAAAGTCTCTATCTCTATGAATGTTTCTTAGTGTAGCTTTTAGAACTCTTGCTGTTGAACCTGAAAAGTTCTCAAGAGCCTGTTGAGCTGATGGCAAGTCGTGAGCCTCAATACTATTGATAATAGATCCAATTGTCTTTTTTGTATCTGTGTTTGATGACATTAACAGACCGATTCTCATAAAGACCAGAAGCATCGCAAAACCACCAAGTCCCATAATTATCCAACCGATAAGACGACCACTATCGATAACCTCATAAACTGTCTTCTCTGTTCGGTAGGCTACATCTTTCTGAAGAGTCTCATAGATAAAGATATGTAGCTCTTTTGGAGATCTTCCACTAAGGAGAGCTTTAGCTGTTGAAACTGAGAGAGGGTCATTCCATAGTTTTAGGTTTCCATCACCTGCTGGAGCTAAAGCACCTGAGCTATTTTTTGAGACACCATAAGATGCAATATTTCCAATTCTAATAATTTCACCCTCAACCTCTGAACCATCTTGAAGATAGAAGTTTCCACTCTCTTTTGAGATTGATTGAAGTTTTGTTAATAGTGGAAGAGTTGTCTCGAAACCATTTTTTAGGAATTTTGAACTATCTTTCTCCTCAGCTAAATCTACACCCTGCTCTTTTAAAGATGTCTTCATCTGCATCTGAACACCATCAACCATACTATTATCATCAGAGACACTGTCTCTATTCATCTCTGCTCGAGATAGCTTCTCCTGTTCAGCTTCTATCTTGATGTTGTAGCCTAAAAGAGTACTTTGAAGTTTATCAACATCTTTTTTAGCACTACCAACTGCTCGACTATTTGACTTCTTAATTTTGGATAGTTGAGACTTGAGAGACTCTTTCTGCTCTTTAAGAAAAGCAAACTCTCGTTTATAAGCTTTAATAAGTTCGTCATCACTATTTGCTGAAAGCTCAACCGCTAAAAAGAGAAGAGCCAATATAAAAATTAGATTTTTCACTACTTAACCTTCATATCAATTAGACCATTTGGAAGAGTGAAGAAGCCAGTTCTTATTTGCTTCTGAAGAGCATCAAAGAGGTTCAGTATTTGGGTTCTTTGAATCTCATCTTCTGTTTCAACATATACCCACTGCTCTCCACTCTTTTGAAGTTTTCCAACTCTCTCATCTGGAGTTCGGAAGAAAATCATCACCATTCCAATTTTGGCAATTTCAGATAGAACTGAGTTATCACCGAGTGAAATAACCTCTTTAAATATTCCATTCTCTTTTGTTAATCTAATCGAATCCTCATAACTACTCCACAATTTTGAGAGAGCCTTTTGAGGTGTGATGAGGTCTTCAGAGAGTTGATTGTTGATAGTCTCTAAATCTTTTAATCTCTCTTTTCTCTTAAATGGAATTGAACTCTCAATATGGGCTTTTAAATTATGTAGAGCCTCAAAAATAATTGGTTTTAGATCTACATTTTGAGATGAGTGTTTCTCAATCTCATCTTTTATCTTCTGGACACTCTGTCTTAACTCTTTAAGTTGAGTCTCTTTTCTATTGATTTGAGCCTCTAAATCACTCTTCTGCATTGAGAGGGATTTAATTGTTGAGCGGTAGTCATCTTTCTCATTCTCAATTTCACTATGAAGAAGTTCAACCTCTGAACGAAGCTCCATCAACTTCTTGACAAGTGCCTCATTTGAACCAAATAGAGGTATTGCAAAGAGAGTTGATAAGAGTATATATCTATAAATTTTCATGAATATCTGTCTCCTGTATATTTTGAAAGGGGGAATTTTTGTTTATATAAATG
>JAMJTX010000124.1 GCA_024281215.1 Candidatus Thiovulum karukerense | reverse complement strand
CTGATGAAAACCAAATCTTTTCCCATGGGCAGGTTCAGTCTAGGAAGCCTCGCCGTTTACGGCGGGGTACTTCACAATCTAATAGCAGTGAAGAGGGGCAAAATATCTGATGGGAAAAATAGTTTTAATACTTCTACTTCCAATATATCTATTGAGTGAGAATATCTGTACATATAAGATGTTTAATATCACATCAACTAAAGACTCTAAAATCATAGACTTTATTGAACAGATTACAGATGTGTGCCAACTCAACCTTATTATTGATACTTCTGTTACTGATAAGACTCTTAATAAGATGTTGAGTCGGGTCTATATTAAAGAGAAGAGACTTGATGAGGTTCTATCTCTATTTTTAAATGAGAACAATCTTTTCTACTCACTTGAAGATGATATTTTGAAAATCTCATATATTAAGACAGAGACATATCACATAGATTATATCTCGTCAAATAGAAAGGGTGAGACATCAACAGAGGTAACGGTTGGTGGTGAAGAGGGTGCTTCATCTGGTGGGACAAGCAATGTAGGAACAAAGATAGAGAGTCAGACTGTTTTTGAAAACTTCTGGCAAGACCTGAAAGATGAGGTTGCATCAATTGCTACTCGACCTGAAGATGATTACAGAGCAGAAGCCCCTATTGTTAATGAGAAAGCTGGAATGGTTACAGTCTCTGGAACAGCTTTTCAACTTAAGCGAGTTGAGAACTATCTTTTAAAGCTTGAGGAGAAGTTAAAGCGACAAGTCTTAATTGATGTTAATATCTTAAGCATCAGCCTTAATAAGAATAATATGACAGGAATTAACTGGAACAGCTTCTATAATACTATATCTCTCGATGGTGTAACTCCTCTATCTGATATTCCATCAGGAGTTATTACAACAGCTTCAGTAGAGCAGATACTTGAGTTTTTAAAATACCAAGGTGAAGTTAGCTCTATCTCAAATCCAAAGATTGTTGCGATGAACAACCAACCAGCTCTAATCTCTGTTGGTAATGAGTATTTCTACTCAATTGAGGAGACTGAGATTACAGACACAACAGCAGGTACATCAAATACTCTCAACTCAACAAAGATAGAGAGTGTGTTTGCCGGTATTCTACTAGATATAACTGCTGAGATCTCTAATAGTAATAAGATTACCCTTAATGTTAATCCATCAGTTAGTCAAACTGTTCAAACTGTCTCTGCGGATACAACAAGAAAAGTTCCACCTGACTTAACAAAGAAACAGCTATCATCAGTAATTACAACTGATAATGGCAAACGAGTCATTTTAGGTGGCTTGATTACAAAATCAAAATCAGTGGAAAAGAGTGTTGTTCCTCTTCTTGGACACATTCCGATTATTGGAGCTTTTTTCCGTTCTCAAAAACAGATAGCAAGAAATGAGGAGCTGATTATCATTATCACTCCATATATATTGGACGGCACTAGCGGACTTGAAAAAGTAGAGTCAAACCTTAAGATATCAAGATAGGAAAATCCGGTGAAGAGTATTGTTGTTATACCTGCAAGATTGGAGTCGTCTCGACTTCCCAATAAGGTTATTTTAGATCTATGTGGAAAGCCTCTGATTCAGAGAGTCTATGAACGAGTTGGTGAAAGTAGATATATTGATGATATCTATGTTGCAACAGATAGCGGAGTAGTTGCAAAAGTTGTTGAGGAGTTTGGTGGAAATGTGATTATGACCTCATCAAAACATCAATCCGGTACAGATAGAATTGCTGAAGCTGTGAAATCTATTGATGCTGACCTCATTATCAATGTTCAAGGTGATGAACCAATGATTGAATCAACTCTAATTAACTCATTTGTAGAGCTATTTAAAAATGATTATGAGGTCTATTTTGCAAGTGCAATGCATAAAATAGGTTCAAAAGATGATCTTAATAATCCCAATGTGGTTAAGGTGATAAAAGATAAACAGGATAATGCTATCTACTTTTCAAGGTCAAAGATACCATTTACTAGAGATGGTGAAATTGAGATTGACAACTACTATCAGCATATAGGAATCTATGCATACAAAAAACCATTTCTTCTTGAATATAGCCAACTAGAGCCAACATTCTTAGAGGAGAGTGAAAAGCTTGAACAGTTAAGAGCTATTGAGAATGGATATAAAATCAGAATGGTTGAGAGTGACTATCGTTCTGTTGGTGTAGATACTATTGAAGACTTTGAACGAGTGAAAAAACTGTGTCGAGAGTGTAAAGATATAACTTAACTTTTGTCGATAGACCTGACTTTTAATTTAAGAAACCTCAAATATCTGGATAGGCTATAATCAATCAAAAATTTCAGAGAGGTATCTTTTGAAAAAAGTCTTTAATATAGTTTCAAGTATGAGAACAACAGCTATTCTGCTTCTTATATTTGCAGTCGCAATAGGTGTAGCTACATTTATTGAAAATGACTACGGTACAGAGACGGCTCTTGCTGAGGTCTATCGAGCAGATTGGTTTGAGATGCTCTTAACCCTTGTCTCCTTAAATCTACTTCTATCTTTCTTCCGTTTTAAGATGTATCAGTTTAAGAAGTGGTATGTCTCAATATTTCATCTATCTTTCTTAATTGTGATGGTTGGAGCATACTTCACCAGATACTATGGGTTTGAAGGAACAATGCATATTCGGGAGGGTGGTAGCTCGGACTATATCCTTTCAGAGAAGAGTTATATTGATATAGAGGTTGATGGTAAGGTTGTTAGCACTACTCCACAGCTATTCTCAAACTACTCAGAAAACAGTTTTCAATTCACAAATGGTGAGGTTGAAGTGTCACTAAAAGAGTATATCCCTTATGCTTCATATAAAACCTTTAAGAGTGATGAGTATGATCAAGGCAAATCAAAGCTCTCTATGATAGTTGCTATTGATGAGAATCTTGATCCTGTGACAATTGAACTATATCAAGGTGAGTATTATGATTTAGGTTTCTATATTATAAATTTTGAAAGTGAATATATTAAGAATAGAGAGCGAAATAGTACTGTTATCAATATCACAAGAGTCGATACTGAGCTTAAGATATCTGCAGATGGTGAGATAACTGGATTCTCAATGGATACCCAAGAGGAGTTCTCTGTAATGGAGGATAGAGCATATGGAGATGTTGAGAAGAGAGTTCTCTATAAATTTGGTGATATATCTTTTGTCTTTAAAGATTATGAACTTGGATTTTATGAGCAACTGGTCTCAAATATGGATAAGCCAAAAAATGTGCGAGAGAAGTTAAAATCAGCTTTTATATTTGATGTGAAAGTTGGAGATAGCTTTGATGAGGTAACACTGTTTGGTCGTTCTGGAGCTTATGGGGAGAAAGTAGCAACTG
This sequence comes from Candidatus Thiovulum karukerense, assembly GCA_024281215.1. Taxonomy (GTDB): domain Bacteria; phylum Campylobacterota; class Campylobacteria; order Campylobacterales; family Thiovulaceae; genus Thiovulum_B; species Thiovulum_B karukerense. The sequence goes on along the minus strand of JAMJTX010000124.1, from coordinate 12,585 downwards.
AAGTTGGAGAGAGAAATATCTCTATATCTTACGGATCAAAACCGATAACTCTACCATTCTCAATATACTTAAGAGATTTTCAACTTGAGAGATATGCGGGTTCAATGTCTCCATCATCTTATGCGAGTGAGATAACTCTTCAAGATCCTCAAAATGGAGTCAATATGGATTATAGAATCTTTATGAATCATGTATTAGATTACAAAGGTTATAGATTTTTCCAATCATCTTATGATGGTGATGAGATGGGAACAATTCTATCGGTAAATTATGATTGGCTTGGAACATCAATCACATATATAGGATATATCCTAATGTTTCTTGGAATGGGAGTTGCATTTTTTGGGGCAAAGAGTCGTTTTCAGAAGTTACGAAGAGATTTAACAAAAATATCTGCTCTATTTATATTAGCTCTCGCACCACTCTCAACAGAGGTCAAAGCTGAAAAGATTGAGATTGAACCGATTGAGAATATCTTCAAATTTGATAAAAGTCATGCGGATAACTTTGGGGGACTTCTTGTTCAAGATAGTGGCGGAAGAATGAAACCTCTCGATTCTCTCAATATGGAGATAGTGAATAAGCTTCACCGTTCAAGTAGTGTTGCAGGTCTCAACCACAATCAGGTGATTCTTGGAATGGTGCTTAAGCCAACTCTCTGGAAACAGATAAATATGATCTATACAAATGATGAGAAAGTTAATGAAATTATTGGAGTTGATAAAGCTCAGAAGCATGTATCATTTGAGAGCTTCTTTGACGATCCTCAAAACCTTGGGGGTTATAAACTCACTCCATATATAAACGAGGCTTCACGAGTTGAGCCAAAAAAACGGGGAAAATTTGAAAAGGCTATTATTAAAATAGATGAGCGGGTCAATATCGCCTATATGGTTTATAGTGGAACTCTCTTAAGAATCTACCCAAAACCAAACGATAGCAATAGTAAGTGGGTTGGAACTGTTGAGGCACTTCAAACTTTTGATGCAAATATCTCAAATGAGGTTAGGGTAGCTACAATTGGATATTTTCAGGCAGTTGATTTGTCTCTTCAAAACGGAGATTGGAGCTATGCAGATAAGGGGTTAATTGGAATATCAAACTTTCAAAAAAGATATGGAGGAGATATATATCTTGATGATATGAAGATAGCTGGAGAGGTTCTCTATAATCGAGTTCAGATATTTCAAAAACTGATTCCATATACTCTGATAGCTGGTCTTCTTCTGCTTTTAATTGGATTTATTCGACTTCTTAAAGGTGATGGTGGTTTCAGAAAAACTATATTAATCCTTAAAAGCGGGATAACGGTTATCTTTGCTCTATATACAGCTGGTTTAGTTCTGAGATGGTATATCTCTGGACATGCCCCTTGGAGTGATGCTTATGAGTCGTTAATATATATCGGTTGGGCAACTCTATTTGCTGGTTATATCTTCTCGAAGTCTTCACCATTTATATTGGGTTCGACAACAGTTCTTGCAGGAATTACTCTATTTGTGGCAAATCTAAACTGGCTTGACCCACAGATTACAAATCTTGTTCCTGTTTTAAAATCATACTGGCTTACTATTCATGTCTCACTAATTACAGCTAGTTACGGATTTTTAGGACTTGGAGCAGTTTTAGGATTTATCACACTACTCCTATTTGCAATAAAGAGTGAGAGCAATAGAGATAGATTTGAGACACGAATCAAAGAGCTAACTATCGTAAATGAGATGAACCTCATCATCGGTCTATTAATGCTAACAGTTGGAAATTTCCTTGGAGGTGTTTGGGCAAATGAGAGCTGGGGTCGATACTGGGGTTGGGATCCAAAAGAGACTTGGGCATTGGTCACAATTCTTATCTATACAGTTGTAATTCACCTTAGATTTATTCCAAGATTTAACTCAAACTATGCTTTTGCTCTAGCTTCTCTATTAGCATTTACTTCAGTACTGATGACATATTTTGGGGTTAATTTCTATCTAAGCGGAATGCACTCATATGCCTCTGGTGATCCTGTTCCAATTCCAGAGTTTGTATATTATATAGTTGGAGTAACAGGTGCTGTATCAATCTTGGCATATCGTAAAAGAGATGTTCGGCTATAATTTTTAATAAAAGTGTTATGGAAAATATTATGGTTGATTTTTTAAAGAGTGCAAAAGAGAGTAGTAGAGTTATCTCTCAACTCTCTGGTTCAGAGAAGAGTAAGATTTTAAATAAGATGGCTGATGCTCTAATCCAGCATAGTGAAGCTATTATTCGTGAAAACAGTAAAGACTTAGACTATGCAAAAGAGAATAATCTCTCATCAGCGATGGTTGATAGACTTCTTCTTGATCAAAAAAGAGTTGAAGCGATGGCTCTATCTTTAAGAGAGATAGCATCTCTTCGTGAGCCAGTTGGCAGAGTTTTAGATGGCTGGGTTAATGATATAGGTCTAAAGATTGAGAAAGTATCTGTTCCTATTGGAGTTATCGGGATTATCTATGAGAGTCGTCCAAATGTAACAAGTGATACAGCTGGTCTCTGTTTTAAGAGTGGGAATGTTGCTATTCTTAAAGGTGGAAAAGAGGCTGAGAACTCAAACAAGATAATCGCTCTAGTTCTTCAGTCGGTTCTTGAAGATAACAATCTTCCAAAAGAGATTATCTCTCTTCTACCAGATAGCTCAAGAGAGGGTGTAGCAAATCTTATTAAGCAGGATATGTTTGTAGATCTAATTATCCCAAGAGGTGGAGAGGGGCTAATTCGTTATGTTAATAGTAATGCTACCGTTCCAGTTGTAAAACACGATAAAGGACTCTGTCACACATATATAGATGGTGATGCAGATTTTGAAAAAGCTATCGATATCGCAATCAATGCAAAGACCCAGAGAGTTGGAGTATGTAATGCGATGGAGACTCTTCTAGTTGATTATAAAATTGCTGATGAGATTCTGCCTCTTTTAAAAGCTCGTTTCGATGAGGTTGGAACAGAGATGAAAGGGTGTGGAACTACTCAATCAATTGTGGAGATTGAGAAAGCAACTGATGAGGATTTTAATACAGAGTATCTTGCAAATATCCTAAATATAAAAGTTGTAAATGGGGTTTTTGAGGCAATTAACCATATTGGTAGATTTGGTTCTGGACACTCGGAAGCGATTGTTACAGAGAACTACACAACTGCTGAACAGTTTTTGAATGAGGTTGATGCAAGTAGTGTATATCTAAATGCCTCTACAAGATTTACTGATGGAGCAGTCTTTGGTTTTGGTGCAGAGGTTGGAATATCTACAAATAAACTTCATGCAAGAGGTCCAATGGGAATTGATGACCTTACAACTTATAAATATAAAATTTATGGAAATGGTCAAATAAAAGAGTAGATACTTTTTTCTAGCTTGACCTGAACGAAGAGTTATCTCTTCGTTCAGTATAGTTAAAGATTAAACTATTTAGATAAAACTTCTCTTACAGCTTTACCAATATCAGCAGGTGAAACAACAACTTTTACACCAGCCTCTTCAAGAGCAGCCATCTTCTCAGCAGCAGTTCCTGCTGAACCAGAGATAATAGCTCCGGCATGACCCATTCTTTTACCTTTTGGTGCAGTCTGTCCAGCAATAAATGCAACAACTGGTTTAGAGATTTGCTCTTTGATTAGTTTTGCAGCTTGAATCTCAAGATCTCCACCAATCTCACCAATCATAACGATCGCCTCTGTCTCTGGATCAGCTTCAAACATTGGAAGAAGTTGTTTATAAGAAAGACCGATAATTGGGTCTCCACCAATACCAACAGCAGTTGTAATTCCGTAACCCTCTTTAACAACTTGATTAGAAGCCTCATAAGTTAGAGTTCCAGATTTAGAGATAAGACCTACATTCCCTTTTTTGAAAATAAATCCAGGCATAATTCCGATTTTACACTCTTCAGCAGTGATAATTCCAGGGCAGTTTGGTCCGATTGTCATCATACCTTTTTTAGTAGCATAAGCTTTCGCCATACCCATATCTTTAACTGGAGCACCCTCTGTAATAATTACAGCAAGTTCAATTCCAGCATCAGCAGCTTCCATAACAGCATCAGCAACAAATGCAGGTGGAACAAAAATCATAGAGACAGTTGCACCTGTATTTTTAACAGCTTCAGATACTGTATTAAAAACAGGTTTTCCTAAATGCTCTTGACCACCTTTGTTTGGTGTAACACCACCCACGATTTGAGTCCCATAATCGAGACATTGACTCGCATGAAAAGTTCCCTCTTTACCTGTGAAACCTTGAACGATAACTTTTGAATCTTTATTTACTAAAATACTCATCTGTATCCTTTATTTAAAATTTTTTCTAAAAGAGAGCCTAAGCCCTCTCTATCTTTTTCTTGTAGGCAACCAAGCTTTTGAATAACTTGACTCCTTTCGATTGTTGCAATATTAGATTTTAAGATTGATGGTTTCAATAAACCTGCCTCTCTCCAATCCTCTATTTTAACTTCAAAAGATAGTCTGTTTTCAATTTGACTTGATATAGCAACTGCTATCAAGTTGTCTCTACTATTTTCATTATAGAAATCTGACGAGATAACAACTGCTGGTCTAACTTTATACACTTTTGAACTTGCAAAATAGAATTTTGCAACTATGACATCATATCTCTTGTAGAAACTTGTCATAGATTGCATCCTCTTGGTTGTCCCAAATATTTTCAAGAGAACTAATAGAGATAGAGTTCAATTCTCTATTTTCTAGCTTAGCTCTTTTCTCTTGTAAATATTCTGCAAAGTCTAAAATCTCTTGTAGAGAGACCTCATCGTTAAAATTATCAATTTGTTTATGCAAAATCTCTTTTAACTCAAAAGCACTCATTTCAAACCCCTACATTTTTCTTGTTCTAGAGATTGAAGATTCTCTAATCTCTCCTCTAGTTCGCTATATTTGATATCATCAGCAATAGCTGGTAAATTGAAAGAGATAAAGAAGCTTTGTCCCATCTGCTTATCAATTTTTACCATTTCACCTTTTACAAAAACTATCTTCTCTCGAACCTCATCGCAACTCAAAACAGAGTCGTAATAGAATTTACTTCTTAAACTTTCTCCATAAATTGATGAAATCAGAATTAGAAAAATAGTAATTTTTTTCATTGATTAAATATTTACTTTGTGTTTTCCAATTTCAGCCAAAAGCTTGAAAGAGTCAATATTTTCAGTCCAATCAAAAATAGAACCATTAAACATTTTTACTCTACTATTTTCCAACTCAATATCTGTTAAATTTATAGGATTATTTAGACCTTTGAAAATCCAATCAATATCTACAAATTCCTCCATTGCTTTACCTTCTTTATCTAGACAAGCTGGTGGAACTTTTTTCTCAGATAAAGCAAATCCAATACCTATAATTCTTCTTTTATTATGATAAGCAAGTATTAAATCACCTGTTTTTAAGATAGATAAATCTGTAGCATTAAATTGTTCTCTCCACCACAAAACAACTCTATTCTGATTTAGAAATAATTCAGCTCCAAAGTCATCTAAGTCAGACTGATTAGTATTAACACTCCAGATTCTCATAGTAGACTAACTGACTTAGAAGCCTCTACTACCTTTTGAGCACCATCAACTAAGTTTTCAGCAGCGATAATATTATCGATTTTAGAGTTTTGAAGAATAATCTTCGCCTCTTCTGCATTTGTTCCATCGAGTCTTACAACAACAGGAACATCTACTTTAGTGATTTTTGTAGCCTCAAGAATACCGTTAGCAACACGATCACATCTTACGATTCCACCAAAGATATTTACAAAGATAGCTTTAACATTTGGATCTTGAAGAATAATCTCAAAACCTTTAGCAACTGTTTCAGGGTTTGCACTACCACCAACATCAAGGAAGTTAGCTGGTTCTCCACCTTCGTGTTTAATGATATCCATTGTAGCCATTGCAAGACCTGCACCATTAACCATACAACCAACAGCACCATCAAGTTTAATATAGCTTAAACCATATTTTTTAGCTTCAATCTCTGTTGGCTCTTCTTCTGATAGGTCTCTCATAGCTTCAATATCAGCATGTCTTCCAAGAGCATTGTCATCAAATCCCATCTTTCCATCAAGTGCGATAAATTTACCCTCACCTGTTTTGATAAGTGGGTTAATCTCAACCATCTCAGCATCTGTATCCATATAAGCCTTATATAAAGAGCCAACAAGCTTCATAAAGTGCTTCTGCTCCTCTTTAGTTAGACCAAGACCAAAAGCTAACTCTCGACCGTGGAAACCTTGAATACCGATAGCTGGATCAACTGCAACTGTAACAATCTTCTCAGGAGTCTCTTCTGCAACTGTCTCAATATCCATACCACCCTCTGTTGAAGCCATAATAATTGGCATCTCTCTTGCTCTATCAAGAACGACAGAGAGGTAATACTCTGCTTGAATATCAGCACCCTCTTCAATATAGACTTTTTGAACAAGTTTTCCCTCTGGTCCAGTCTGGTGAGTTACAAGTTGCATTCCAAGAATAGCATCTGCATGTTCTCGAACCTCATCAAGAGACTTAGCAAGTTTAACACCACCTCCAAGACCTCGACCTCCGGCATGAATCTGTGCTTTAACAACCCAGATATTTCCACCTAGCTCCTCAGCATTTTTAACTGCCTCATCAACAGAGTGAGCAATAATTCCTCGTGGAGTTGCTACACCATACTTTTTAAAAATCTCTTTAGCTTGATATTCATGAATATTCATCTAAATAAAATCCTTTCCAATTTTTTTAAATTTTAGCAAAAGAGTATAAAGATAAGATTTAAAATAGGGGGAATGTGAGTAGTTAGTCAGGGGTTTTGTAGCGGAAACTTCACACTACAAAACTTTTTAAACCGATATTTTGAGATTCTCTTTAAAGAATATAGTGAGCAATATCCTCATTTTCATAGAATTCGCTTAGCTCTTTTTCAACCATATCCTCCGTAACAGTTACGGTTTGACCACTATATTTTTCAGCCTCAAAACTGATAGTCTCAAGAACTTTCTCAATAACAGTGTGGAGTCGTCTAGCACCAATATCTTCTGTCTTCTCATTTGCCTGTTGTGAAATCTTTGCAAGAGCTTTAATTGAACTCTCATCAAACTCTAAATTTACATCTTCAACTTCTAACAGAGCTTGATACTGTTTTAGAAGAGAGTTTTTAGGTTGAGTGAGAATCTTGTATAGAGTCTCCTCTGTTAAATTCTCCAGCTCAACTCTCAGTGGAAATCTACCCTGAAGTTCTGGAATAAGATCACTAGGTTTGCTAAGATGAAAAGCTCCGGCAGAGATAAACAGAATATGATCTGTCTTTACTTGACCATACTTTGTATTGACTGTACTACCCTCAACAATTGGAAGGAGGTCTCTCTGAACTCCCTCTTTATTTGGATCAGTACGAGATGAGTTTCCAGTACCAACAGCAATTTTATCAATCTCGTCGATAAAAATAATCCCCTCTTCTTGGGCCTTTCTGAGTGCCTCTCGTTTCATATCCTCTTTATCAAGAATAGAGTCGATAGCCTCATTTCTGAGTAGTTCTTTTTCCTCTTTAACAGATACCTCTCGTTTCTCTTTTTTTACGCCAAGTGAATCAAACATAGATGATAAGCTCTCTTGAATTTTTACAATCTCAATATGGCTACCGCTCTCATCACCACCCATATTCATAGACTTTGATACTTCAATGGTTATCTTTTTATCGTCCATCTCACCATTGATAACTCTCATCGTCATCTTATCTCTTAGCTGTTCATACTTCTCATCTGAAGTTGTTGATAGTTTTGGAGGTGGAGGGAGTAACTTATCAACAATCTTCTCGATAATATATCTCTCAACACCCTCTTTACTGTTAGCTTCAAACTCATCTTTCACCATATTGTATGAGAAGAGAACTAAATCCCGAACCATCGACTCAACATCTCTACCAACATATCCAACTTCAGTATATTTTGAAGCTTCAACTTTAATAAATGGGAAGTTCATTATCTTTGCTAGTCGTCTAGCAATCTCTGTCTTTCCAACACCTGTTGAACCAATCATTAAGATATTTTTTGGCATAACCTCATCAACAATATCTGGAGAGAGTTGCATTCTTCTATATCTTGTTCGCAGAGCAAGGGCTATTGTCCGCTTTGCTGAACTCTGTCCAATCACATACTCATCTAAATATGTAACTATTTCTGATGGGGTTGCATTTTTAGCATCTATCATTCAATTCTCTTCTAAATTCGATTTTGCCTATAATTCTACCATCTTGGGCTATCTTACAACACATCAGAAAACTTTTTTCTAATCTCTAAAATTTCGTCAAGGTGTTCAAAAAAGAGATCAACTAAATGAGGATCAAACTGTTGTCCTCTCTGTTCTCTAAAGTATTGATATATTCTCTCATCTTCCCAAGCCTGTTTATATACTCTATCACTTCCTAGGGCATCAAATACATCTGCCAGTGCAGTAATTCGCCCCTCAAGAGATATCTCCTCACCCTTTAATCTTCTAGGATAACCCTTACCGTCCCATCTCTCATGGTGTTCCAGTGCAATTATTGATGCAACTTTCAGAAGAGGTCGATTAGAATGAGCTAACATTTTGTACCCTATCTCTGCATGTTCTCTCATAACTGCAAACTCATCATCTGTTAGTTTCGCTGGTTTTTTTAATATATTGTCATCAATTGCCACTTTCCCAATATCATGCATTGGGGAGGCATCGCCAATTAAATCGATTCGCTCCCTATCTAAACCAAGATATTTAGCAAAGAGTCTTGAGTATTCAGCCACTCTTTTAACATGCTGACCAGTCTCTCTACTTCTTGTCTCTCCAATAGCTCCCATTGTAAAAACAACCTCTTTTTGAGTATCAATAATCTCCTGTTGAAGATTATAGATGTCGGTAATATTGTGGCTAATACTTATATACTCGACTATATTTCCTTGGAAATCGATAATAGGCATAATTGTTGTTTGCACATAGTAGAAGTTACCATATTTATCTAAGTTTCGTAACTCCCCTTGCCAAACTTCTCTATTGTTAATAGCTCTCCACAGCTCTGGAAAGGTCTCTTTATAATTTTTAGGTTCTCTAATAATGGAGTGATTTTTGCCTAGAAGCTCATCTGCACTATATTTTGAAATTTCACAAAATGCATCATTGACATATATCAGCACTCCATTTCTGTCCATTTTTGAGACAATCGTACTCTTATCAACAACCTCTTTATATTGATTTAAAAGAAGTAGATTTTTCTGAAGATCCTGTTTTAAAACTGTCTGCTGTTCTGAAAGAGATATATGGGTATTAATTCGAGAGAGGACTTCTCTCATTTTAAAAGGCTTAGTTATATAATCGACTCCACCAACCTCATATGCTTTCTCAATAGAGACCTCATCACTATTTGCTGTAATAAATATAACAGGAATATCTTTTGTTCGACTATTTGATTTTAAAAGGGAGCAGACCTCAAAACCGTCCATATCCGGCATAACAATATCGAGAAGAATAAGATCTACACTCTCCTCTTCAAGAATCTCTAATCCACCTTGTCCATCAAGGGAAGCGAGTAGATCATACTTATCATCTAGCAACTCCATAAGAGTATTTATATTTACATCTAGGTCATCAATTATCAATATTGTTTTCAACTTCTCCAAATAGACAACTCCTTTATCTCTCTAATTTTCTTAATTCTCTACAAATAGCCTTAAAGCATCTTTAAATTTAAATCTACTAATTAGAATTTTAACCTCTTCAAATAGTTTTTTATCTACACCTTCTAATCTATATCTCTCAATCTCCTCTAAGATAGGCTTACAGCTTTTAGCTCTTTTGCTCTCAACTGCCTCTTTTAGTTGATGGAAAAGCTTCTCTCTTTTTTCTGGAGATAGCTCTAAAAGTTCCTGTTTTTCATTAACCAAATTAGCCTCTATCTCCTCTACCACTTTAGAGAAACTCTCTATAAAACTTGGAATCAACTCTCTATCTAAAGTCTGTTCAATCTCTTTAGCAATTAAGCTTAACTCTTTTGCTCCAGCACTTGCAGTTAGACCCTTGAGAGAGTGCATAGTCCTCTTTAACTCTTCATCATTTAAGTCGCTATAACTCTGCTCTTTATATGAAACCAGCCCTTTTAATATTGAAATATAGGCTTTCTCATTTCCCATCATTAGACTTAAGCCATACTCAGTGTCGAGAGTTGTAAAAGTTGATAAGAGAGTGCTAGGTTTTTTGGATCTCTCTACTGTTTCAAGTTCAACTTTTTTTGTGCAGTATTTCAATAAGGTTTTATAGAGTTTCTCAACATCGATTGGCTTATTTAGATGATCATTCATACCAGACTCTTTTGACCTCTCTACATCTGTACTCATAGCATTAGCACTCAGTGCAATTATAGGCATATCGGAGTCTATATCTCTAATCTCTTTAGTTGCCTCATATCCATCAAGCACAGGCATCTGAATATCCATAAATATCAGTTCATACTTCTCTCTATTCTCTTTAAACATCTTCACAGCTTCCAGTCCATTTGAGGCTATATCTATATTAATTTGACTACTCTCTAATAGATCGCAAAATACCTCTTGATTAATTTTATTATCTTCAGCTAGAAGAATATTGCTACCTTTCAGGCTCTTAATTCTATTCTCAAGATTTATACTTAAATCTTGTTTTGCTTTAATTCCAATCGATTTACCTAGAAATATTTCACTTAATATATCATTGAAGTATGACGGATTTATCGGTTTATGGAGATAGTGATCTATATTAACCTCTTTTACCGCCTCCTCTAAAGAGTCTCTCTCATAAGCACTTACAAGAACTATCTTTTTAGAGTCAATTTTAAATCTCTCTTCGATATATTTGCAAGTCTCTATACCGTCCATCTCTGGCATATTCCAATCTACCAAGATGAGGTCAAACTTATCAGAGTCTCTCTCTAAAATCTCTATCGCCTCTTTACCACTATGGACAACATCAGCCGTCATACCAAACCTATCTACAAGATGGCTCAATACATCTAACCAACTTTGATGGTCATCTACAATCAGAACTCGTTTATTGTTAAATATAGTATATTTTGTTTCAATATCTCTCTTCTCTAGCTCTATCTCAAAGATAAAGTTACTCCCCTTACCAACTTCACTCTCAACCCATATTTTGCCATTCATCATCTCTACAAGCTGTCTGCTTATAGCGAGTCCAAGACCTGTTCCACCAAACTTTTTAGTAGTAGAGCTATCTGCCTGTGAAAATGATTTAAAGAGTCTATCCATCTGCTCTTTTGTGATTCCGATACCTGTATCATAGACCTCAAACCTCAGCTTGTCTCTACCATCTCCTTTTTTAACTAACAGTCCAATTTCACCAGAGTCTGTAAATTTAACTGCATTGCCAAGGAGGTTTGTAAGTATCTGATTGACTCTTAGGGAGTCTCCATAATATATTTTGCCAAGATCTGGATCATAATCAACCACCACATTTAGATACTTATCTTCAGCTTTCAGCTCTATTAGATTTATAACACTCTCAATCACACTAAATAAATCGAAATTACTTTTATCTATCTCCAATTTACCAGCTTCTATCTTACTAATGTCTAAGATATCATTTATGATTCCTAGAAGGTTATTGGCTGATAGGTGAATCTTGTTTATGTAACTTCTCTGTTTTTCATTAAGCTCTGTCTTAAGTATCAAATGAGACATACCTATAATCCCATTCATAGGAGTTCGTATCTCATGAGACATATTTGCTAAGAAACTAGATTTAGCTCTTGTCGCCTCTTCCGCCAACTCTTTGGCTCTGATAATCCTCTTTTTTAGAAGATGTTGCTCTGTAATATCCTCAATAATACCATCAATCGATATGATGTTTTTATAAATATCTCGCACTGGATGTACGGAGACTTGAATAAATCTCTCTGTTCCGTCTGGATGGTTAAATGATGAGATGTTTTGAGTAAATTCAATTTCACCTTTTAACATCTGTTCGGTAATAGAAGCGATCCTATCAAGAGACCCTCTTGTCCAATCTATTGTATGGGCAAAGTTTTGCCCAATAACAGCTTCTCTCTCAACTCCAAAGAATTTTTTGACCGCTTTACTAAGAAAGATAATTTCACCATCAGGCTTATGGCTAATCACAAGAAACTTGTCTCCCATATCTTCGATAAGAGATTTATATTTATTCTTGCTATCTTGAAGCTCTTTTGTCTTCTCTTCTACTTTCTGTTCAAGATTTCTGTTTAACTCTTCTAAATTTTGAGCTAATCTTTTTGACTCTGTTATATCTTCTGATACCCCTAAGAGAAACTTCGGATTACCATTCAGATCGTCTATCCTTACTTTTTTAGTGTGTAGAATCTTTGTTTGACCCTGTACATCTATCTTCTCCTCTTTTATATTTGCGGATATATTTAGAGAGAGGACATTTCTATCACTATCTATAAAAGATTCTGCTTGTTCTTTAGGAAAGAAATCATAGTCACTTTTGCCAAACATCTCATCTCTTGAGATTCCTAGTAGCTCCTCTCCAGCTTTATTAAAGTATATAAACTTTAAATCTTTTGCATATTTGAGAA